>NZ_CP147247.1:3895000-4227500 GCF_002140975.2 Enterococcus sp. 9E7_DIV0242
AGAGCGTTAGATCACCAAAAACGTGCACTTTCTAAAGCAGGGATTGAGTACACTTTAGATCCGGAATGTACGGATTATGATATTTTACATATCAATACATATGGAATACATAGTCATGGAATGGTAAGCAAAGCACGGAAACTTGGAAAGAAAGTAATTTATCATGCACATTCTACTGAAGAAGATTTCAGAAATTCATTTATTGGTTCTAATACCATCTCTCCTTTAGTAAAAAAATATTTAGTGAGCCTTTATAAAAAGGCTGACTATATCGTCACACCAACACAATATTCAAAAGAGCTTCTTGAAGGATATGGTATAACAGTACCTATCTCAGCTATTTCAAATGGTATTGATTTGCATCGCTTTGAACCATCAGCTGAAAAGGAACAAGCATTTAAAGAATATTTTGATATCAAAGAGAATGAAAAAGTGATTATCTGCGTTGGGCTATATTTTGAACGAAAAGGAATCACTGATTTTGTTAAAATCGCAGAGAACTTACCTCAATATCGTTTTATCTGGTTTGGACATACACCAATGTATTCTATTCCTAAAAATATTCGAGATATTGTAAAGGAAGATCATCCTGCAAATGTAGAGTTTCCAGGATACATTAAAGGTGATATTATAGAAGGAGCTTATTCGGGCGCTGATTTATTTTTCTTTCCATCTCATGAAGAGACAGAAGGGATTGTCATTTTGGAAGCTTTAGCTAGCCATCAACAAATTCTTGTTCGAGATATTCCAGTCTACAATGGTTGGTTGGAAGAAAATATTAATTGTTATATGGGAAATTCACAAGAAGAGTTTGAGCGCTTGATTCAGCAAATTCTTAATGAGGAATTACCATCTACAAAAAAACAGGGCTACTTAACTGCTGAAGAGAAAAGTATTGAACGTATCGGTGATGAGCTGAAAAAGATATATGAGAAAGTATTGAAAAGTGAAAGTAAAAATGAAAGTAAAACGGTTATACATCACAGTAATGGATTTTGATGGAGGGAAAAACAGTGAAAGTAGGATTTTTCACGGATACTTATTTTCCCCAAATTAGTGGGGTTGCAACATCTATACAAACGTTGAAAGAAGAACTGGAGCATAATGGGCATGAGGTCTACATCTTTACGACCACAGATCCGAATGCTTCTGCATTTGAAGAAGATGTAATCAGAATGCCTAGCGTACCTTTGGTATCATTTAAAGAACGGCGAATTGTAGTTCGAGGAATGTGGTATGCGTATTTGATTGCGAAAGAATTGGACTTGGATCTGATTCATACACATACAGAGTTTGGCGCTGGAATGCTAGGAAAAATGGTAGCAAAGAAGTTGAAGATACCTGTGATCCATACCTATCATACGATGTATGAGGAATATCTTCATTATATTGCGAAGGGGAAGGTACTTCGTCCGACGCATGTGAAGTACTTTTCTAAAGCTTTCACGAACCATACAACTGGAGTAGTCTGCCCAAGTAAGAGAGTAATCAACAAGCTTCAAGAATATGGAATAAAGATACCCATGCGAGTGATACCTACTGGGATTGATATTGATAAATTTGATCGACCGGATATAACGGAAGATATGGTCAAAGCGTTAAGGAAAGATTTAGGGCTAACGGATGATAACCTTACATTGCTTTCACTTAGTCGAATATCGTTTGAAAAAAATATTCAGGCAATTCTTAATGGGATGTCAGATGTGTTTAAGGAGTTTCCAAAAGCACGCTTACTGATTGTCGGTAATGGTCCATATGCAGATGGACTGAAAAATCTGGCTGCAGAGCTTGGAATTCAAGATCGGGTAATTTTTACAGGAGAAGTTCCAAATGATGAAGTAGCAATCTATTATAAGGCAGCTGATTATTTTGTGAGTGCTTCAACCTCCGAAACACAGGGATTGACTTATACAGAAGCCATTGCGGCAGGCCTTCCATGTGTTGTCGAGGGAAATGACTATTTAAATGATTTATTGGATCATCGCTCTTTAGGGATAACCTTTGAAAAGGATGAAGATTTTGCTCAAGCATTTATTGATTATGTGAATGAGAAGAATCCAACAGATCAACATATTATCAGTAAAAAACTATATGAGATTTCTTCGACTTATTTTGGTGAACGAATGATCGATTTTTATAATGATACATTGAGATATTACGAGGAGACTGTTCTTGCTGAAAAAGAGAGCTTTGTTTCCATTGAAAAAATAAAAGTAAAATTTATTTCTTTGAGAAAACAATAAAAATGTTAAAACCTTTGTTTGTAGTTTATACTATAAACAAAGGTTTTTTTATTTTTTAGTGAGAGGGATGCAGCTATGAAAACTATTGGCTTTATTGGAATTGGTGTAATGGGTCATTCGATTGTAGAAAACATGATGAAAAATGGATTGAATGTGGCTGTCTATAATCGGACAAAGAGTAAAACAGATGAGTTAGTTCACAAAGGAGCAGTCTGGAAAGATACACCGCAAGAAGTTGCCACTGCTAGTGAGATTATTTTTACCATGGTTGGTTTTCCTCAAGATGTGGACAAGGTTTACTTTGGTGAGGACGGGATATTTAAAGCGGATATTACTGGGAAAATTCTTGTAGACTTGACGACAAGTACGCCATCATTGGCTGTAAGGCTTGCTGAACAGGCTGAAAAACAGGGCGCCTCAGCGTTGGATGCTCCTGTTTCGGGAGGAGATCTTGGTGCAAAAAACGGAACACTGACGATTATGGTTGGAGGAAATGAAGAAGCCTACGAAAAAGTTGTTCCAATTTTTAAAACATTTGGAAAAACGTTTAATCTACATGGTACTGCTGGAAAAGGGCAGCACACGAAGATGGCTAATCAAATCATGATCGCAGGTACAATGACTGGGATGACAGAAATGTTGGTCTATGCGGAGAAGGCTGGATTGAAATTAGAAAAAGTGATTGAAACATTGGGTGGGGGAAGCGCATCGAATTGGTCAATGAATAATTATGGGCCAAGAATATTGAAGGCAGATTATTCACCTGGTTTTTTCGTGAAGCACTTTATTAAAGATTTAAAAATTGCATTGGATGAAGCAAGAACGATGGAAATCGATCTTCCAGCTACAAGATTGGCGGAAGAATTGTATAGTAAGTTAGCCGAAAAAGGGTTTGAAAATGATGGGACTCAAGCGTTGATCAAGCTTTGGTGGGGCGCTGAAGGATAAGCAGCTAAATTTTTATTAAGGAACGGCAAAAAAGTGAAAAAAATTTACGAAAAATCATGCAAGAGAGGTAATGTTTTGTTACAATGGTACAGGAATGAAACTTAGTTCGCAAAGGGAGGTCAAGTTATGAAGCAATCACAGTTAGTCGCGATCATCAAAAGACTTGAAGCAATGACAGAAGCAAGCGATAACGAAATACAAGTTCGTCGTTTTGAACGTGAGGGTGTTGAAAAATGCCTAGTAAATTATGATAAAACGACTGATACTTTTGAACTGACTGAAGCGGATAGTCAGCAAAGCTATCAATTTGATAATATCGATATTGTAGCAATGGAGATCTATGACTTGATCCAATAATCTCAGGATGGACACTTGTATTGCTCACGACTTAAAAAGCTGAAGTTAGGAAATCGACTTCACTATTTATCTGGGTTTAGAGTAAGAAAAGACAGCGGAGACATTTGTCTCCGCCGTCTTTTTTTTACTTTTTCTGCATTAATTCTTCAAATATTTTTTGAACCGTTGTTTTTTCAGTAATGCGATAAGCATTTGAGCCAGCAAACACTAAAGCGTGATTTGGATCTTTAGTCACTGCATTCAACAAGGTTTCTGAAATGCAGTAAGGTATCGTTTTACGATCACAGTGCTTATAAGAGAGACAGTTGCGACATTTTTCAATAGGAATCGTTTCATGTTTGATTCGTTCTGTAAACTGATTCTTGATTGCACGACCAGGCATTCCTACAGGACTTTTAATGATCGCAATGTCTTCTTCTTTTGCATCAATATAGGATTGTTTATAAGAATCAGGTGCATCGCATTCTTCTGTAACGACAAAGCGAGTGGCCATTTGGACACCAGAGCAGCCCAAGCTTAAGTAATAATCGATATCGGAACGAGTGTAGACACCACCGGCAAATATAACTGGAATATCTTGGTTGAATTCTTCTCCAAACGCGTTGACAGTTGCAATGATCTCTTTCAATTCAGCATCCATATGTTCAATGCTTTCTTCCATTGAATCTGCTTTGAAGCCTAAATGACCACCAGCTTTAGGTCCTTCTACAACAACGAAATCTGCTGTTTTGTTGTAGCGTTTCTTCCACAAACCAAGTAGGACTTTCGCTGCTTTATTCGAGGAAACAATAGGTGCGATTTTTGTTTGGCTTCCTTCGACTAGTTCTGGAAGATTGACAGGAAGTCCGGCACCGCAAATAATAACATCGGCACCAACCTCTACACAGCGTTTTACATAGCGTTCATATTGGAACGTTGCTGCCATGATATTGAAACCAACTATCCCGCCTTTTGCGATTTCTTTGGCCTTATCAAATTGCTTTTTTATAGCATCCATATTTGCTCTTAGCGGAGATTTTTCAAACATTTCTTCTTGATAGCCGATTTGTGCGGTGGAAAGAATGCCGATCCCTCCTTCTCTGGCTACAGCACCTGCTAGGTTAGCCAGACTCACACCGATCCCCATCCCGCCTTGTATTACAGGGATTTTCGCGACAAGTTTATCTATCACTAATGGTTTTAAAGTCATGTTTATGCTCCTTATATTCATGTATTTTATAAGTAAATAGTTTGAATATCAAACTAAATTTACTATAGACAGTTCTGACTGAATTGTCAAACCTTTTCTTACTTTTCATAATTTTAGTAAGATTGTTTGTTAATAAGAATCTGTTGATTTGATTGGTTTTTACTAAAGAAAAGAGTAAAAAATAAAAAATTCCTTGCAATTATCAAATGAATGATATATAGTTTGATTGTCAAATCTTTTGATTATCAAAGTAATTACGGATGGTGTGCATGATGAAACCAGATTTAGAAACGATAAATGATTATCTTGTTAGTGTCTTCAACGATATCTTGACGATTGAAGAGTCAGAATTAAAAAAATCAAAGTTTAAGGACTTATCAATCACAGAAATGCATACGATTGAAGCTATTGGCATGTATAAAAGAAAAACTTCTTCGGAAGTAGCCAAAGAACTTGCGATCACTGTCGGAACATTGACCGTGGCGATCAATAATCTTGTGAAAAAGGACTATGTTGAACGTATTCGAAGTGAGGATGATCGCCGTGTTGTGAAGTTGGGGTTGACGAAAAAAGGAAAGTTGCTTTATCGTGTTCATCAGCATTTTCATCGTGATATGGTCAAAAATATTTTGAATGGTATGGAGCCGGAAGAAGAGCGTGCGTTGCTAAAAGCGCTAAAGAATCTTCATGACTTCTTACAGGAATATAAGTAAGAATAGGCGAGTGTACAGGAGGAACAAATGAGTCAATACGGAAAAATAACTTGCACGGGTAAATACATTCCTAAGAAGCAGGTAACAAATGATGCGCTTAGTCAATTCATGGATACCTCGGACGAATGGATAAACAGCAGGACAGGTATTCGTTCTCGTCATGTTGTGACAGATGAAAATACATCTGATTTATGTACAAAGGCTGCGCTCAATTTATTAGAAAAATCAAAGCTGACTCCTGAGACTATCGATTTTATTATCGTGGCAACAATTACTCCGGACTATCAAATGCCATCAGTTGCGTGTCAAGTTCAAGCTGGAATCAAGGCGATAAATGCTTTTGCTTTTGATATAAGTGCTGCTTGCTCCGGGTTTGTTTACGCCTTGAGTATCGGGGAGAAAATGATTCGGAGTGGATACAACAAAGGAATCATTATCGGTGGTGAAACATTATCTAAAACCCTTGATTGGGATGATCGAAGTACTGCAGTACTCTTTGGAGATGGTGCAGCCGGTGTTGTATTGGAAGCCAATGAAACACAACATATTTTGGCTGAAAGCCTTCATTCTGATGGTAGTCGAGGAGGTTCGCTAACCTCAGGGTTTATCCAAAATAATAGTCCTTTTTATGAAAAAAAAGAGGAACAGAGTAATTGGTTGGAAATGAATGGTCGGGCTATTTTTGATTTTGCAATGAGTGATGTTGCGAAGGATATTCGGGAAGTATTGGACAAAAGTGAGCATGATGTGGATTATTTTCTACTCCATCAGGCGAACATAAGAATGATTGATAAAATGGCGCGAAAACTGAAACTGCCTAGAGAAAAATTCTTAACCAGTATGGAGAAATATGGAAACACATCGGCTGCCAGTATTCCCATTTTATTGGATGAGGCAGTTGAAGCGGGAACATTGACATTAGGTACACAACAACGCGTGATGTTAACAGGTTTTGGCGGCGGTTTAACTTGGGGCACAATGCTCCTGACGCTCTAAATTCTGTTCACATATAAATTAAAAAATTAAATTTTTGGAGGAATATACACATGATATTTGAAAAAATTCAAGCAATTATTGTAGAAGAATTAGGAAAAGAGCCTGAAGAGGTAAAATTGGAAACAAATATTCAAGAAGAATTGGATGCTGACAGCTTGGACTTATTCCAAATTATCAATGAAATCGAAGATGCTTTTGATGTAAAAATCGAATCAGAAGAAGGCATTGTAACTGTTCAAGATTTAGTAACATATGTAGAAAAACAAAAAAACAGCTAATCGTCATTAAATAAAAGCGGTAGCTGATCATAAGGTTGGGGCAAGAGTGTTCAGCTTCAAGCAAATAAGGAAGCAATGTTCACTGCGCTTGGTTGATACTGCATGAGTTCTGGCAGGAATGGCACAGGATGTTTTTGAGTCTGTAAAAACTGCTGTGTAAAAATCAAGTGTGAACGATTTTGTATGTTTTCCTTGTTCACTTGGAAGAGAGTGCTCTTGTCCCATTATTTATTTATACTGAAGGCTAAAATTTTATTAGCTATACATACTCAATTTTATTACTTAATTACAGCAATTATTTTTAGACTATTAAAGGATGTATTAATTTATGCAATCAAAAATATGTGAATTACTAAATATAAAATACCCAATTTTTCAGGGGGGCATGGCATGGATCGCTGATGCAACACTAGCAGGCGCAGTTTCAGAAGCTGGTGGGCTAGGGATCATTGCAGGTGGAAACGCACCGAAAGAAATTGTACAAGCAGAAATCAGAAAAATCAAAGCAATAACGAATAAGCCGTTTGGAGTAAATATTATGCTACTGTCTCCGTTTGCTGAAGATATCGTTGATTTAGTTTGTGAGGAAAAAGTTCCAGTAGTTACTACAGGAGCTGGAAATCCCAGCAAACATATGGAGCGATTCAAAGAACATGGAATCAAGGTTATCCCAGTGGTTCCGTCAGTAGCTCTTGGTACACGGATGGAAAAAATTGGGGCAGATGCAGTGGTTGTAGAAGGAATGGAAGCAGGAGGTCACATTGGAAAGCTGACAACAATGAGTCTGGTTCCTCAAATCGTTGATGCGCTCTCTATCCCTGTAATTGCCGCTGGGGGAATTGGTGACGGTCGTGGAATGGCAGCAGCACTGATGCTTGGTGCTGAAGGCGTGCAGATTGGAACCCGCTTTCTTGTAGCCAACGAATGTACAGTACATGAAAATTATAAACAAAAAATTATCAAGGCCAGAGATATTGATACAGTTGTGACCTGTCAACATTTTGGGCATCCTGTGCGAGCCTTGAAAAATAAATTGACAAGAGAATATGATCAGCTTGAAAAGCAAGAGCTTAAAAATGAAACTCCTGATACGCAGAAATTTGACGAATTAGGTCATGGAGCACTAAGAAAGGCTGTAGTTGAAGGTGATATGGATCATGGTTCTGTTATGGCCGGTCAAATTGCTGGAATGATCAAAAAAGAAGAGACAGCAAAAGAGATTATTGAATCATTGATGTTGGAAACGAAAGAAGTTATTCATTCGCAGACACAGAGATTCAGCTGAAGACAAGATTAATAGCAACAACAAAGAGAAGAGAAAAAAATTATCCTTGTTATCTGGTGTAGCATAAGAACTATTACTCTTTTATAGCTATCGGACCAGCAAAAAGAAGAAACCAGTTAGTAAACTAACTAGTTTAATCAACAATTTTAAGGAGAGCCATTTCCCTTTTATCAAGAATGCTAGGGAAATGGCCATCGGACCGCGAAAATAAAGAAATTGGTCAGTTATCTGACTAATTTCTACAACAAACTAAAGGAGAGCCATTGCTCTTTTGTAGGCACATCTAGAAGCAATGGCCATCGGACCACAAGAATAAAGAAAGTTGACAATTACTTGGCAAGTTTCGTCAACCAATTAAAGGAGAGTCGGTTATTCAATGAAAACAGCTTTTGTATTTAGTGGGCAGGGTGCTCAATATGTCGGTATGGGAAAAGAGCTTTATGAGCAGGAAAAGCTAGTTAGAGAAACTTTTTCAGAAGCAAGTGAGGTACTTGGATATGATATGGCTGAGCTCTGTTTTACTGAAAACGAACAGCTGAATCAAACGATGTACACACAACCGGCGATTTTAACGGTTAGTACAGCATTCAATCGTCTTTTAAAAGAGCAAGGATATACACCAAATATCACTGCCGGGCTAAGTTTAGGTGAGTATAGCGCTTTGGTGGCGAGTGAAGCAATCTCTTTCAAGGATGCCGTGGCATTGGTTGCTAAACGAGGGAAATTCATGACTGAGGCAGCGCCGGCTGGAACTGGAAAAATGGTGGCTATCATGAATGCTGATCGTTCGTTAATTGAGGAATGCTGTGAGAAAGCTTCAGCTTTAGGAATTGTCTCACCTGCAAATTATAATACACCACAACAAATCGTTATTGGTGGGGAGACGGTGGCAGTTGATCAAGCAGTTTCTCTATTAAAAGAACAAGGCGTGAAACGGATGATGCCTCTGAATGTCAGTGGTCCCTTTCATACTGCATTGCTGAAGCCAGCTTCAGATCAATTGGCGAAGGAGCTACAATCGATTGACTTTAAAGAACCGAAGATCCCAGTTATTAGCAATACGACTGCAGAGGTTATGCCGGCGAATGAAATCAGAGCATTACTGACACAACAGGTTATGAAAGCTGTTCGCTTTGCAGATAGTGTCGAAAATATGAAGCAATTAGGTGTAGGTAGAATCATTGAAGTAGGACCGGGTAAGACTTTAACTGGTTTTATAAAAAAAATCGATAAAGAGATTTCAACAGCTCGTGTGGAAGATAGCGCGACGTTGGCAGAAACCTTAACACTTTTAAGCGAGGGATAGAGAATGGATTTAAAAGGAAAGAACGTATTTGTTACAGGCAGTAGCCGAGGAATTGGCAAAGCGATCGCACATACCTTTGCTCAAGAAGGTGCAAATATTGTTTTAAATGGCCGTGGTGAAATACCCGAAGAGCTGATTAATGAAATAAAGAGTAATGGAGTTTCTTGTGTTGGTATTTCGGGGGATATCTCAGATTATGAAGCAGCTGGAAAGATGATTGAACAGGCTGTGGAGCAGTTGGGCAGTGTTGATATCTTGATTAATAATGCTGGGATCACGAATGACAAGCTTTTGTTGAGAATGTCAGGAGAAGATTTTTCAAAATGTATCGATATCAACCTGACTGGAACGTTCAATATGACGCAACATGCAGTAAAACGCATGATGAAACAACGTAGCGGACGTATCATTAACATGACCAGTGTAGTTGGTTTGATGGGAAATGTGGGTCAGGCGAATTACTCAGCAAGTAAAGCGGGCGTTGTCGGTTTTACAAAATCAGTAGCTAGAGAAGTTGCTGCAAGAGGGATTACTTGTAATGCGATTGCTCCTGGGTTTATTGAAACAGAAATGACAGCGATCCTTTCTGATGAAATCAAGAAAAAAATGAATGAACAAATTCCATTGAAAAAATATGGACAGACAGAGGATGTTGCTAAAGCAGCAGTATTTTTAGCTGAAAGTCCATACATTACTGGACAAGTGCTAAATGTTGATGGCGGCTTAGTTATGCAAGGATAAACGAACCGGTTGGGAGGAAAAATCAAATGAATCGAGTAGTAATCACAGGTTATGGTGTAACATCTCCGATTGGAAATGATGCGCAAACCTTTTTGGAAAGTCTAAAAGAAGGAAAGAATGGGATTGGGCCAATCACAAAGTTTGATGCAACAGAAACGGGTGTGGCATTGGCAGCAGAAGTTAAGGAATTTCCTTTTGATAAATATTTTGTAAAAAAAGATGCGAAACGGATGGATCTGTTTTCACTGTATGGTATTTATGCTGCAATCGAAGCAATGGAAATGAGTGGTCTGGATAAAGAAAAAATCGATGTGAACCGTTTTGGTGTCATGGTAGGTTCTGGTATTGGTGGACTTCAAACGATTCAAGATCAGGTTATCCGTATGCACGATAAAGGACCTCAAAGAGTGAGTCCTCTGTTTATTCCAATGTCTATTGCGAATATGGCTGCAGGAAATATTGCTTTACGTATCGGAGCTAAAGGAATTTGTACATCAATTGTTACGGCATGCGCTAGTGCAACAAACTCCATTGGTGAGGCATTTCGTAACATCAAACATGGCTACTCTGATGTGATCATGGCTGGAGGTACAGAGGCATCAATTACCGAAATCGGAATTTCTGGTTTTTCTTCTTTGACAGCACTTTCTCATGCAACTGATGAAAATAGAGCATCGATTCCTTTTGACAAAGATCGTAATGGATTTGTGATGGGAGAAGGAGCGGGTGTATTTGTCCTTGAGTCTTTAGAACATGCACAAGAACGTGGTGCGACTATCTTGGGCGAAATCGTGGGCTATGGTTCGAACTGTGATGCATATCATATGACCTCTCCAACACCAGACGGCAGTGGAGCAGCGAAAGCGATGAAGCTGGCAATAGAAGAAGCGGGAATTACAGCTGAACAGGTAGGGTACATTAATGCTCATGGTACGAGTACACCAACAAATGACAGTGCAGAATCCAAAGCAATTGAGTTGGCTATGGGTGAGGCTGCCAAGGAAATCCGTGTCAGCAGTACAAAGAGTATGACTGGACATTTATTGGGTGCAGCTGGTGGAATCGAGGGGATTGCTACGTTGAATGCTTTACAACATCAATTTATTCCACCAACAATCAATTTACAAAATATGGATGAAGAGGTGACCGTCAATGTTGTAGCTAACACAAGTCAGCCACATTCATTTGACTACGCTTTAAGCAATTCATTAGGTTTCGGCGGACATAATGCAGTTATCTGTCTGAAACGTTGGGAGGATTAGTAATAATGGATATCAATGAAGTAAAGGAACTTTTAGAAAAATTTGATCACTCTAGTTTGACTGAGTTTGATTTAAGAGAAGGTTCATTTGAACTTTATATGAATAAAAATAATGTCTCTCAGCGAACTGTTCAAGCACAGTCAGAAACAGAAAAAGTGTCAGAAAAAGCGGTGATTGTGGAAGCTGAACCAGTTATTTCAGCCAGACCTGCAGAAGCGCCACGTCAGGCAGCAACTGAGGGAGAAGAAATTACTTCACCACTTGTTGGTGTTGTCTATTTACAACCGGCACCGGACAAATCAATGTTCAAGTCTGTAGGAGATAAAGTGAAGAAAGGCGAAGTCGTTTGTATTGTTGAAGCGATGAAGTTAATGAATGAAATCACCTCTACAGTTGATGGAACGATTACAGAGATTTTAGTTGAAAATGAAGCCATAGTGGAATATAATCAACCATTATTCCGTGTGGCTAAAGGAGAATAAGCGATGAATGTTCAAGAAATCATGGAAATCATCCCACATAGGTATCCATTCCTACTTCTAGACAGAGTGGAAGAAATAATCGTAGGCGAAAAAGTTATTGCAAAGAAAAACGTAACAATAAATGAGCCGTTCTTTCAAGGACATTTTCCAGGAGAGCCTGTAATGCCGGGAGTACTGATTATCGAGGCTTTAGCTCAGGCAGGGGCAGTTGCGTTGCTTTCCATGCCGAATTTTAAAGGGAAAACAGCCTATTTTGGTGCTATGGATAAAGTGCGTTTCAGACAGAAGGTCGTTCCCGGAGATACGCTGACTTTAGAAGTGGAAATTCTAAAGGTAAAATCAGTTGCCGGAACAGGCAAGGGGATTGCAAAAGTAAACGGTAAGAAAGTTGCAGAAGCAGAAATAACTTTTATGATTGGATAGATGAGTATGTTCTCAAAAATTTTAATTGCCAACCGCGGTGAAATTGCCGTACGTATTATTAGAGCGTGTAGAGAGTTAGGCATTCGTACGGTTGCTGTTTATTCAGAGGCAGATCGTGAAGCCATGCATGCACAACTGGCAGATGAAGCAATCTGTATCGGACCGGCGAAAGCAACAGAATCCTATTTGAATGTGCAACGTGTATTGAGTGCAGCTATCGTGACTAATGCAGAGGCGATTCATCCAGGTTTTGGGTTCTTATCAGAAAACAGCCAGTTTGCTTCTATGTGTGAAGAGTGTAACCTGACATTTATCGGACCAAAATCAGAAACGATCGATGCAATGGGGAATAAAATCAATGCACGGAAGTTAATGATTGAAGCAAAGGTTCCTGTTATTCCAGGAAGTGAGGGTGTCCTTGCTACAGTTGAGGAAGCACTGGCCGTGGCAGAAAAAATCGGCTATCCAGTTATGTTGAAAGCAGCAGCTGGTGGTGGAGGTAAAGGGATTCGTAAAGTTATGAGTAAAGACGAATTACCTGCGCAATTTGATTCTGCCCAACAGGAAGCAAAAGCAGCATTCAATAATGGAGATATGTATATAGAGAAAATCATTTACCCAGCTCGCCATATTGAAGTACAAATATTGGGTGATCATTTTGGTCATGTGATTCATCTGGGAGAACGTGACTGCTCATTACAGAGAAATAATCAGAAAGTGATGGAAGAATCCCCTTCAGTAGTTATTTCAGATGAAAAACGCGCATTACTTGGAGAAACTGCTGTTCGAGCAGCCAAAGCTGTTGGCTATCAAAATGCGGGTACAATTGAGTTTTTAATGGATACTTCCGGAGACTTTTACTTTATGGAAATGAATACACGAATTCAAGTTGAGCATCCGGTAACTGAGATGGTTACAGGGATCGATTTAGTAAAGGCACAGATCAGGATTGCAGCTGGTGAAGAGTTGAAGATCAAGCAAAAAGATGTAACAATCTCGGGTCATGCTATTGAGTGTCGGATCAATGCTGAAAATCCCGCCTTCAATTTTGCACCGGCACCGGGAACGATTGAAAATCTTTTACTGCCAAGTGGTGGTATGGGGTTACGGGTCGATAGTGCCATGTATAATGGCTATAAAATCCCTCCGTACTATGATTCAATGATTGCAAAGGTTATTGTTCATGGTGAGAATAGATTTGATGCGTTTATGAAAATGCAGCGAGCATTAAGCGAAATTGTTACAGATGGGTTAATGACGAACGCAGAATTTCAACTGGATTTAATCACTCATGAGAGTGTACTTGCTGGAGACTATGATACAAGCTTCTTACAGGAGACATTCTTGCCAACCTGGGAACCTGAATCTGACTAATAAAACAGTAAGTAGGCAGTAAGATAATGATAAAAGAGGAAAAAAGAAGTACTATTGCTCTGGTGCAAGACCATCTAGAGCAATAGCTAACGGACCTCTAGAATGGAGAAAAGGAACAGAGACCTGATCCTTTTCCACAAAAAACCAAAGGAGTACTATTGCTCTTGACTAGGACCATCTAGAGCAATAGCTAACGGACCTCTAAAAAGAAGAAAGTTGACAGTTACCTGTTAACTTTTCTCAGTAAGAAAAAGGAGTATAGACATGGCTTTATTCAAAAAGAAAAACTACATTCGTATCAATCCGAATCGTGATGCTCATTCTGATAATAAAAAGCCTGCTGTTCCAGATAATATGTGGGCAAAATGTCCTAGCTGTAAGCAGACCCTTTATACAAAAGACATGGGACCGGAAAAGACTTGTCCATATTGCGGCTATAGCTTTAGGATCAATGCCTGGGAACGTCTGGCTCTTATTGTGGATGAAAAAAGTTTCTCTGAGTGGGATACAGATATAGAGACCGAAGACCCATTAGATTTTCCAGATTATGCTGAAAAGATAAAAGCCATGCAAAAAAAGACAGCTCTTCATGAAGCGGTATTGACAGGTCGAGCGATGGTCGGTGGAATGTCAATAGCTATTGGTGTGATGGATGCAAACTTCATCATGGGCAGTATGGGCACGGTAGTTGGTGAAAAAATTACGCGGCTGTTTGAACGTGCTTTGAAAGAAAAATTACCAGTAGTCATTTTTACAGCTTCTGGTGGCGCGCGTATGCAGGAAGGAATCATGTCATTGATGCAAATGGCAAAAATTTCTGCTGCTTTAAAACGACATAGTAATGCCGGCTTGCTTTATGTTACTGTTTTGACCGACCCCACAACGGGAGGAGTGACGGCTAGCTTTGCAATGGACGGAGATATTATTTTAGCTGAACCGCAAAGCTTGATTGGATTTGCTGGAAGAAGAGTTATCGAACAAACCATCAGACAGGAATTGCCAGAAGATTTTCAGAAGGCTGAGTTTTTACTAAGTCATGGTTTTGTGGATAAAATTGTACCTAGAAACCAGCTGAAGGAATCGTTGGAAACTATACTTAAGATACATACAATGGAAGGTTGGTCATAGTGATGGAAAAAACAGCAAATGATATCGTCACGCTTGCCAGATCGCAGGATCGCTTTACTTCATTGGAATATATTGATAGTGTTTTTGATGATTTCGTTGAATTTCATGGTGATCGTTATTTTGGCGATGATCTGGCAATTGTTGGTGGGATTGCAACTTTAGCTGGTAAGCCAGTGACTATTGTTGGTATTCAAAAGGGGCGAAATCTTCCTGAGAATATTGAACGTAATTTTGGCGCTCCGCATCCTGAAGGATATCGTAAAGCATTACGCTTGATGAAGCAGGCAGAAAAGTTCAATCGTCCGGTGATCACGTTTATCAATACTGCCGGAGCATACTGTGGTATTGGTGCTGAAGAACGTGGCGAAGGCGAAGCGATTGCCAAAAATTTAGTAGAAATGTCAGATTTGAATGTACCGATTATTTCGATTATCATCGGCGAGGGTGGTAGTGGTGGAGCGTTAGCACTAGCACTTGCTGATGAGGTGTGGATGTTGGAACATACAATCTATGCCATTTTATCTCCCGAAGGCTTTGCATCGATTTTATGGAAAGATGGCAGTCGAGCAAAGGAAGCTGCTGAGTTGATGAAAATCACAGCGAAGGAGCTGAAAGAGCTAACGGTCATTGATCGCATTATTCCGGAAGAGGTAAATGGTGAGGCGTTGGAACAAGTCAAAATCAATCGAATGATCCAAAAAGCGTTGATTGGAAAATTGACAGAATTATCTGCGCTATCAAAAGAAGAATTAATAGAGAATCGTTACCAGCGATTTAGAAAATTTTAATACGCAGAATAGAAACTGCAATTATCTTATAAAGAGGAATCCAAGAAAAGCTTGAGTTCCTCTTTTTTTGCATAAAAAGAACGTATAAACCGATTTTTCGTGTTTTTTATGCATAAAATTTCATTAAATTGATAAAAATGGATGATTTTTCATTTTTGGTATGTTATGATAAGAACACTTAAGAAGTATGAATGACTTTAATAAAAAATAGAAGGGATACAATTATATGAAAAAAATGAAGCTAGTTATCGCAGCAGTATTGTCACTAGTCGTTTTAGCGGCTTGTGGAGGAAATAGTGACACGAAAGATTCGAGCGCTGCAAAAACAGAGAGTGCATTAGACGCAATTAAGGAAAAAGGAAAGCTGGTGGTCGGGACATCAGCCGATTTTGCACCATTTGAATTTAAGACTTTAGTAGATGGAAAAGATACGATCGTTGGCTCTGATATTGATATGGTCAAGGCTATTGGAGAAAAATTGGGTGTTGAAGTAGAATTTATGGATATGCAATTTGATGCAGTTCTCGTTGCCTTGCAACAGAATAAAGTCGATATCGCTGTTTCAGGAATTTCTGCTACTGCAGAACGTAAAAAATCATTTGATTTTTCTACTCCTTATTACAATCCACCGCAAAAAATAGTTATCAATAAAAAGAACAAAGATAGCTATACATCAATCGAAGCATTGAATGGGAAAAAAGTTGGTGCACAAAAAGGATCGATCCAAGAAGGTGTTGTGGAAGATCAGTTACCCGATTCACAGAAAGTATCGATTCCACGTGTACCCAATTTGATTGTAGAACTGAATCAAGGCTCAATTGATGCATTAGTTCTTGAAGAAACGATTGCAGAATCTTATCTTAGCCAGAATCCGGATTTGATGATTGCAGATATCGAGCTAACATCAAACGAAGATGAAGCTTTTGCTATTGCTTTACCAAAAGGTCAAGATGACTTGAAAAAGGAAATCGACAGTATTTTGCAAGAAATGGTTGAAGACGGTTCGATCGATCAGTATGTAACAGATGCTATGGCCTTAGCAGATAAAAATACAGAAGAATAAGTTGGGGGTCAGCACATGAATTTCTCTTTTTTAGAAACGTATAGTCAATACTTTATTTCCGGAGCTGGTGTAACAGTTATTATCTCACTCGTTACAGTATTCTTCGGTACTCTATTAGGTGTACTGATCGCTTTACTGAAGCTTTCAAAAATCTCGCCATTGCGTTGGCTGGCAAATATTTATATTGAGACATTTCGTGGCACACCGATGTTGATTCAAGTGCTGATCGGGTTTGGTTTACTTCAAAATCTTTTTCCATCGGTCAATATTCCAATAGGTATCTTGACAATCGATATGGGACGTCTCGTTCCGGGAATGATTGTATTGTCTTTGAACTCTGGAGCTTATGTTGCTGAAATAGTTCGGGCAGGAATCACTGCTGTCAACTATGGTCAGACAGAAGCAGCTCACTCACTTGGGTTGCGTCCGATACAGGCGATGAGGTATGTCATTTTACCCCAGGCACTGCGTAATATTCTGCCGGCTTTGGGGAATGAGTTCATTATATTGATCAAAGATTCTTCTCTATTATCGATTATTGGAATCAATGAATTGTTAAGTAGCGCTCAAACGGTGATTTCGAGTACCTATATTCCGTTAGAACCCTATTACATGGCCGCGCTGATTTACTTTGTTATGACATTTTTGACCTCCAGATTATTGGCGGTATTTGAGAAGAAATTAGGAAAAGGATACCATCGATAGGAGAGAGCATATGGAAGAGGTAATTATCGATATTCAGCACTTATATAAAGACTTTGGTGAGGTTCAAGTATTAAAGGACATTGACTATCAAATACAAAAAGGAGAAGTGACGGTTATCATTGGTCCTTCCGGTTCAGGAAAGAGCACATTTTTACGGTGTTTGAATCTTCTTGAAGTACCAACTTCTGGTCAAATTTTCTTTGAAGGTACAGATATTACAGATAAAAAAAATGATATCTTCAAAATGAGAGAAAAAATGGGGATGGTGTTCCAGCAGTTCAACTTGTTTCCAAATATGACGGTCATGGAAAACCTGATTTTGTCACCAATGAAAGTCAAAAAAATGACAAAAGAAGCCGCAGAACAGGTTGCATGGCAGCTATTAAAAAAGGTTGGTCTGGAAGAAAAAGCTACAGACTATCCACAGTCTCTATCAGGAGGACAGCAACAAAGAATCGCGATTGCTCGAGCGCTGGCAATGGAGCCGGATATCATGCTTTTTGATGAGCCAACTTCTGCCTTAGATCCTGAGATGGTTGGTGAGGTATTGAGTGTCATGAAGGAATTAGTTGATGAAGGGATGACGATGGTGATCGTTACCCATGAGATGGGATTTGCGAGAGAAGTAGGAGATACGATTTTATTTATGGATGAGGGAATGATTGCTGAGAAAGGCTGTCCTGAACAGGTATTTGATCGACCTGAAAATAATCGGACGGCTGATTTTCTAAGCAAGGTGCTGTAAGAAACCAATTCTAGTACAGACAGGAACTTATCAACAGCATTTATAGAAATTTCTGCTGAAATACAGTATAATACTACAGAAGAGGTCGGGACAGAAGTGTCAAGCTCTTCGAAATTGGAAAAATTATCCGAAAATTGGTTTACCACTTTTGAGATAGTTCGACTGAGTTTCGAAAGAGCTGCTTCTGTCCCGACCGTTTATTCGCCTGTAATGAAAACGAGCTGATGGGGTGAATTACTTTTAAAAAGCTAGTTTATCTGACATAGCCGTTTGCTTACTTTAGCACTTGTTTTGTGGTACTGGGCGAAATTTTATGTACATAGACGAGAGGAGTCACCATGTTTTCAAATTTTAAACCAACTTGGATGGTCGATGCGATTTATAAAGTTACGCCAGCGCAGTTACGTGAACTGGGAATCAAAGCAGTACTTACTGATTTGGATAATACATTGATCGCTTGGAATAATCCAGATGGCACAGAAGAATTATTAGTATGGATCGAAGAAATGAGGAATGCAGGACTACCTGTAATCGTTGTTTCAAATAACAAAGATAGTCGAATCAAACGAGCTGTAGAAGTTTTCGAGCTGGATTATGTAGCAAGAGCGATGAAGCCTTTGACAAAGGGCTTCAAGGAAGCACAGAAAAAGCTGAACCTAAAGCCGGAAGAAATGGTTATGGTTGGTGATCAGATCATGACAGACATCCGTGGGGCGAATGCTGCAGGTATCCGAAATATTTTGGTTCGTCCAATCGTAGATACAGATGGTTGGAACACGCGAATCAATCGTTTTTTTGAACGAATAATCATGAAGCATTTAGCAAAGAAACACCCTGAGATGAAATGGAAAGGCGGATTAGAATGAGTGAATCAGTTCACTGTATCGGTTGTGGTGCAGAAATCCAGACAGAAAGACCGAATGAACTTGGCTATACGCCTCAAGCAGCGTTTGACAAAGGGATGGAAACAGGAGAAATGTATTGTCAACGTTGTTTCCGTTTGAGACACTATAATGACATTCAAGATGTACATTTGACCGATGATGACTTTTTACGTCTTTTGAACGAGCTTGGTCGTGAAGATGCGCTAATTGTGAATGTTGTAGATATATTTGATTTTAACGGCTCTCTAATCCCAGGGCTGCATCGATTTATCGGAGACAATCCAGTATTGCTTGTAGGGAACAAGAAAGACATCCTACCGAAATCCCTGAAGAAAGGGAAGCTGATCCAATGGATGAAAGAACGAGCGCATGAGCAAGGCTTGCGACCGTTGGAGGTTCTATTGACCAGTGCGAAGAAACCGCATGAGATGGATGAGCTGCTTGCGACAATTGAAAAATACCGTGAGGGTCGCGATGTTTATGTCGTTGGTGTAACGAATGTTGGAAAATCAACATTGATCAATCAAATCATCAAAAATACAGCTGGGGTGAAGGATCTGATTACCACATCTCAATTCCCGGGAACAACTTTGGATAAAATAGAAATTCCTCTAGATGATGGTCATTTTCTAATCGATACACCGGGAATCATCCATCGTCATCAGATGGCTCATTATCTTGGTAAGAAGGATTTGAAGTTGATTGCACCCCAAAAAGAAATCAAGCCAAAAGTGTATCAGTTGAATCCGGAACAGACACTGTTCTTGGGTGGCTTGGCACGTTTTGATTTTATTCAAGGCAAGCGCAGCTCATTTATCGCCTATGCCTCGAATGATTTGATGATTCATCGCACGAAGCTGGTGAATGCAGATCAATTTTATGAGAAGCATGTTGGAGGATTGTTACAGCCGCCAAGACCAGATGAAACAGATGATTTTCCGGAACTTGTACGCTTTGAGTTTTCGGTGAAAGAAAAAACAGATATCGTTTTTGCCGGTTTAGGCTGGATCACTGTACAGGAACCATGTGTTGTTGCAGGATGGGCGCCAAAAGGTGTTGAAGTTCTAAGAAGAAAAGCATTGATATAATAGATAGAGAGAAGGATTTTTGTGGAATTAAGAGGAAAGCAGAAGCGCTATTTAAGAAGTCAAGCGCATCATTTACAGCCGATTTTTCAAATCGGAAAAGGTGGACTGAATGACGAAATGATTGTTCAAGTCAACGAGGCACTGGAAAAACGTGAGTTGATCAAGGTCAGCTTGTTACAAAATACAGAAGAAGTGGCAGAAGATGTTGCTGTTGTTATTGAGAGAAAAACAGGCTGTAACGTTGTTCAAGTTATCGGGCGAGTATTAGTCTTGTTCAAACCTTCTTCAAAAGAGAAGTATCAGAAATATTCTAAAGAGGTCAAAGCAATTTAGCAAAGTATTGGAGGAATCAATCGATGAAGGCAACAGCCAGTGCGATAAGAGGAACTCAAACAATTGTTAAGGAAGAACTACAGCTTTTTCAAAAGCGCAAACAGGTAGGACTACTAGGTGGAAACTTTAATCCAGTACATTTAACACATTTAGTCATTGCAGAACAAGTACATCAACAACTAGGTTTGGATAAGGTCTATTTGATGCCATCGTACTTGCCGCCCCACGTAGATGAAAAGAAAACGATCGACAGTGAGCATCGACTTGCGATGTTAGAACTGGCGGTTGAAGACAATCCTAATTTGGCTATAGAGCCGATCGAGTTGATACGAAAAGGGAAGAGTTATACGTACGATACGATGAAGGCATTGATTCAAAACAATCCTGATACGGATTACTATTTTATTATCGGCGGTGATATGGTAGAGTATTTACCTAAATGGTATAACATCGATGAACTGATCCATATGGTGAGTTTTGTTGGTACACGCCGTCCTAATTATGGCATAGAAACACCGTACCCTATCATCTGGGTCGATACACCGCAAATGGATATCAGCTCCAGTATGATACGGGAAAAAATCCAAAATAACTGCTCCATCCGCTACCTTCTCCCAGATAATGTGATAAACTATATCTACGAGAAGGGACTGTATATAGATGGAATTTAGCGGAGATTATACACCGTTCAAACGGGAAGAATTGATGCAGAAGGTTCAGATGCAGATGAGTGAACGTCGCTTTATCCATGTCCTTGGTGTGGAGGAAGCGGCAGTCGCTTTAGCAGCTAAATACGACTGTTCTAAAGAAAAGGCCAGTATTGCCGCGTTAACGCATGATTATGCAAAAGAACGCCCGGATGATGAATTTCGTTTGATCATCGAGCGGGATGGCTATAACCCTGAGTTGTTGGATTATGGCAATGCTATCTGGCATGGATTGGTAGGTGCCGATATGGTGCAGCGAGAATTGGGGATTGACGATGAAGAGATATTGACAGCGATTCGCCTGCATACGACGGGGGCAGCAGATATGTCTTTATTGGATAAAATCATCTATGTTGCAGATTATATTGAACCAAATAGGAATTTTCCGGGAGTTAAAGAGGCTAGAGAACTAGCGTTGATTGATTTGGATGAAGCTGTTGCTTATGAAACCAAGCACACCTTACAACATTTAATCGATCAAGAACAAAAAATATACCCTAAAACGATTGAAACGTATAATCGTTGGGTCGTGAACAATTAATAGGAGGGAACTATCATCGATAGTCAGAAAATTTTAGAAATCGCTGTAAAAGCAGCTGATTCAAAAAGAGCAGAAGATATTGTTGCACTTGAGGTTCAGGGAATCTCTCTTTTAGCCGATTACTTTATGATTTGTCAGGCAAACAGTGACAGACAGATCAATGCAATCGTGGAAGAGATTCTCGATCAAGAAGAACAAGCAGGTGTTGAAGTGAAACGCGTTGAAGGAAAAGATGGAGGCAAGTGGGTCCTAATTGATCTTGGGGATGTCATCGCACATGTTTTTCAGGCTTCTGAACGTACATTTTATAACCTTGAAAAGCTTTGGGCAGATGCACCACTTGTAAATATCCAACAATGGGTAGATTAAAATGACGTACAAAACATTTGCGTTTGTCTATGATGAAGTCATGGATGAAACGCTGTATGAACAATGGCTGGACTTTTCCAAAAGACATTTACCAAGTCAAACAAAAAGAATTCTTGAGCTTGCTTGTGGGACAGGGCGTTTAGCTGTTGATTTTGCCAAGGCCGGTTATGAAGTAACTGCTTTGGATTTATCAGAGGAAATGTTAGCTATTGCCAGCAAACGTGCTGTAGAGAAAGAGGTCGATATCCAGTTTGTCCAAGGTGATATGCTTGAGCTTTCAGAGGTTGGACAATATGAGGCGATTACCTGTTTCTCTGATTCTCTGTGTTACATGGAGAATCGCCGTGATGTTCAACAGGTGTTTGATGAGGTGTATCAGGCGTTGGAGGAAGAGGGGACATTCATTTTTGATGTTCACTCCGTTCATCAGATTGATACGGTTTTTCCGGACTACAGCTATCATTATCAGACGGAAGAGTTCGCTTTTCTTTGGGATAGCTATGTAGGAGAAAAAACACATAGTATCGAGCACTTCCTGACTTTCTTTGTAAAACGGGAAGAAGAGTCAACAATTTTTATTCGTAAGGATGAGCTGCATAAAGAACGTACGTATACCTTAGAAACGTATTTGATGATGCTGGAAAGCAGCGGCTTCATGGATGTTGAAGTCTATGCCGATTTTACAGATGAGCAGCCCAAAGAAGAGAGCGCACGCTGGTTCTTTGTCTGTCAGAAGTAAGCAAAGACATAAGAAATGAACGCTGAGAGACGTACGAGATTAGTAGACGGCTCTCAGCGTTTTAATGATTCTAACTGGAAAGCGATGTGAAGAAGAGATGAACGCTTGTGGCATCATAGTAGAGTACAATCCTTTTCATAGCGGACATGCATATCATGTACAGAATGCACGCGAGTTATCCGATGCAGATGTAGTTATTGCGGTAATGAGCGGCAACTTTCTGCAACGAGGAGAACCTTCAATTTTGGATAAATGGACACGTGCTAAAGAAGCCTTGGAGAATGGTGTAGACTTGGTTGTCGAGCTTCCTTTTGTGTGGGCGGTTCAGTCGGCTGATTATTTTGCTCGAGGAGGGGTAAAACTCCTGCAGGCGTTGAATTGTGATGCGCTGTGCTTTGGTACGGACAGTGATAAACCAATTGATTATGAAGCGTTTGGTCGATTTGCAGTTGAAAATAAAGAATTGATTGAAAAAACATATAAAGAGCTAGGTGAAAAGCACCTGAGCTACCCACAGCAGATGACTCATGTCTTCCAAAGACTTTATCCAGAGCTGCATCTAGATTTTGCTTCGCCCAACCATGTTTTGGGCTTGAGCTATGCAAAAGAGAATGCAAAGTACACTCACCCGATGAAGTTGTTACCTTTAAAGCGAAAAATCACTCAGTACAATGAAGAAATAATCCATCAGCAGTTTGCAAGTGCTACGGCAGTAAGAGTCGGTGCTTTTAACCAAACCTGGCAAGAGTTGGAATCCGTACTTCCAGAAAATACTTATAGAGATTTGAAGACAGGACCATTGGTTTCTTGGGAAAATTATTGGCCATTGCTGAAATACCGCTTGATAGCCAGTTCAGAGGAAGAGCTACGTGGTATTTATCAGATGAATGAGGGTATCGAGTATAGAGTGAAAGAAATGGCGTTGAAGGCAGAAAGCTTCACTCATTTCATAGAATTAGTCAAGACGAAGCGGTATACGTGGACCCGACTGCAACGCTTAGCTACCTACACATTAATGAATATTTCGGAACAAGAGATTGAATTAGGCTGGAAGAATAGTAGTTTACGTATTTTAGGAATGTCTGAAATGGGCCAGAAGTATTTGAAAGAACAAAAAGAAACGGCCAGCTTGCCGATTTTGACAAAAAACTCAAAAAAAATGAGTAGTTACCTTGATACAGGCTTGAAGAGCGATCGTGTCTACCAATTGGGAAACTCGAGGATTCTGGAACAGAGTTCTGGACGTTTTCCAATACGAATAAAAAATGCTTAACAAAAGCCACTACTACAAGTATAATGGAAAAGGTTATTATTATAAAAATAAGAAAGCGAAGTGAGAATATGGGCCGTAAATGGGCAAATATTAAAGAAAAAAAAGCTGCCAAAGATGCAAATAACAGTCGCGTTTATGCAAAATTTGGTATTGAAATCTATGTCGCAGCAAAATCAGGTGATCCTGATCCCCATGCAAATCAAAAATTACGGTTTGTCATCGAACGAGCTAAAACATACAATGTACCAAAGCACATTATTGATCGAGCGATTGAAAAAGCAAAGGGGTCAGGGGATGAGCAGTATTCAGAATTGCGTTATGAAGGTTTTGGGCCGAATGGTTCAATGGTCATTGCAGATGCTCTGACAAATAATGTGAACCGTACAGCAGCAGATGTACGTGCTGCATTTGGTAAAAATGGTGGGAATATGGGTGTCAGCGGTGCCGTTTCGTATATGTTCGATAATACAGCAATTATTGGATTTGAAGGATCGGATGCAGATGATATTTTAGAATATTTAATGGAAAAAGATATTGATGTGCGTGATGTTGTTCAAGAAGATGATCAAGTCATTGTGTATGGAGAGCCAGAAGACCTGCATACGATCCAAGAAGCATTAAAGGAAAAAGGGATCGAAGAATTTTCTGTCACTGAATTGGAAATGGTCGCACAAAATGATGTAACATTAACTGGCGACGATTTAGAAAAATTTGAAAAAATGATTGATGTTTTAGAAGATTTGGAAGACGTTCAAAAAGTTTACCACAATGTTGATTTAGGGGAATAGATAAAAAAGAAAGCACCTCCCAAAAATAGTCCGGACAAAGGACGAATTTTTGGGAGGTGTTTTTATGGTTCTATGTCAATTTGTGTTGGTAGGACAAAAAACTGAATAAAATCATAGAACTTGGAATAAAAATCAGAGATATTCTGGTTTTGTTTCAAGTTCTTTTTAGAAATAGGAGGACCTCTGCCAATTATCTGGGCAGCTGGCCGGAAGCGACTTGGCAAAAAGCGCCAATTCCATTCCTAAATCGAGTCA
Source organism: Enterococcus sp. 9E7_DIV0242 (assembly GCF_002140975.2). Classification (NCBI taxonomy): domain Bacteria; kingdom Bacillati; phylum Bacillota; class Bacilli; order Lactobacillales; family Enterococcaceae; genus Enterococcus; species Candidatus Enterococcus clewellii. The sequence continues at coordinate 3,920,004 of NZ_CP147247.1, forward strand.
AAGTAGCTGTACATGTACTTGGATAACAGCTACTAATTCCCGATTTACCTTTATAGCTGCAGAGATATTGGTTGTGAGCCTCCTTTTAATCTTGAGAAAAAACAAGACCTTGAATAATATAAATACGAGAACGAAAATGATAGAAATTACGGTAGCCATAAGCAATCCGTTTGATTACCTTAATCTTGTTATTCAACCCTTCTGTAATCCCATTAGAAAAAGAAAAACTGAACGCATTGGTAATTCCTTGCTTGTGCTTCTTGAAGAATCTCAACTTCTTTTTGAACCAGAAAGGCAGTCGGGGATCTAGTGTATCAAGTTCTTCAAAGAAACGCTTAGCTTCGCGATGAGTAAAGGCATATTTAAGAAACTGAATGGTATCGTAAGCAATACGCAAGGTTGAATCGTAGCTAAGTAATTCATCGACAATGTCTGTCTGAGTTAATGGACGTTTGAATAGTGAATGATAGGGACGATGTTGACTATCCAATTCAACTGAATCTTTTAGAAGTAACTTCCAATACCGTTTGAGTCGACGGTATTGCTTCTGTTCTTGTGGTGAGGAATGCCGAAAGGCATTCATTGTCTTTATCCGTAGTTGATTTAATGCTCGATTCATTTGTTGGACAATGTGAAATCGGTCAGTAACGAGTTGGGCATTTGGAAACACGGACTTGAGTAATTGATCATAGCTCGCATTCATGTCCATGACTAGGTACTTTACGTTTTCTCGGGCTTCTTTTGTGTATCGCATAAAGTGTCGGGTTAAGTGCGTCAGTCGACGGTCTTCAAGTACTTCAAGAATCTTGTTGGTTTCTCCATTAACACAAATAAAACTCATGGCCCCTTCGCAAGATTTCATTGATTGGAATTCATCAATACATAAAATCTTTGGAAGAAATCGCCAATTTGGAGAATAAGAAGCAGCTAGCTCCTCCATTAAGCGAAGAACCGTCACGTCTGAAACGAAATGTTTTTGGGCAATCTCTTTCCTAGAAACATTTTTCTTTAAATCAAGTATGATTTGGAGACAGAGTTGCTTTGATAAATGATGGTGTTCTTCAACTAACTCTGTCTGAGCGTGAAAAGTTGAGTGACACTCATGACAACGAAAGCGCGAACGTCTCAGTTCCAATAAAGTCAGACGACCATTAAATGCAGGTAATTGAGTGTGCCCGATGGTAACCATTTTTGATGATCTGTCCTTGATTTTTTATCCCACAGTTTTTGCAATGTGTAGGTATATACGTAAGTGTTGCTTTGATGACCTGAGCTTCAACCCCTTTTAGGTGTCTGTATTCAAGCCAATCCTCTCCAAAGGAGAGATGTTTATCTGTTAGTCCAAGCAATAATCTGGTATTCTTATCCATAGAGGAACAACCTTTCTGATGATTTGTGATTTTGGTCGATTTCATTTTATCAGTTTGTTGTTCCTTTTTGGTGTTTAAACACTTAAAAAGTGTTGGTAGATTTTCCTTAAGGATTTTCCACCAACACAATATATTATAGAACCGTTTTTATTATATAGTTGTTATTAACTAAGGAATGGGCAAAGAAAAAACCCTTCATACCACACACTAATATGAAGGGAAACACAATATGAAATCTAAGATTGAATATATAATAGCATGAAAAAAAGTTTTTCTCAATATTTTTGCTCATTTTGTAAAACTGTGAGAGAAATGTAAGTTTAATCTAACTGAATTGGTGGCTGTTTCTAATTATCGAACAAAAATATACGGTTATTGATTTTATTATGTTTCATCTGATGTCAAAAAATCTTATTTGTATCAAAAAATTATATATGTTTCATTTTTGACAAATAGAAATAAATACATATATAATTGTTTGTAATATATAAATTGTATATTTTGAGTATAAAATAATTGAAGTAAAGAAGCTATTACCCTTAAAAGGTATATAATAACAGTTTGTCTTTTTCAAAAAATTAGATAAATGCTAAAAAATATGATAATTAAATTACTTAAAATTAATGTATAATTACATTCGTGCAACTATATATTTCTTTAAGGGTAAAGTTAAGTTTTTACAGGGAGATAGGGAATTATTACTTCGAAAAAAGTGTTTATAAATGATAAGAAGGAAGGTAGTTTAACCAATGAAATATTCATGGAAAAAAAGCTCGTTTAAGTTTTTATTGTACTCGAGTACATTGATCGTCGGGACAACAAATCCTATCAGTTCATTAGTTGCAATTGCGCAATCAAGTGATACAGAAGTTCAGCAGGGAATGCAGCGCGATTACCAGTCAGCGCTAAATGCATATAATACTGCTAAAACAGATTATGAAACAACTTTGGGTAACTATAATGCTGCGTTGGGAACATATAATACCGCTAAAGCGGATGCAGATACAAAATTCGAATCGGCAGAAGTGCTGAGAAAAGAACTCGATACATTAAAAGCTGAGTATGCAACAAAACTAGCAGAATTTGAACCAATTGCTAAAGCATACGAGGAAACAAGAGTAGCATATGAGCAAAATAAAACAGAGTACGAATCAAGTGTCGCGAGCTATAATCAAGAAAAATTGGCATATGAAACAAAGCAAGCTGCCTATCTAGTGCTAAAAGCAGATTATGATAGTGTAAAATCGACCTACGAATCAGCAGTATCTGATTATGAAGCAGCGAAAAGTCTGGTGGAAACTGAAAGAAATAATTATGAATCATTGCGCACTCAGTATGAAGAAAAGCGTACGGCATACGAAGACGCTGCAGCGATCTACGAGGCTATTAAAACAGACTACAATGAAGCGAAAGTTACTTATGCAAATAATTTGGCAGATTATGATACACAAAAACAAGTATATGAAAATCTGTTAAGTGCGTATGACAGTAAGAAAACTGTTTATGAATCAGCAGCAGCCGATTTTGATTTGGCAACTGTTACATATAATGATTTAAAAAATGACTTGGAAACTTCCCAATCAGCATATGAGGCAGACAAGGCTGTTTATGACCAATTATAAAGATATTGCTGCTGCATATGATCTATCTAAGGATAACTATCTTGTTGAAAAAGCAGCTTATGAAGCGGATTTATCAGCTTTAGAAACATCAATTACGGACTATGAGCAAAAGCTGGCAGACTATGATCAGATTAAAACAACCTATACAACAACAAAAGCAGCCTATGAAACAGCTAAGGCAGATTATGATGTTTTAGCTACTCAAGTAACTGATTTGGCGACTGAGTACGAAGCAGAGAAAACAGCCTATGAAGCGGAAAAACAAAGCTACGATGTTAAAACAGCTGCTTATGAGTTAGCAACGAATGACTATAATCAGCAAAAAGCTGTTTATGATAATCAACTTTCCTCTTACGAAACAAAGTTGGCGGAGTATAACACAAAACGTACGGAAGCTGAAGCTATATTGAAGCAATATGATGAAGGGACTGTCGAATATGCGACAGCACTAGCAGCATATAATGAAAATACACAGCGCTATAATGAGACAAAAACGAACCATGATACAGTACAACAGCAATTATCAGCTTTGAAAACTCATTATGAAACTGTTCAAGCAGAATATGCGATTGTACAGGAGAACTACCAAACTATTTCAGCCTCTTACCAAGCAATAAAACAAAAATATGATACTCTTGTTGAGAAACGCGATCAAATGCAAAATGATTATCAAACATTGGAAGCTGAGTACCAAGCAATCAGTGTTGACTATGATCAGGTAATGGCTGTTTATGCTGATACAGAAACGGCTTATCAGGCTGTGGTTTCTGAAACAGCAGAAGTGAAAGCGCAATTTGATCAGCTGACACTAACTTATGAAGCTGTCAAAGCAGAGTATGATGGTGCAAAATTGACTTTTGATAACGTTGAAGCCAAATTTAACGAAACCAATACAACTTACGAAACAGTCAACGGGCAATTTGAGACTGCTCGAGCAGAATATGATCGTCTATTTTTGATTCAGCAAGCATTACGCATTGAATTAGGTGAGTTGGAAGCTGAATGTGCTCAGGTAGGAGCAGAATTTGCTGCATTAGAAACAATTTTGCAGAATGTAAAAAATGAGTATACAACGCTTGAAACACAATACAATGAAGCAAAAGATCAGTATAATGACCTTGACCAACAATTGACTTCACTTGAAGTTGAACGTGTTGCTGCAGAAAACGCATATACTAGCGCGCAACAAGCAATCGATGATTTAAAAGTAATCTATAATCAACGAAAAACAGAGTATGATGCTTTAGCTGCCTACTATGTCAGTGTGAAAGAACAGTATGACCAAGTTCATGGGCAATACTTACTTACAACAAGTAAATTTACGCAAGTTAGTTTGAAGTATACGGCACATGAAGCAGAATTCAATAAAGTTTCTACGATGTATACAAATGCAGATACATTACTTACAGCCTTGAACACAAAACAAACCGAAGCACAGAATAAATATATTGCTGCGAACGGGGCGTGGAAATTGGCAGATGACTCATATGAAGCTGCAAAGATATTGCTAGAAGATTTGGAGGAAGACCGTGTTAAAGCAATGGAAAAATACGGAAAACTTCAAACTGCGTATGATCAAGCTGAACTTGAATATAAAACTGCCAGAGAGCCTTATGAAATTGCAAAAGCTGCGTATGACAAAGCGAAAGCAGCAGAAACTGTTATTAATAATGCTGTTGACGATATGAATACTACTCTGGCAAGCTTTCCAAGTGGGGATATTATCCAAGGGAATGTTACCACTATTTCAACTTTATTAGCTGATTGGCAAGTAAAATATGATGCGGCAAAAGTAGCATTAGATAATGCTTATGCAGATTCATGGCCAATTATCGAGGCTTATGAAGTAGCAAATGAGACGTACAAACAAGATCCATTTAATGTTAATCCATTGGATAAGGTTTATGATCCAGATGGATTTGGAGATAGCTTGAGGGATTACATTCAAGAAGTTGAAGATGCGACGCATGAAAATATGGAAACAGCTAAAGCATATGAAAAATTTTATCAAGCATATCAAATATACTTGGATGATTATGCTGATTACCGAGAAGCTTGGAAGGTAGGTAATGTAGGAGATCCAGCTAACGATTTACTAACAATTTGGCAACCGACAATTAATTCTTTGCGTATACAGGATCGGAATTATGGTATTTTAGGATATACAGTGGCAGAATTACAATCAATGAATACAGTAGCCGAATTAGATGCATTTATAGCGACATATGAGGCCAAAGGACTTGAAGCACTTAACAATATTTCTTCCTATATTGACGATTATATAAAGTTGGTTGATGATGGTTGGACTACAGATCAATTAAGATTACAATCTGAAATAAATGATTTCAAAGATAGTACAGGAATAGATGTTTTTAGTTATTTTGATGATAGAATGCTTACTACTAACGTAGTTGATATGTACGATCAATTGCTATCAGCCTACAATAAAAACGTTAACTATCTTAAATTGAATGCGTTGAGATATCAATATTACGCGGTAAGTGTGTATGACTGGATTACTACCGTTAATAATAATTACTCAGGATTTGATGGTAGCTTAGGTGGTCAACCACTTCCGGATGCAGTAATAATACCAGTTTTCTCTCCGAAAACAGTTACTGCTATTTCAACCCCCTTAGAAGTTTATCCGGTTGATTCTCCCAACATTCCAGATGTACCAGAAATGTCTGATGCGCCAGTAGAACCGAAAGGGATTACTGATCCGAAGTCTGTATCTAACATCACACCTCATACAATCACGGTGACTGAGCGAACTGCTAAATCAGCATTGACAGTTATGGATGTTGAAGATGTAGTTGAACCAGCGAAGAGCTCTGTGCAGACAACAGCTCCTTTAGCTGATGTAGCTGGACCTGGACAATCACAAGCTGTAGAAGATACGACTTGGGGCAGTGAAGAAGCGGATGGCGATTTCACGCAACCAACTGCACCTACGGATGTGAATGATATTGAGGATGTAACGAACGTTACTCCTGTAGAACCTCCGGTTGTTGTTGAACCAGCTCCTGAGCCAATTGCTCCGGTTATTCCAGATGTTGTTGCACCAGAAGAGGTGACACCAACAACACCACCAGTGGAACAGACTGTCATTATTGAAGAAACTGTTGCACCAGCTGCACCGGAAATGGTAACTTTGAGCAATCAGCCGACTGCGCCGACAAACGTAGCTAAACCTGTAGAGAAAGCTCTACCGGAGACTGTTACAACTGTTACAACTACTGTGAATACGCCGGTGACGAACCAATTGCCAACGACTGGAACAACACCAGCAACTGCAGCTGACAGAAAAATGTTGCCAAATACTGGATCAGAAGATTCGGCAGCAGCGCAGGGAATGGGATTATTTGCAACAGGGTTAGCCGGTTCCTTGATGTTCTGGAGAAGAAAAGGCAAACATGAGAAGAAAGCTAAATAAGTGATGAAGCAATCAATATGATTACTTATTGACTGAAAATGACCTGTTTTTAAATAAGAGTTCTGTTATTTAATTTAAAAGCTTTTTTTGAAGCTTGATTTATTTCGAAAGAATAGAATCGAAGAGGATCTCTGTAAAAAGTGGAAAATAGTAAAAAGGTATGGACGACTGCGATAGCTGTCCATACCTTTGATTTTCTCGAAGACTAGGTAAACTTTATTGAGTAATTCTTTAGAAATAGACTACAGGAACTAGCTATTTCTATAAAAATTAGGTACAATAAAAAATGTTAGTACTTCGGTACTGGCAAAGGGCAACTTGGATAGAGAGTGGCAGCTTTCTATACAAGGCTTCATCATTTGGTTGGCGCCGGTGATGGAGTGCCTTTTTTTGTTTTTGCAGTTAGATACAAGTGAACAGAATAGGGTTGATAGGTGATGGGTCTTATAGGGAGATCTGTTTTAAGTATCTGCTACTCATTTTCCTGCTTGTTACAAAGAATACTCTTCGATAACTAGCAGGATAGAAAAAACGGTATCAGGAGCAACCTGATACCGTCAATAATATACAACAAACACAGCTTCAATTATCTGAAATCAGGAAAAGGGGTAAACCTTTAAACGAACGTTTTCAGATACATAAAGACTCTCAAAGAGTGATGGATGTTAGTAACTATTGGCATCTGTATCAACAGTGGCAGCTGTTCGTACAAGGCTTCCGCTTTTCGGTTGGCGCCGAAAAGAGAAGTGCCATGCTTATTTATGTCAATGCGCTTATTTCTATCCTACTTCCTCAGTATACCTAAAGAAGCTTTCATTCGCAATATAAATATGGATTTATCCTGAGCTATAAGTCTGATAATTTTTTCTTATGGCGTATATTAATGTGATAGGTGGAACAACCATGTTTGTCGATCTCAATGAATGAAGGGGTTAATTGAAAGAAATTGTGTAGTGATCTATAGAAACAAGTAAGTAGAAGTGTTGATTCATAAAAGTGAGTGTAAATTATTTTCAAAAGATGATTTACACGTCCGATTCTTTTATAATAATAAGAGAAAGTATTTAAGCTGTCGGGAGGAAGAAAAGAAATCATGGAAGTCAAAAAATATATTATGGCAATCGACCAAGGGACGACAAGTTCAAGGGCAATCATTTTTGATAAAGAAGGGAAACAGGTCAGCAGTTCTCAAAAGGAATTTCCACAATATTTTCCGAATGATGGCTGGGTAGAGCACAATGCTAGTGAAATATGGAATTCTGTACAGTCAGTTATTGCGGGCGCGTTGATCGAATCTGGGATTCGTCCATCTGATATTGCGGGGATTGGTATTACAAACCAACGAGAGACGACGGTTGTTTGGGATAAAAAGACAGGACTACCTATTTATAATGCGATTGTTTGGCAGTCTAGACAGTCTTCGCAAATTGCGGATCAGCTGAAAACCGAGGGGCATGAAGCGATGATCCATAAGAAAACTGGATTACTAATTGATGCCTATTTTTCTGCAACCAAAGTTCGCTGGATATTAGATCATGTGCCGGGAGCGCAGAAACGTGCAGAAAACGGCGAACTACTTTTTGGAACGATTGATACTTGGTTGGTTTGGAAGCTGACAGGTGGAGAGACACATGTAACTGACTATTCCAATGCAAGTCGGACGATGTTGTTCAATATTCACCAACTGGACTGGGATCAGGATATTTTGACGCTTTTGAATATCCCTCACGCCATGCTTCCTAGAGTGGCTTCGAATTCAGAGGTTTACGGACAGACGAAGGTCTATCATTTTTATGGCAGTGAAACGCCTATTTCCGGTATGGCCGGAGATCAGCAGGCTGCGTTATTTGGTCAAATGGCTTTTGAGCCAGGGATGGTTAAGAACACCTATGGAACAGGTTCATTTATTGTTATGAATACTGGTGAGAAGCCTCAGCTTTCTGCTAATAACTTGTTGACGACGATTGGTTATGGCATCAATGGAAAGATATTTTATGCATTGGAAGGCAGTATATTTGTTGCAGGTTCCGCTGTTCAATGGCTGAGAGACGGATTGAAAATGATTCAAACCTCGGCGGAATCGGAAGAAATAGCACGTGCTTCTGATAATCAAAATGAGGTATATGTTGTACCGGCTTTCACTGGATTAGGTGCTCCCTATTGGGATTCTGATGCTAGAGGGGCAGTGTTCGGCTTGACCAGAGGCACAACAAAAGAAGATTTTGTAAAGGCAACATTGCAGTCGGTGGCCTATCAGGTCCGTGATATCATCGATACGATGAAGGAAGATACTGGTATCGACATTCCAGTGCTAAAGGTAGATGGTGGAGCAGCTAATAACGATCTGTTGATGCAGTTTCAGGCAGATATCCTGAATACGCCTGTTCAACGTGCCTATGATTTGGAAACAACGGCATTAGGTGCCGCTTTTCTCGCTGGTTTAGCGGTAGGTTTTTGGCAGGACCTTGAGGAAATCAAGGCATTTTCAAAAGATGGACAGCGTTTTGAAGTAGACATGGTAGAATCAGAAAGAGAAGAGCTTTATGAGGGCTGGAAACTGGCAGTTGCGGCTACTCAGATGTTTAAGAGAAAAAACTAAAGTATCTGTGCTGTGATTTTCATTTGATTGGTACAGCCATTATGGTAAGCAGTAAATAATAGTTTGATGAAGAAGTTAGAATATGTGTGTGAACCGGGGGCTTCACTTTCTTATTCGTACATGGTACCATTTGAAGTGAAAGTAAATAAAAGCAAATGATAGGGTGTAATAAAATGGATGAGAACAAGTTTATGTATGCAGAGGAGCGAAAAACAGAAATTCTGCGGCTTTTAGATGAGCAAGAACGTGTTCAGGTAGCTGATTTAGTGGAGCTGTTCCAAGTCTCCGGCAGTACGATTCGAACGGACATGCGAGAGTTGGAAAAGGAACATCAGTTGACACGAACACATGGCGGGGCAATTCGCAATCCTCAACGAAGTTTTGAGGATAAGCCGAAGGTCAGAGCTCTTACAGACGAGAAACGACGAATTGCTCGAAAAGCTGTTACTTTACTGAATGATGGTGATTCTTTAGTAATCGACACAGGTACCTCTTGTCTCGCTTTCGCAGAAGCCTTGCTCTATAGTTCTGTGAAATCGTTGAGAATCCTGACCTATGATCTCCAAATTGCCTCTATGCTAAGTGAAGAAACAGACCATGAAATCTGTTTGATTGGTGGGGTTGTACGAAATGGCTTTCAGTATGCTGCTGGTGAAATGGTGATTGAATCGTTGCGGACTTTTCTAGTTGATAAAGCGATTATTGGGACGACTTCATTTTCCATAAAAAAGGGTTATTCTACGCCAAATATCGGAACAGCCGAACTAAAGAAAGTGTTGTTTTCGATTGCTGATCAAAAACTGATGCTTTGCGAATCAAGTAAAATCGGTAAGGATAGTTTCAAGTTGTTTGGGTTACCGGGAGATACGGATGTTTTCATCACTGACACAAATATTAGTAAGGACGATTATGAACAGCTGAAGCAGCAGCAAATAACAGTGATTACTGCTTGATTGCTGTATTGAAAATTTAAATAATAGCTATTATTAGAGTGAGAATCAGTGATTCTTGCTCTTTTTTTGATTGTAAACGAAAATCGCTTTACTTTCATTTGCTTTTATATGTTGACAAAATGAAAATAAGTGATAAAATGAAAACGAATTCAAATTTAGGAGGAATTTCAATGACATTTCAATTAACGGTAGAAGAGCTGGCTAATCTAATCGATCACACATTACTTAAAGCTGACGCGGTACGTACAGGGTTTGAACAATTATGCAGGGAAGCAGATCAGTATGGCTTCAAAATGGTCGCAATCAATTCAGCGCCGGTTCGCTTATGTGCGAAGATGTTGGAAGATAGTCCGGTGCATGTTGGAGCAGCAATCGGGTTTCCATTGGGACAGACAACGATCGAGTCGAAAGTTTTTGAGGTAGAAAATGCAGTTGAGAATGGAGCGGATGAGATTGACTACGTTATCAACATTCGTGAGCTGAAAGATGGCAATCGAGCATATATTAGGAATGAAATGGAGCGTATCGTTGCGGTCTGTAGAGAGCATCATATATTGAGTAAGGTCATTCTTGAGAATTGCTATCTAACAGAGGCTGAAAAACGTGAGGTGTGTGAAATTGCAAAGGAGGTAAGACCGGATTTTGTAAAAACCTCTACGGGTTTTGGAACGGGTGGTGCGACAGTGGAGGATGTTCGTTTGATGAAGTCGATTGTTGGCAATGAAGTGAAAGTGAAAGCGGCTGGAGGTATACGTGATTTTGCTACTGCGAAAGCTATGGTGGAAGCAGGTGCGGAACGACTTGGAACGAGCGCAGGTATTTCAATTGTTGAAGAATACAAAGCGTTGGTTATGGAGGAAAGCTAAATGGGACTTAAGGAGCTAATGACAGAAGAAACAATTGTTTTGGATATGGATAGTCATTCTAAGATGGAGGGGATCGAAGAACTTGCAGGAAGGATGGCAGAAATTGGTAGGGTAACTGATTTGAAAAGCTATCTAGCTGCAGTGATGAAACGGGAAGCAGAAGCAACAACAGGAATCGGATTTGGTGTTGGGATTCCTCATGGCAAATCAAAGGCAGTTTCATCTCCAACGTTGGGATTTGGCCGTAGTAAAGAGGGGATCAGTTATGATTCAATGGATGGTAAACCGGTGCATTTATTATTTTTGATTGCTGTTCCTGAAAACTCTGATAATGAGCATTTGCGGATTTTAAGTCAGTTGTCACGGAAGTTGATGCATCAGGACATCAGGGATCGTTTGATGCATGCGGCTGATGCAGAAGAGATTTATTCGATTATTGATGAATAGAAGGAGGAAAAAAGATGAAAATTGTTGCAATCACCTCGTGTTCTACTGGAATTGCCCACACGTATATGGCTGCTGAAAATCTGGAAATTGCTGCGAAGGAAAAAGGATACGAAATAAAGGTTGAGACGCAAGGGTCGATAGGTGCTGAAAATGTGCTGACTGCAGAGGAGATCGCTGCAGCAGATGCAGTCGTGATTGCTGCAAGTACAACGGTCAACAAAGAGCGTTTCAACGGAAAACGTTTGATAGAAGTAGATGTCAATGAAGCTATCAATGACGGACCCAATTTATTGGAGCGTTCTCTTGTTGCACCCGCGTATCAAGGATCAACCTCTAAAGGAGAACAGACAGAGACAAAACAACAATCAAAAGGAATATATAGCCATTTGATGACGGGTGTTTCCTATATGATTCCTTTTGTGGTTGCAGGAGGTCTATGTATTGCTTTGGCATTTGCTTTCGGCGGGATCAATGCAGAGGGAGAAGTCGCTCAGACGATCAATGAGCTTGGAGGAATCGCAATGGGACTGATGTGGCCGATTTTAGGCGGCTATGTCGCATTTTCAATTGCAGATCGACCGGGTTTGGTGCCTGGGATGGTTGCCGGAATGGTTGCATCAGGAATGAATGCTGGATTTCTTGGTGCATTGCTAGGTGGATTCCTAGCTGGTTATACAATTCTTGTATTAAAGAAATTCCTGAAGCTTCCAGCTGCTTTTTCCGGGTTGCTTCCAGTGTTGATTCTGCCAATCCTTTCAGTTTTGATCGTTGGTGGGATTATGAAATTTGTTGTTGGGGTGCCAATTACTGCAATCAATGAAGGAATCATGAATTGGTTGAATAGTCTGACCGGAATCAACTCTGTTTTGTTAGGACTGATCCTTGGTGCCATGATGGCTATTGATTTGGCGGGTCCAGTAGGGAAAGCGGCCTATTTCTTCGGTGTCGCGTCTTTGACGAATTTGGCTGCTGGAGAGACAAGTACAATTATGGCAGCTGTCATGGTTTCAGGAATGGTCCCTCCTTTGGCGATGGCTTTATCGTCAACCGTTCTTGGCAAGCAACTTTATACTAACGAAGAGCGCGAAGCTGGAAAGTCGGCATGGGTGTTGGGCCTCTCCTTTATTTCTGAGGGAGCAATTCCTTTCGCAGCAGCTGATCCGCTCCGTGTACTGGGATCAGTGACAATCGGTTCTGCATTAACAGGTGCGCTTTCAATGCTATTTAATTGTGGTATTGCAGTTCCGCATGGAGGGTTCTTTGTATTTCTGATTCCCGGAGCTGTGTCTAATGTATTCTTCTATATCATAGCGTTGGCAGTAGGGACAGCAGTTAGTGGATTTCTAGTAACAGCGGTTAAGCTGGCAAGTGCAAAAAAGCGTGAACAGGCGTGAAAAAAACTTTTATGACGTGGAGGAACGGAAAATGGATATAATTCGAGTATGTTTGATCGGTACAGGACGAGCTGGGATGATTCATGGCAGAAATCTAGCCTCAAAAATCAAGGGAGGCAAGTTGATTGCCTTATGTGATCCCTCAGAGGAAGCTTTAGCAGCAGCTAAAAATGAGCTGGATATAGTCTATGGCTACACAGATTACCGACAGGCTCTGGAAAATCCGGAAATTGATGCGGTGGTTGTGGTGACCCCAACTGTTTATCATAAAGAAATCGTTATTGCAGCAGCGAAGGCGGGGAAACATATCTTATGTGAGAAGCCATTGGCGATGGATGAAAACGAGTGTTTGGAAATGATTGCAGCAGCAGAAGAAAATCATGTAAAGCTACAGGTAGGATTTATGCGTCGCTTTGATGAAAGCTTTCAGGAAGCAAAAAGAATTATTGATTCAGGAGCGATCGGAGAGGTCGTGTTAGTAAAATCATTGACACATGGTCCGAGTGAACCGAGACCATGGATGTATGATATCTCTAATAGCAACGGTCCTATTGGTGAAGTAAACAGCCATGATTTGGATACATTGCGGTGGTTTACAGGTAGCGAAGTGGTATCAATCTATTCAATCGGCGGTAATTTCCGATCACCGGAAGTCAAAGCGAAGTATCCGGATTATTATGATACGGTTTCGATGAATATGCAATTTTCTGATGGTAAATTAGGCGCAGTGGACGGTGCGCAGTATGTCCAATATGGCTACGATGCACGAGTAGAGATTCTTGGAACAAATGGCAGTGTGCTGATTGGAGACCAAAGCAAGCACAAGGTAGTGATTGCCAATCGTGAGGGGGAAATCATTCGTCCGGCCATGCATAGCTGGACCTATCTGTTTGCGGATGCTTATGTTGCTGAGGATCAGGCGTTTATTGATTGTATTTTAGAGGATAGTCAGCCATTAGTGACAGGACATGATGGGATGATGGCGGTGAAGTTGGTTCATGCTGGGTTGACTTCTTTACAGGAAAAAAGAATTGTTTGGATGGATAAGGAGGAAAAATGATGACTCAAAGCAATATGAAAGCTGTGCAGTTATTTGGAAAGGAACGGTTAGAGGTAAACGAAGTTTCCAAGCCAGTAATTACTGATAACGAGATTTTGATCAAAGTAAAAGCAGCATCTATTTGTGGAACAGATGTCCGAATGTATAAAAACGGCTATACGGGTGTGGATGAAAAACATCCGTTGATATTGGGGCACGAAATAGCTGGGGTGATCGAAGAGATAGGTGGACAGGTCAAAGGATACGAGAAGGGGATGCGTGTTGCGATAGCTCCTAATATGGGCTGTGGCATCTGTGACCAGTGTGTCAGTGGAAATACGCATCTATGCGCCACATATGAGGCTTTTGGGATTAACCTGCCCGGTGGGTTTGCCGACTATTTGAAAATTCCTGAAAAAGCGATACGCCAAGGCAATATCACTGTTTTACAGGAAGGGATCAGCTTTGAAGAAGCTGCACTGATCGAACCGTTCAGCTGTGTATTCAATGGACAGGAAATTGCAGGTGTCAACGCAGGGGATACAGTATTGATTATCGGGTCTGGTCCAATTGGAATCATGCATGCCATGTTGGCTCTGAGCAAAGGGGCCGGAAAGATTATTATGAATGATCTTCAGGAAGACCGGTTGCGTACAGCTAAAAGGCTAGTTCCTGAGTTAGTGACTCTAACAAGTGATGATCTACAACAGAAAATCATGAGTGAAACGAATGATGAGGGAGTCGACCTGTGTATAGTAGCAGCCCCTGCCCCCCAAGCACAGGAAGCCAGTTTCAACTATATGGCCATGAATGGTCGGTTATTATTTTTTGGAGGGTTGCCCAAAGAGAAGGAAAACGTCTCTTTAAATACCAACATACTTCATTATAAACAATTGCGGGTATATGGGTGTACGAGAGCAAGTCTACACGGATATCGAACCTCGGAAAAGCTGATTGCAAGCGGCAGGATACCTGTTGCTCAGCTGATTACTGAACGCTTCAACATCGATCAGTTTCCGAAAGCGTTAGAAAATGCGCAACGTGCTGTGGGATTGAAAAATGTCATTATTTTTGACTGATAAAAAGAATGAAACCGTCTATTGCAACTAAAAAATAGATGGTTTTATTTTTGTCTCAAATTCTTAAACGTTTTAAAAAGCAAAAGTAATTTTTTTCCTCGAAAATGGCAATATTGTATTTACTTCTGGCTCTTTTTTCTGTACTCTTAACTTGAGTTTATTTTTTTTAAGGAGGAACAAATGTGTCCTATCAAGAGATGATATTTCTTTTTCTCGGAGGTCTGGGAATTTTCCTTTTCGGGATGAAGTATATGGGGGATGGCTTGCAGAAAACGGCAGGAGATTCTTTAAGAGAAATTTTGAATACATTCACTTCTACACCATTACGTTCTGTATTAGCAGGGCTGATCGTTACGGCAATTATTCAATCAAGTTCTGGAACAACGGTTTTAACAGTTGGATTGGTTAGTGTAGGGTTTATGTCTTTGAAGCAGGCGATTGGGGTTATCATGGGGGCAAACGTAGGGACAACGGTAACCGCCTTCATTATTGGGTTTAATCTGAGTGCCTATGCTTTACCGATCATGGGCGTTGGATCGATTATGCTTTTCTTTTTCAAACGTGAAAAGATTAACAATATCGGTCAAATTCTTTTCGGGTTTGGCTGTCTATTTTATGGATTGAACTTGATGGGGAGTGGGATGGCGCCATTACAGGATTTGCCGCAGTTTGCGGATTTGATGGTAGATGTATCTCACCAACCGATTTTAGGTGTTGGGATTGGTACACTGTTGACAATGGTATTACAAAGCTCAAGTGCGACGATCGGGATTTTGCAACAATTATACACGCAAGGAAGTTTGGCAATTGGTGCCGCACTACCGATACTCTTTGGGGATAATATCGGAACTACAATAACAGCTGTTATTGCGGCGTTAGGTACGAGTGTTGCTGCGAAGAGAACCGCTGCCTCGCATGTTGTGTTTAATTTGGTAGGAGCGATTATCTTTACGATTTTGCTATCGCCATTTACATCAGTTGTTATCGCGGTTTCTAACACATTTGGATTGAACCCTGCAATGCAAATTGCTGTAGCACACGGAATGTTCAATGTATCCAACTTGCTGATTCAATTCTGGTTCATCGATAAAATTGAGTTATTGGTACGTAAAATCATTCCTGGTAAAGATAGAGAAGGAATTGATTTTAAACCATCTAACCTAAATGAATCAATCATTCAGAATTCTCCAACAGTAGCTTTAAATCAGGCGAAAATTGAATTGTTGCAGATGGGCGAGTATGTTGTCGGGGCTTATGAAGCTACCAATGCTTTTTATGAAAAACAAGACAAAGTAGACCGTGAAAATGCGGATCAATATGAAACAGCAATCAATGACATGGATAATCGTTTGACCGAGTATCTTGTCCAACTATCTTCTGCAGAGTTGACGATCGCTGAAAGTCATGAGCAAACAATGATGCTCGAGCTGACAAAAGATTTGGAGCGAATCGGCGATCATTGTCGAAACATTGTTGGGTATATAGATGAAGCGATTCGAACGGAAAAGAAACAGAAGGCTAAAGACAAAAAAGAAGGAAAAACGTCTGATCGAACAACCCTGATCGTATCTGATGAAGATTTGCTTGAACTATTTAGAAAAGTAGCAAAAAATATCAAAGACTCGTTGACTGCTTTTGAGAATGATGATAAAGAAATTGCAGCCCATATTCTGGAACGTGAGGAAGAAATCGATGAGATGGTTAAACATCTTCGGAAGAAGTATATTTCGATCATGAATAGTGGGAAAGGCCGCGCGGCAGATGGAATCCTATTTATTGATACTGCATCAAATCTAGAAAGAATGAGTGATCGGACAGTCCATATGGCAAAATATGTTCTGGGAGAACGGTATGGAACAGAAACGATTACTGTGGAGCAATCTGTTAATCCAATTATTCAAGAGGCATTGGATTAGGTGAAAAGAAATTGAAAAAATAGCGTATTTTGACGAATAAGGTGTGAGGGGTATCTCTCTCAGTTCATTTAAGAGAAACGCATTTGTGGAGTTGTGACAAGGTCAATGTCGCAGCTCCTTTTTCTAAAGAATTGCTGGAGCAAGGAACTGGTCGAGAGGCTCTTTATAGATAAAAGAAAGAATATGGACAAAGGAGTGAAGTAGATGGACTGGATCAATAAGCTGGAAGAATCGTTGGTTTATATAGAAAATCATCTAACTAGTACAATCGATTATAAGGAACTAGGGCGAATCGCTTGCTGCTCTGAATACCATTATCAACGGATATTTTCATATATGGTCGGTGTACCTTTGACTGAGTACATTCGCAGAAGAAGACTTTCTCTTGCAGGAGCAGAGTTACAATATGGCAAAAAAGTGATCGATGTTGCAATGAAATATGGCTATGAATCTCCAAATTCTTTTTCCCGAGCATTTAAAAATATCCATGGAGTCACTCCTTCTCAGGCTCAAAAAGAAGGTGCGCGTTTAAAAACGTATCCGAGAATCAAGTTTCATATTTCAATCAAGGGTGATGTAGAAATGGATTATCGAATTGAGACAAAGTCGGCGTTTCGAATTGTCGGGACAACGATTCCAATGTCTCGAAAGGCCGAAGAGAATCATCAGAAACTACCTGGTTTCTGGACAAAAACGTCGACAGATGGGACTTTACACACTATATTACCTTTAATGAGTCCGGCGCTTCAGGGGGTGCTTGGGGTTAGTACCGGTTTTTCTCGAGAAGAAGATACACCAACCTATTATATCGCAGTGGTCAGTGAGGCGTGTGTACCGGAAGGCTTGTCAGAATACTTGATCGAAGAGTATACTTGGGCAATTTTTACCGGTAGTGGACCTATGCCTCAAGCGATTCAGGAGCTGGAAAAACGGATTATTACGGATTGGTTGCCGAGCTCCGGGTATGAGTATGCCAACGGGCCGGACATTGAGGTTTATCTGGAGCCTGATCCGACGAAAGCTGTATTTGAGGTTTGGGTGCCTGTGAATAAGGCAAAAGATGGGCAGTAGCAAGCGAAGTAAAAAATTTCATAAAAGCATCATCTTTTACTACTTCAAGCGTATAGATTCCGATATAATAGAGGGTATCAATTCAAAGTGAGGAAGCGATTATGAAATCAACGTATTGTATTTCTTCAGACGAACAAACAGAGCTTCATCTTATCTATTGGGAACCGACACTACCTATAAAGGGCATCGTTCAGTTAATTCATGGAATGGCGGAATACATTGAACGGTATGGGGACTTTGCAGACTACCTGACAACATTAGGTTATCTGGTTGTCGGTCACGATCACCTTGGGCATGGAAAATCGGTCGATCAACAGGAATCACAGCATGGGTATTTTGGAAAAGGAGATACGGCACGGCATGTGATTGCTGACATCGAGGTTGTGCGAATGTATACAGCTGAACAGTATCCTGAACTCCCTTATTTCATGTTGGGACATAGTATGGGGTCATTCGCTCTACGCTGTTATCTGCAAAACTATCAGATTCCGCTTTCCGGAGCTGTGTTTATGGGAACAGGTACAGGATCAACCATTATACCAACGGTCTTATCTCTTACAGCTAGCTTGAATAAGCTGCAGCCTAAGAAGGTAAATCATCTGCTAGATAATTTAGCCTTCGGTTCGTTTAGTAAGAAGTTCCCGGAGCCAGGTCGTTTTAATTGGCTTAGTAAAAATCAAGACAATGTGCATAGCTATGAAGAGGATGAGCTGACTGGTTTCACTTTTACGAATAATGGGTTTCATACGTTATTCCAATTGATCCATGGTGCGAATAAAAAAGGCTGGTCGGAAACACTTCCTAAAGAATTACCTCTTCTCTTGATCAGTGGCGAAAAAGATCCTGTAGGTGACTATGGTAAGGGCGTTAGAAAAATAGCTAAGACACTGGATGCTTCCGGGATACAGGATGTATCAATGGTTCTATTCGCTGAGCTTCGTCATGAACTATTATTTGAAAAAGAGAAGCCGCAGGTTTATGAAAAGATAGGAACCTGGTTCGATAAGCATCTGTCGTGATCTCGAGAGTTACCAGAAACGAATAGGACTTTTATTGCCATTTCTTTCTTTTTTTTATAAACTTAAGAGATATTGGGCTTGAGGATAGCCGCAGGTTTTAGTTACTAAAAAATGAAATCGATAGGCTTCAATCTCTACGTATACCTAGACAATAGTTTTTTTATAAGGAATAGATTAATAAGACTTATGAAATAAAAAATGAAGGATAGATATTACTACAGGAAGGAATCATCTGGCATGGTGGAAAGCGATGGAAAAGAAAAAAATCAGAACATTGGGCTTAGCCAGTTTAAATTGGCTATATAGAAATAAAGAACTTAAGGCAGCCAAGGAGCAACAGATCCTGCAGCAACTATTTGAAGATGAGTATTGGACACAAGCCCAGACGATTGGGGTCGTCAAGGCAGTGCCATTTGAGTTCGATACCTCTACTGTAATCAGTAAGGCTTGGGCGCAAGGAAAACAAGTAACTGTACCAAAAGCAGAAAATACGCAGATGACCTTTCATCGAATCACGCCGGAATCTTTGTTTGTTCGCTCTTCTTTTGGTGTAGAGGAGCCGGCGGATGAGCAAGAGACAGCTTTACAGGAAATTGATTTGTTGATCGTTCCTGGATTGGTGTTTACAGTAGCGGGATTTCGAGTAGGATTTGGTGGTGGTTACTATGATCGGGTGTTGGAAGAGTTTCAAGGGAATAGTTGTAGTTTGGTATTTAGCGAACAAATTCAGGAATGCTGGAAGGCAGAAGCCTTTGACCGGCAGATAGACAAATTGTTTATCAATTAAGGAGGATTTGATGGATTATCAAACAAAGATGAAAGCAAAACGGTTATTAAATCAGCCGTTCATTACTTATTTATTAATAGGAATCACGACAATCGTATTTCTTGGTATGGAGGTTTCCGGAGGCTCGGAAAACACAATGGTCCTGTTGAATTGGGGAGCCATGTCGAAGCGAATGATTGTGGAGTACCATGAATACTGGCGCTTTTTTACACCTATGTTTTTACATATTGGCTGGATGCACATCATTTTGAATATGGTGACACTTTATTATGTCGGCGCTCAGGTGGAAAATATCTATGGTCATTGGCGTTATCTGGCGATTTACTTGTTGAGTGGTGTTTCGGGAAATCTACTTAGCTTTTCTCTCGGCGCTTCTAATGGAATCTCAGCAGGAGCGAGTACGGCAGTTTTTGGGTTGTTTGGTGCATTTATTATTCTTGGCCGACACTTTAAAAATAACCCGGCAGTTTCGTTCATGGTTCAGCGGTATGCGACTTTTATCGGGATCAACTTGCTTTTTAATCTATTCAGCAGTTCGGTCGACATCCTTGGTCATATTGGTGGGTTGGTCGGTGGTCTGTTAGCGGCAACATTTTTGGCTATACCGAAACGTTCAGAGGAGTTCAACATTCATGAACGAATCATCTCTGGGATGATTTTTGTATTTATTCTGGTTGTTTGCTTCTTCTTAGGTTTTAAAAATTATGTTTAAACTGTATAATGATAAGGAAGTGCTTGGAGCTTGGAAACGTTATATGATGTTCAGCAGCTGTTCAAAAGATTTGGGATGTACATTTATGTTGGCGCCAGAATCTATGATATTGAATTGATGATGATCGAATTGAAGAATCTCTACGATGGTCAGTTAATCGATAAGGAGACTTACCTTCATGCCAGACGTATTCTGAATAGAGAGCATAGAGTGGAAGAAAACAGAATGACAGAGAAAGGGATCGAATGAGATGGATAAAAAGATCATAGGAATTGATTTGGGCGGTACAACAATCAAATTTGCGATTTTGACATTGGACGGAGAAGTTCAGCAAAAATGGAGTATCGAAACGAATATACTGGATGAGGGTAGTCATATCGTTCCAGATATTATCGAATCAGTCAATCATCGCATAGCTCTTTACGGGATGGACAAAGCAGATTTTGTTGGGATTGGCATGGGGACACCAGGCAGTGTTGATATTGAAAAAGGAACTGTTATCGGTGCCTATAATCTGAACTGGGTAACACGTCAATCTGTAAAAGAGCAGATTGAAGCTGGAACAGGAATTCCCTATACGCTGGACAATGATGCCAATGTAGCTGCATTAGGCGAGCGTTGGAAGGGTGCCGGAGAAAACGATCCGGATGTTGTATTCATTACATTAGGAACGGGTGTCGGTGGTGGTATTGTCGCAGAAGGCAAGCTACTTCATGGGACAGCAGGCTGTGCCGGTGAAGTCGGCCATGCGACAGTTGATCCGGATGGGTTTGACTGTACCTGTGGCAAAAAAGGCTGTCTGGAAACAGTAGCTAGTGCAACGGGCGTTGTTCGTTTGGCAAGAAAGCTGTCTGAAGAATACGCTGGAAGTTCTCAGCTGAAACAAATGATCGACGACGGCCAGGCGGTGACAAGCAAGGATGTTTTCGAATACGCGGAAAATAATGATCCATTTGCGTTAATGGTCGTTGATAAGGTTTGCTTCTATTTAGGCTTGGCCTTGGGTAATATCGGAAACGTGCTAAACCCTTCTGCTATCGTTATCGGTGGTGGTGTTTCGGCGGCAGGTGAGTTTTTACGTAGTCGTGTAGAGAAATATTTTGAAGAGTTCACATTTCCGCAAGTTCGCGAAAGTACAAAAATCAAACTGGCGGAACTTGGAAATGAAGCAGGCGTTATTGGCGCAGCTTCACTGGCATTGAAATTTATGGAAGAGTAAGAGAGGGTTTTTACATGTCTGTGTTATTAGTAATCAATATTATTTTAGGTGCAATTCTGCTGATTATGGCGGGAAATATGTTGTATACATTCATTTTAGGAAAGACTGCGGCGAAGATGCTGACAGAAGAAGAATTTCGTGAAGGTATGAGAAAAGCTCAGGTAATTGATGTCAGAGAAAAAGATACATTTGATGGCGGCCATATTCTTGGCGCACGTAGCTTGCCGTATTCTATGTTGAAAACGAATATGCAGTCGCTTCGTAAAGATCAACCTATTTATCTGTATGATCAAAGACATTCAACGAGCGTTCGTGTAGCGAGGAAGCTGAAAAAAGCCGGCTATACAGATATCTATGTTCTTAAAAATGGGTATGATAATTGGTCAGGCAAGATTAAAAAGAAAACAGTGAATTAATGAGTAAAGGCGGCGTGGAGAAAAAGAATCCCGGCGCCTTTTTTGCTTATCTTTAGGTAAAAGCTAGATTTTTATCACAGTTCCGTCGTTTTTGGACATCGTTCCATTTTCTCTGTGATTCACTGGTCCTAAAGCATTCGAATTGGAAATCGTTTCATTTTTTTTATTTTGCGATACAATAGAAATAGGAGGGATTCTGATGATTTATGTGAAGAGAGCCTATGAAGAACCAAGTGAAGAGGATGGCTATCGTGTTCTTGTTGACCGACTTTGGCCAAGAGGAATTTCAAAGGAGCATGCGAAAATCGATAGCTGGTTGAAAGAGATTGCGCCAAGCAAAGAACTAAGGCAATGGTTTGATCATGATCCTGAAAAATTTGATCAGTTTAAAGAAAAATACAAAGAAGAATTAGCGAAGGATACGGGTCCGATGACACAGCTTCTTGCTACGATTGAAAAAGAAAAGAATGTCACGCTTGTCTATAGTGCAAAGAATGAAACAATGAATAATGCAGTTGTACTGAAAGCATTCATTGAAAAAAACGAGTAATTTGAATAGAGAGGAGGGAAAAAATGAAAATCGTTATTGTTGGCGGTGGACCGAGAGGCCTGTCGGTATTGGAACGGATTGTTGAACGCTCTAGAGATGAAAAAAATTTAAAAATCACCATGTTTGATCCGTATGGCCCTGGTGGTAAAATTTGGCGACAGGATCAGCCTTTGTCACTTTTGATGAATTCTGTTGCTTGTCAAGTAACTTTATTTACAGATGAGACCGTGAGTATGGAGGGGCCAACAGCGAAAGGTCCAAATTTGCATGAATGGGCAGAGCAGTATGCAGAAGAGTATATTCAAGAATTTGAAGGTGGTTCATTGGCATTCATCAATGAAGCCAGAAATTTGGGGCCGAATGACCATTGTTCAAGAGCCTTTTATGGCTTATATCAAAGATGGTTTTATCGTTATATACGAACAAGAATGACCGAACAGACCTCCGTTACTTTCTTTAATGATACTGTTCGTGCGGTTCGGGTAGCAGAAGAGGGATTCTTGGTCTATACAAAATCTGTTGAAATCACGGCAGATAAAGTGATCCTTGCATTAGGTCATCAAGAAACAGAAGGAACTGAGGCGGAACAGAAACTAGCTGCTTATGCTACAGAGCATCGATTGTTCTACTCAACACCGAAAAATGCAGCAGATAACTTTTTTGATGCAGTGAAGCCGCGTCAAACGGTTCTTTTAAAAGGATTAGGGCTTGCTTTTTTTGATTATATGACTATGCTGACAGTGAATAGAGGGGGGAAATTTCATAGAAAATCCGGTGTTTTGACGTATCAGCCATCGGGAAATGAACCCAAAATCGTTGCAGGTTCAAAAAGAGGTTTTCCTTATCATGCGAGGGGAAATAATCAAAAGCGGTATGGGGAACAGTATCAGCCACGTTTCTTAAAACAGAAGAACTTGAATAAATGGAGACGTAAAGGGCAGTTTTCCGCAGAAACTTTTTTTACTCTATTAAAGAAAGAATTGGAATTAGTTTATTATACAGCTTTGATCAGAGAAAAGTATCCGCAAATCAATCAATTGAAATTTGCAGAAGAGTTCGTCAGAAAAAAAGGGGATGTAACAGTCTTAAAAAAATATCAACTTCCTTCTTCTGAATGGTGGGATTGGTCACGTATTGAACATCCGGATGCTGAACTGACGGACTATGATGATTTTGCTTCATTTGTGTCAGATTATATTAGAGAGGATTGCCGAGTAGCACAAAAGGGGAATATAAACGGACCTGTTAGCAGTGCGTTTGATAGCTTGAAAGATATGAGAGATCAGATTCGATTTATGTTAGATTATCATTTATTCACGAATGAAGAATACAAGGATATTTTTTTAAACTGGTTTACTTCGTTGAATGCTTTTCTATCTATCGGTCCCCCTTTGGAACGAATGGAAGAATTGCGGGCATTATTAGATGCCGGGGTTGTAACACTGTTGGCACCGGAGATGCGTGTGGATACAGTGGAGGGTCAATTTGTCGGCTATTCTGAGAAAGTACCTGAACATCGATTCGCGTCATTCTTTTTGATGGAAGCAAGAATACCTTCTATTGATGTTACACGAAGTATGAATCCATTGATGAAACAGTTGCTGAATGAAGAAATAGGTAGACAACATTCGTTGGAATTGCTGGGGGAGAAACGCTATTTTACTGGAGCAATCGATGTAGATCCGCAGTCGAATCAACTAATTACTCCACAAGGAAACACAATAAATGGCTTATTTTGTTACGGTGTTCCAACCGAAGGGATTCATTGGCTGACGGCAGCAACGGCCCGACCGGGAACAGATCCGTGGAACTTACGCGAAGCAGATGAAATCGCAGGTCGAGTGTTAGAGAACACAGAAAAAGCAGTCTGAATGATAAATAGATATACGTAGTTGGAGGCAGATAGAAAAAGCTTGGAGCGATTGGTATGATCCCTCTATATAAGACATTTTTATGTTTCAATGTCCTGTATAGAGGAGTCTACCAGAAGTGGCGCCAAGCTTTTTACTTTAAAAATGAATAAATGATGGATAAAATTTTGCTTTGAAAAAAATAGAATTCACAAAAATTATATTACAATTTTTGTGAATTCCAGTGTAATTATTGAAGCTAGCCATTATGGCACTGACTTCGTTTTTTTAAGATGTTTGACTATCTGGTCGTTGCTATTAACGAGCGATACGTTTACGCATGGCTTTTTTGCGGTTTTGTTCAATCATATCTTCTTTTTCTTCGATTGGATCAATTACTGTTTTCTTCACAGTAAAAGCAAGACCGGCAACAGCAGCCACTGTTACAGCAGTACCGACCAGCAGACCTGAAACAAATTTTTTCATAACTATCCTCTCCTCTGCAAAAATAATTCTACTTACTTATTATTATGGACTAAAACGATAAAAAAGCCAACAGTTAAGTCAAGAAGCAACAACAAGAATTGACATATAAGTGTGTTTGTCGAATAAAAAGCTAGAATGACGTCTGTTCAACCTTTGAGAGCTAGGGAATGACTTTTTAGAAATGAAAATAATCAAGAAACATGAGATAATCTTTTGGAGATGATTTTAAAAGAATGGCGGGAAGAAAGAATGAAACTTGATCAAGTAATGGATGACTTTATTACCTTGGCTATTCAGTCGGGCGGCTGGATGGAGCTAGATCGATTATACTTAAAAAACAGAATCTTATCGATGATTGATGGAAAAACGCCGAATAGTGAGTATGAAATAACGTATGAGTCAGAATCAGCAGATAGTCTTTCCAATGCTTTGGTTGATTACGCAACCAAAAAAGCTGATTCCATGGCAGAAGAAGCAGCCCAAGGATGCTTGAAAGCGCAGCTGTTGGATCTATTGACACCACCACCATCTGTTGTAAACGCCTTTTTTGCTCAGCACTATTCGAAAAGTCCAGAGGAGGCAACGGATTATTTTTACACCTTAAATAAACGAAACAGCTATATCAAAAGCCCAAAAATAGAGAGAAGCTATTCGCATGAAACATCTTATGGGACCTTCTTGCTACAAATCAAGGCGGATAAAACTAGTTCAGAGTCTGAACGTGAGACGCTATCTATGGTGGGGAATAAGCAAAAATACCCTAAATGCGTTTATTGCTTTGAAAATGAAGGATTTTGTGAAGAAGGAACGACCGCTCTTCCATCCAGAAGATTGATTCGAATGAATGTCGGTGGGGAAAGCTGGGGGTTTCAATTTGCTCAGCATGAGGAGTTTAAGGAAAAATTTATTGTGTCCTCTGAGCTGCATCAAAGATTGAATTTGGACAAAAACAGCATGGCCCGCATGGCGCAATTATTGGATATTTTTCCACAATATTTTGTTAGTCTTTCAAAAGAGGGGATGATGGAACATGGCTATTATGTTGGCGGAAAAGAGGACTTTCCGATTGCTCAGGTTGGAATCGCTCAATACATTGAGCTTAAGGAATTTCCTTTGATGAATGTGGGGGCTCTTGCTTGGCCATTTCCAACTATTCGTCTGCAAAGCCCGAATGCTGAAGATATCATAGATGGAATCGATTATATTCTTAAGATGTGGCGACAAAACCAAAAAACAGATCGAATGAGCATACCGACAATCCTTGGGCGGAAAAAGGACAATCTTTATGAGTTCGATATCCTATTCGTTGAAAATGAAGAGAGTGGTAACCACTCAGAACAAGCAACTATAACTGATTATTTAGGAAGACTTTCATTGGAGCAAAAACGATTTGAGGAAATGATGAACAGCTCTAGTCTCAGCTGGGAAGAATCTGCTAAAAAAATATTGAAGCAGTATGTAGAGTCAATGGCAGCAAGGACTCTTTTTGGTAAAGGTATGCTTGTGCAAGAAGAGTTCCAAGCTTTTTTACTAAACTTGGAATAGCGAAAGATATAATCGAAATATTTCTTCACTGAAATTATTCTATTATAAGAATTAAAATAATCTACCCTTATCTTTTGGATAATGATATACTGTCTTAGTACCATTGTTTTTATGATCAAGCTAAATGGTTGATTGTATAGAAAAAGCCCTGAATTTTTACTTTTTATTGTTTGATCTTGTGTTGCAATTTGAATGAAGTGAGTCATATTATCTGTGTATGATAGGATACAGCGACTAAATTGTGGCGGTTAGTTAAGTTCATTGAGCTGTCTGGGAAGCAGTAACAATGGATTTTCTGAGAGCAATACGAAAGAAGTCTGTTAATGAGGGGTGTAAAAAGAAAAAGGAGATTCTTATGAAGAAGAAAGCATACAGAAACACACCAGCATTTATGTTTATGAGCTGGGGATCATTTGCAATTTTTGTCGGACTAATGTTGATTGGTCTCTACACACTAAAAGAACCGTTGATGGTTAAAGGCTATTACCTAATGGGATCAGTAGGTCTGATTTCCTCCTCCTTCACGCTTGCAAAAGTGATTAGAGATAATCAAGAAGATGAAGAGCGCTATAACCAAATGTTCCGTGCAATGGATGAACCAGTAAGCAAAGAAGAAACATCTATATAACATAGAAAAAATGAATGAAAACAGTTGGTTTCTGATTTGAGAAATCCGACTGTTTTTTTGCTATTGGCATAATTTATTTTGTATAAAAAAATAAATTATGCCAATAGGGCTAGGAGAGGTTGAAGAGGCTATAGCCCATTTCATCTATGAATGTTTTTAATGATTAAATCATCAAAATCACGTATAATAGTACATAGTGAAATTTCAGAGGAGGGTATATTATGGCCTATCAGGCACTGTATCGTGTTTGGCGCTCTCAGCGATTTGAGGATATTGTCGGACAGAAGGCTGTGACACAGACCTTGAGAAATGCGATCATGCAGCATAAGACCTCGCATGCTTATTTATTTACCGGTCCCAGAGGTACAGGGAAGACCAGTGCTGCTAAAATCTTCGCTAAGGCAATCAATTGTCCTAATAGTGTTGATGGAGAACCCTGTAATAACTGTGATATCTGTAAAGAAATCACTGAAGGCCGTTTGAATGATGTGATTGAGATTGATGCAGCCAGTAACAATGGTGTCGAAGAAATTCGAGATATTCGTGACAAGGCGAAATACGCACCAACACAGGCTGAATATAAAGTATATATCGTGGATGAGGTCCATATGTTATCAACGGGTGCATTCAATGCGCTATTGAAAACCTTGGAAGAGCCGCCGAAAAACGTCATTTTCATTCTGGCGACAACAGAGCCTCATAAAATCCCATTGACGATTATTTCAAGAACCCAGCGTTTTGACTTTAAACGAATCGGGACGCAGGATATTGTGGATCATTTAGCCCATATTTTGATAGATAGTTCATTGAAATATGAAGAACAGGCTTTGTACACGATAGCCCGTGCAGCAGAAGGTGGAATGCGAGATGCGTTGAGTATTTTAGACCAAGCGCTTTCCTTCAGCGAAGACGAGGTAACTCTTGCTGATGCACTTCAGGTGACGGGAAGCTTGACCTTTGAAATGATGGACCGCTATATTTCTTCTTGTCTATCAGGCGATGTTGAACAGGGCTTAGAGACGCTTGAAGCGATTTTGAATTCGGGAACAGAAGCGAGTCGATTTTTAGAAGATATTTTACTGTATTGTCGAGATTTATTGATGTATCAACAAGCGCCAAAGCTGTTAGAAGGCAAAACAGGAACAATCACGGAGACCTTTAAGGAGCTAGCTCAGCAAACAGAACCGGAGCGGATCTACCAACTAATTCAAATTCTGAGTGATACACAAAATGAGATTCGCTTTACTAATCATGCAACAATCTATTTGGAAGTTGGTACAGTGAAGCTGGCTCAAGGAAATCGTTCGATGATGGCTACGAGTGCCCCGACTACAGGTGGAGACGCAAATCCGGAGGCTGTTTCTGAATTAAAAATTCAGATTCAAAAACTGCAGCAAGAAGTAGATCAGCTCAAAAAGAATGGTGTCGCAGTCGCGCAAGAAACACCAAAAGCGCCAACGCGTCAGGCAGCTGCCAATCGAAATAGTCTTAAGATACCAACAGAGCGAGTTTATAAAGTGCTTAAAGAGGCGACAAAAGAGCACTTGCTGAAGGTGAAGGATGTCTGGGAAGACTTACTTCAACTGCTTTCTGTAACGCAACGAGCGATGCTTAAGGCAAGCGAACCTGTTGCGGGAAGTCCAACAAGTATTGTTTTAGCTTTTGATTATGAGATTGTCTGTGCGAGGGCTGCGGGAGATGAAGAGATTCAATCAGCAATCCAAAACAGTCTCAGTCGTCTGATTGATTATGCTCCTGAGATCGTGTGTATTACTAGAGAGAGCTGGCCAAATCTGCGAAAAACATTTATCCAACAAAATAAGGACGGTCAACCAGAAGCTGAAAACTCTGGATTTGAGAGTACTGTAGAGGGCCTGCCAGAGGAAGAAATGGCTGAAGCAGAGACTTCTAACGGACAGGAAATCGTGAATGAAGCAGTAAACATGTTCGGAACAGATATTGTAGAAATTGTGAACGATTGATAAAAAACTACTATATAATAAAGTATTTTTTGTTGGTTGAACTATTTAAATTGGAAACAAAATAAAATTGATAAGTATGAATACGACGAAATATGCGATAAAGAAATGAGAAGGAGTGCTTGCAATATAAAATTAGGTACCCTTCGTGAAATGAGCTATTTCGTTTGATTTATATAAAATAAGGAGAAGATAATTATGATGCGCGGAATGGGAAATATGCAAGGCATGATGAAACAAGTACAGAAAATGCAGAAGGAAATGGAACAAGCACAAGCTGCATTGAATGAAAAAGAGTTCGTTGGAGAAGCAACGAATCAGCTTGTGACAGCCGTATTTTCAGGAGATAAACGATTAAAGGACATCACGATCAAAGAAGAGATCGTCGATGCAGAAGATGTTGAGATGCTTCAGGATTTAGTTCTCATGGCAGTCAATGACGGGCTGGTAAAAATCGAAAAAGAAACAGAAGCTACAATGGGCAAATATGCAAAGGGATTACCAGGATTCTAAGACAGCCATTAAATATGGAACATTGAGTCAAGAAAAAGTGAAGCGACAATTAAAAATAGTAAAAAAAGTTTAAATGGCTATATCCTCAATTCGTAATTATCGAGTTGAGGTTTTTTTTTCGAAAAAAGTTGTCTAAAAATGGTTGACTCGTACCTAAGGTAACGGGGTAAAGTATAAGTAAGCTAGCGAAGAGATAAATGGAAAGAAGGAATCGAACATGTTCAAAATTGGAGAATTCTCAAAAATATCAAACACAACAGTACGTACCTTGAGACACTATGAAAAACTGGGATTAATCTTACCTACCACGATTGATCCGCAATCTGGCTATCGATTTTATGAAGCGAATCAGATCAGTACGATCAACAAAATCAGAATGCTTCAGCAAGTTGGCTTGTCTCTTGAAACAATTAAAGAAATCTTAGAGAAGCAACAAGCAGATGTCTTAAATTACTATTATGAAATTAAAGAAAAAGAACTTGAAAAGGAAATGGAAGAGATAAATAAGAAGAAAGAAATGATTCGACAATTGCAAAATCAATTGAAAGAAGGAAACAATATGGAAAAATACAATGTCGTATTAAAAACAATACCGGCAAGAAATGTTATCAGCGTGCGAAAAGTCATTCCAACATTTCAAGACGAAGGCGAACTTTGGGACTTACTGCAACAGGAGATGAAAAAGGGCAGTGTAAAAATTGCTCCCGGATCATTAGGGATAAGTTTGTATCATGATAAGGAGTATAGGGAGACAAATGTAGAAGTGGAGGTACAGTTAGAGGTCATTGGAGAGTATGAGAATGGGGAGACAGCGACATTTTTTGAAGCACCTGAATACAGCATTGCATCTGTTACTTTTAGCGGGAGCTTTGATCAAATGCCTCAAGTCTCACAAGCCTTGGCAACTTGGATCGAAACGAATCATTATCAAGTTTCCGGTCCAATGATCAACATCTCTCACGTGTCACCGGCACACGATCCAAATCCACGAAATTGGGTAACAGAAGCTTCTTTTGTTGTATCATTAAACGGAAAAAAATAAAAGAAGCAAGTGAAAATGAAATTCGAAGTGTTCTCTGTAAGGAGGGGCTTCGATTTTTTTGTGCTAATTTTGAATTAGCTAATCTTATCAGAAAAATAAAAAATCATTTTGTGAAAAAAGATATTTCATCTCTTTTTTTGACGATTTAGTATTAGGTTAGACTTTTAAATAACAATATATCATAAAAATCATTCCTTATTATAATTTTAAAATTTGTTTTTTTGGATATTTCGGTTATATAAAGCGTTATAAAAGAATGTTTTATAAAGAGGAGAAACCTTATGATTACCAGTTTTTATTCATAAAACAAGGTTTTAACTATGTCTTTTTATCATAAATTTCAAATTTCATTCAAAAAAATGAGAAAAAATAGTATAGACTTTAAAAATTATTTGAGATAAAATTCATTTATATTAATAAAAAGATGCATTTTCAAATATAACACAAATGTTTTTTTAATTTTATGAAATTAAATAAAGGGAGCATTTGCTGTTTGGAGATAAAAGGATGACATATTTAAAAATTATGGCTTAAGGAGGCAAACATGGATAAAAAAAATGTAAATACGGGGATCATATCATTGTCAGCCGATTTAGCTGAACCTTATTCAGAAGAACTGATGAAACATAATATGAATGTCATGCCCTTAACAATGGAAAACTTTGAACAATACATAGATGAGCTGGATGCAGTCATTATTAGAGAAAATCTGGAGCAGGATGTCAGACACACCTGTCAGTTGCTAGTAAAAATTAAAGAGAGCTCAGATGCGTTTGTCTGGGTATTTTCTCCTAATACACCTGTCTCAATGCGTATTGTTTATCTTCAACTAGGAGCTGTCGGAGTTATTTCAGATGACTGTAAAGCAGACGAACTACAACTGATTATTTCAAATAGTGTCCACAAAAGGAAAAATAGAAAATCTTCAAATTCTGAAGCTGAAATAAATCAAGAAGATGAGAAAGAAAAGAAATTTATAAAGCTGATACCGAGAAATTCAAGTGTAAAAATCGATGGATTAAGAGAAATCCCTTTGACGAAACTTGAATACAGAGCTATTGATTTTCTTTATAGAAATATGAATGCTGCAGTCACATATCAAGAAATATTTGAAGCAGTTTGGGAAAAAGAATTCGATAATAAAAATTATCGCGTTGCAAATCTTGTTTTTCATCTTAGAGAAAAAATCGAAAAGGATTCCTCAAAACCTATCCTCATCCAAACCGTTCGCTCTAAAGGGTATATGCTAGTCGGATAATTGTCAGTCATGGCGGTTCCTTCAGTGCATAGGAATGACGGTGACGGAAAACAAATGTATTTCATTTTCTAACAAAGATAAATATGGGGGAAACACAATATGAAATCCTATGCTTATCCGATAGTTAAGAGAATTGAAATAAATGTATTTCTGTCAGTAGGCAGAATACACAAATATTGAGGAAAGGAGGAGAAAAATGAAAATTAGAAATAAGGTCTCTATTTTTTTGGCAGTTGTCCTTTCATTAGCACTTGTGTTTTTCTTCAACTCTGGAAGTAGTATTAGGGCAAATGAAGATGTGAGTGAATCTAGTACGAACGAAAGCAGCGTAGTAGAAACCGTTCAAAGTTTTGATCCTTCATCAGCATTGACTAAGTTACCACAGACAGAAGAAAGTTTACGTAGCCAAGAAGAAATAACTAATGATGAGTTAGATGGTCTTATGTCTGGAACTGCTTATCAATCCAGCACACCTCGTGCTACCGGAGAAATTTCCGGAAGTATGACACTTGCTCAGCATAAAGCCGAATATGAAGCGAGTTATCGAGCAGCGAGTGATGCTTATCATGCGGCTCATGGTTTTGATCCTGAAAGCGGTAAGGTGGTAACAGTAGATACTTATACTTCTACTACCTCTTCAGCTAATAGTTGGGGATATGGTTTTGTTCAAGCCTATTCAGATGAAACCGTGACTAAAATCATCATGTTAAATGATATCAGTTCACCTACTAGTGGTACTGGTGTGTTTCATAGACGAGCGACATCAATAGAAATTGATGGTGGCGGGTACAAATTGCTTCTCTATAGAAAAAGCTTGGGGATAGCAACGCCGGCAGCAGGAACTTATCCAGTCTTTCATTTACACGATATGGTTGCTGCAACAGAAACAAATTACAATTCAACGGAAGCTGCAGGGTATTGGTCGTTTATTAATGGAGACACATCTACAACGACGAACTTAAGGTCTGATAACTGGTACTTCCGATTTGGCAATGTTTCTACTGACTTTGATCAATCTAAATATAACGGGCTAAATACAAGTTATACCAATGTAGGTGGTCGATTTGCTAGAGCAAATTCGGCTGAGGTAACGATGTATGGTTACAATGTATTGGTAACAGGTAGTGAAAACTTCTATCTAGGAAGCATGATCGTTGAAGACAACACAGTTTGGAAAGGCACGAATGATCGTACCAACTATTCAGTTTGTTGGCATGTAGAAAGACAAAGTGATGGTTCAACAGGAATAAATGGTGAATTTACAATTGGTAAAAATGCTTTCGTCTATTTGAGAAATACAACGACTTATACTTCCTATCCAGCCGTCTATGCCCATTATTCTACTATAACTGTAGGAGAGGGTTCGTATTACAATGCAAGTATGCAAGGAAGAGCACTTTCTAATTATGCAGCGTTGAATGGAACGAATAGATACGCACAAAAGAAGTTTGTTGCGAAAGAAGGTTCCCACATTAATTTGTTGTCCAGAGGATCTGGTCCTGTTGTTAGATTGACTGAAACGACCAATGGAACAACAGCAAATATGGAATTTTTATCAGAACAAAATTCTGAGGTCTTTATCTATGGTAACACTTCAGATGGAGTCATCCAAATGAATGGTAGTGGAGCCAAATTTGAAATAGTCAGTCCAAAGCAATTTGAGATTCGAAATAGTTTAGCTTCGACAAGCGGAACTTCTGCTCGATTTTTGACTATCACAGCTGGAAATACCTTTGGAATTTATAATAGTGATATAAATTTGTGGAGAAATGCAACGGCTGTTTCAGCAACCTCTGATTACACCTACGAGAAGGTTAATTACTTTACAGGAGATGGAACAACATTTACGTCTTCTAACAGTGATCTTCAAAGCACTTTTGTACACAACGGTTTCCGAAGAATCAACGGGTTGAATGTGGCACCAGAAGTTGTATGGGACCCTGTAACGGATGCGCAAAAATCTTATCAAGCTAGGGTAAGTCTTGGTAATTTACCGACTGGAGCGTTTGATAATGATGGTGTTCCGATTATGGAAGAAGTGTTTGCGCAAACCGGACAGGCCTTGGTTACATTTACAGATACACGAGGCAATGTTCGAGCAAATATTCCAATAGATGGAAACAAGTATGCAAAATACACCGATACAGAGTTTCAAATCGCACCTTTAGAGATGAAAGCAACTGCAACAAGAGGAGAAACTTGGGTCAGTGAGGAAACTCCAGAACCTGTTATTGATGTCACGCCTCCGGAACCAGCAACACTTATGGATGAGAAAATTACAAATGCGACGAAACAGCTTTCAGCTGAAAATCTTGAAGTAGGAGCTAATGTTCTCATTTCGATAAATGGTGGAAGTTTGATAGGGGTTGGAACGGTTGGCAGTGATGGTAAATGGCTTTATAATTTGCCAGGCTACCTGAATGCTGGTGATACTGTGACTATCTATTTAGAAGATAATGCGGGAGATAATCCAACGACTATCACTCCACCTAGCACAAACAGTGCGGTGGGAAGTAATACAACTGGGAATATCAATCCATATCCTAGTGCGGTGTCTTATATTGATGCCATTTTCCAACCAGCAAAACGCTATACAGTTATAGATATCATCCCAGATGCCCCTAGTTTGATCAAGGGTTCAGCTTCTAGTGGTGGTACTACAACCTCTATTGGTGATGAAGTGACCTACACGCTGACTGCTAAAAATGATAAAGCAGATTCTGTAGATTGGAAAGACGTTGTCTTGGAAGATGTATTAGCTGCGGGGTTAGATTTTGATACTGCTGATCATGGGATCACGATTAAACAAATCGATGCTTCCGGCACAGAAACGACTATCCCGTTAGCGGCTGATACCTTTGACTACAATGAAACAACCCGTTTGTTGACGATCAAGCTTGGTGATATTCCTGCCAAGTACAGCTATGTCGTGACCTTTAAAGTAACGATAGGAAACGATGCTACAGTGGATCAGGATATCATGAATAAAGCAACGGCTAAAGGGTATTCGCCACAAGAATCGCTAGACCCATTTGTTCCGGGACCAATTACCGGACCATTCAAGGTGATCGATGTCACCTCAGATGAAGTCGGACTCCCGGGTGGGACGTTGTATGGCATCCTACAGTTGACTTCCGCACCAACAGTTATCGATTTCAAGACACACACAGTCACAATGAATGACACACGGGTGGAAGAACCGGAGTTGAACATGCCTCTGACCGTTTCTGATAGTCGGGGCAATCTGAAGAGTTGGACATTGACAGCGACATTAACGAAGGAAATGGCGCATATGGGGGATACGACAAAAATCCTACATGACGCAATTAAATTCAATAATGGCACGACAGAAGACGCTTTGGATGGGGATTCGACCTTGATTAAGACGTATACACATCCGTCTGCCGGAGATTACGTTGTCAGTAATGACTGGAGTTCCGGAGGAACCGGGCTCAAGCTGGAAGTTCCAGCCGGTTCGGTAAGAAAACTTGGACAATATCAGGCGGAAATCACTTGGCATTTAGGTGACACGCCTTAAACATGGGGAGGAGAAACATGAAAAACAACATCATTCATCTGATTCGACTCTCCATGCTCCTGTTGCTGACTACCGCTTTTACAGCTGGTGCACCAACCAGTATTGCGGCAGAGAACGGTGGAGCAGTCCAAACCAATGGAGTCATTCAGTTTTATGAAGAAACAACGAGTAGTACGACAATACCCAGTACGTCTACCTCAACACCTGTCACAGAGACGTCCTCTTCGGTGTTGCCAGTCACAAAACCTGCTGGGAAATATCCCTCTACAGGGGAACTGGTGAAAAAAAGTCTGGCTATCAGTGGGTCCGCACTTGTTGTCCTTGTGCTTCTGTTCTTTTTCTGGAAGCGCAGAAAGGATGAAAAGGAGGCAGACAGCCGATGAAACAGAAACTATTTTCAGTCAGTCTGCTTGCCCTACTTTCTTTCGGAGTGAGCCATTCCGGAACGATTGCTTATGCAGATCCTAGTGTGACGAACCATGGCGTTGTAGAATTTGAAGGCGACTATGGCAAGGATGTACGAGATCCGGAAAATCCCGGAACGATCGTTGATCCTGGCCCAAGTCCCAGCACCGACGGTCCTTTACGGATTGAGTTTGTGCCTCAATTAGGCTTTGGACAAAATAAGATCACGAAGGGCGACCGCCTCTATGAAGCGAATGCGCAGCTGTTCTTTGGAGACACCAATCCTAGAGGAAACTTTATTCAAGTCTCTGATTATCGGGGAACCGGCGGCGGCTGGACGCTTCAGGTGCGTCAGGAAACTCAGTTTCAAAATGCCAACACACTCAATAATGAGCTGAAGGGTTCAGTCATTTCCTTTGATAAATCCTGGGTCAACTCGACATGGGATTTGTCAAAAGCGCCGAGCGTGTCTAAAGATGTCGTACGAATCAACAACATCGGAGAAACGTATACATTGGCGGAAGCGTCTAAAGGCAATGGGGAAGGAACGTGGCTGATTGAATTTGGTGCCTCAGAAGAGAATACCAATGGTCAGACCAATACGTTAAGCCCTAGACTGACGCTAAACGGCGAACAGGTGGTAGACCCTGCATTTGAGAACAAGCCTGTTTATAAAAACAGTGCAGTCACTTTGTCTATACCGGAGGCAACTAAAATCGATCCGGTGCCTTATACTACGGTGTTAACTTGGATTCTATCTGAGTTGCCATAAATGCAACAAACAAAATACACACACATATCTTAGGAGGAAACACACATGAAAAACACACACAAATTATGCGGCGCTGCCCTATTAGCAGTAATTGGATTCGCAGTAGCAGCACCAAGCGCAACACAAGCAGACTGGAAAGGTGACGGTATCGTAGAATTCGAGAAAGATACAACACCAGATACAATTACACCACCGGATACTGACGGACCAGTATTGCCTTACCCACCAGTAAACCCAGATCCAGCGGATCTGAAAATCGTTGCGGTAACACCGTTAGACTTCGAAAAACATGCGATCCTAACAGACGGAAGTGACCAAACTTACACAGTAAAAGCATTCAACGATGCAGCTTTCGGCGACATGGAAAACTTTGTAGAATTCAAGGATGTTCGTTCCGTTGATGAAAACACCTACAAAATCGAAGCAGAATTGACAACACAATTCGCAAACGGAAGCAGTGTGTTGACTGGTTCATCAATCAAGTACAACAACGTTCGTGTATCAACAAACGGTTCAGCTGGTGCGATTGCATTGGCTCCAGAAGGCGTTGTAACGTCTCCTGCTGCTCTTGAATTGGGCAACAAAGTAACTTTCTTGGATAATACAAGCACAACTAAAGGTTTCGGACAATACAAACTAGCTTTCGGTCAACGTGGCTTAGCTGCAACTGACGCTGGTTCACCTGAACAATCAGTTAAATTGAATGTTTTGGGAACAAACGCTAAAAAAGTTGGTACGTATAAAGCTGAAATTACATGGTCAATCACTGCTGCGCCATAGATCGCAGAGTAAAAAAGAAAGACAGTAAAGTAATGAGTCCCCCCGATAGTATCGGGGGCTCATTTCTGATTGAAGGAAGGGAAATTATTTTGAACAAAAAATGGCCGGTTTTACTTTGTTTGGTATACATATTTTCATTCATTGGGTTTGGAATGACCGCTTATGGGGAAGAAACAGACGCTGATATCACGAATGCCGGAGGCTTCAGTTTTGAAGTGATCCAGCCGGAGAATCAGCGTGATAGCAGCAAAGGCTATTTCGATTTACGAATGACTCCAGGGCAACAGCAGACGGTCCAAGTCAAATTAGTCAATCCAACAGACATAGAAATAACAGTAAGTGTAAAGTTAAACGGAGCGAAAACAAATAAGAACGGTGTGATCGAGTATGGTCCGAATACCTTTGAAAATGATGCTTCATTAACGTATGATTTTGTAGACGTTGTGAAAGGTCCGGAAGAAATCAAGATTCCGGCAAACGGTGAGACAACATTGGATTTGGCAATCAGCATGCCGGCAGAACAATATGATGGTGTGATCACCGGTGGGATCGAGTTGCAGAACTTGAGCGCTGATTCGACTGAAAATCAAACAGGTTCTGTTATCAATAAGTATGCCTATTTGATTGGCATGGTGCTATCAGAAACGGATACCGAAGTTATGCCTGATTTAGCCTTGAATAAGGTCTATCCGGAATTAAGCAATTACCGCAATTCAATCTTTGTGAACTTTTCCAATACACAGGCAGTTATTGTCGATGATATGACGGTGGATGCACAAATTACAAAAAAAGGCTCTGATGACGTCCTTTATGATACGAAAGTAGCCTCCATGCGGATGGCACCCAACTCAATGATCGATTTCCCTATTTCGATGCAGGGTGACCGAATGGTAGCGGGCGATTATACAGCCAAAATCGTAGTAACAACAAAAACTGATCGTTGGGAATGGACCGAGGATTTCAAAATCACCGACGATGATGCCGATAAGTTTAACAGCGAGGACCTAGGGTTGCTTCAAGAGCAAGGGGTCGATTGGACACTGATTGCCATGATCGTAGGCGGCGTATTCTTAGTGGTTGTAATCATTTTCGTGTTGATTCGCCGATTCGGTAGTAAAAAGAGCAAAAAGAAGCGCGGAAAAAAACGTCCCAAAAAGAAGACAGGAAAAAAATGAGTGATGGATTTGGAGGATAGGTAAATGAGTGTATTAGATTGGTTGTTCATTGGCTTACTATCGAGCGCTATCCTCTTTCTATTATTTATGGTTTTAGTGAGCGTGGGTGCTTTACTGACCGGACGTAATGTAAAGAAGTTAAAGCAAAGAAAAGTCAAAAACAAAAAGAAACGAAAAAAATTGAAGCGTGCGATCCGTCAGATGCAGGAAAAGCGAAAGCAGCAATGGATAAATGTACTTCTGCTATTGGTTCTTTCTATTGGTCTGGGGGGAGGCGCCATCTATACGCGCCATTATCAAGGAACGACATTGGGCGAAAGAGATTCAGATGCGTTGACACAAGGCTATTATTTGGTAGATGAGATCAAAGGACAGCTGGAAGGTGCGGAGAGCGCAGAAAGTAAAACAAAGGTTGCCAAGAACATCAAAGACCTGTCCGGGCGACTTTCCAGCTATGGAACGCGTGTGGCCAGCCAACGGCTGACGTTAGAGAATCAGAGTATGTTGAACAAGCAATATAACTACATGATGGAGCTAGGCGTTAATCTGAATGCACAAACGGAAGAATTTCTGAGCGATCCGGAAAAACTGGCTGAGTTTGAAGCTGACTTGGAGAAAGTGCGTACGCATCAGCAACAAGTGTTGAAGCAGTTGAAAATCAGTGAAGATTCTCTAAAGAAAAAGGATAGATAAGAGTTGAGGTTCAGCGATGAAAAAGCCCAAAAAGCGGAAGCAAAGAATAGCCCCTTCGTCACCTACTCGCAGAACGAGCGCGACCACAAGTAAAAAAGCAGACAGCGCCAGCTTGTCTAGAAAAAAGAAAAGAACCATACAGAAAAAAAACAGCGACCGGCATCCCCAAAAGAAGACACGGCCGACTGCTCGTCAACGGAAAAAAGAACCTGAGAAAGCAATCAAAAGGATCCTGCTTCAATTAGGACTCAGTATCTTTTTGACGATCGGCTTGGTTTACCTCATCTCCTTATTCACTTTTACCATCCAACGGATGGAAGGCTATATGATGGCTCCAACAGTTACGGATAGAGAGGTCCTGTTTGTCAACAAGCTCGGAACGGTTCGCCGTTTTGATTTGGTGTTGATTGAGGATGAGCAGGGGATACGGTCTGTTCGGCGTGTTGTCGGATTGCCAACGGAAAGCATCTCCTATAAGAACGATGAGCTCTTTATTAATGGTACCTATCAAGTCGAGCGTTTTTTAGAGAAGAAGCTGTACGAGACCCATCAGATGGGGATGATTTTAACGAAAGATTTTACGATATCCCAGGTTACAGGAGAAGCCATGATCCCCAAAGAAGAATATTTTGTCTTGGGCGATAATCGAGCCTATGCGCAGGATAGCCGCGATTATGGGACGGTAAAGAAAACGCAGATTGTCGGTATTGTCAAAGCCCGACTATTTCCCTTTCACAAACTGAGTGGATTTTAGTTTCTCACTATAAGGAGTAACGTTATGGAACAGAAAAGGAACAGAAGAAAACGAAAAAAAGGGACGGGCAATAGACCCTACAAACAAAAGAGAAACGTACAGAAACAAGCGTCCAAGGAACCGCAGTCATGGCTGGTCAATGTTCTGATGGTGGTGTTTCTTGCCGGGCTTCTCTTTTTTTTATTTGCTTTCCAAAAGCACACCGTGGATGGGATTTCGATGGACCCAACCTTAAAAGATGGTGATCGAATCGTCATCAGGAAAACGAAAAAAGTACAACGCTACGAACTGATTACTTTTGAGCCAAAGGACCAACCGGGAAACTCATTTGTTAAACGAGTGATCGGGTTTCCGGGAGACCACATGAAGGTCGAAGAGAATACCTTGTATCTAACTAGCGGTCGATCCTTCGAAAATCAGAGTGATCTGCCGGATGGGACCCTCAAAGTATCGATTGCTTCCGAAGTCCAATATGCCTTGAGTGGTCTGACAGAAATCCCGGAGGATCACTATTTTGTTTTGGGTGATAATCGAGAGAAGTCAAATGACAGCCGCAGTTTTGGATTGATTACGCAGGATCAAATCGAAGGGGTCGTTGTTTTTCGTTATTTCCCATTTGCTTCGATTGGCTCACTTCGTTAAGTCGTTTGGCCGGTTGCTTGTGAGCCGTGGGTGAAAATTGAAAGAGAAAGGGAGACTTATGGATAGAAAAAGAAACACGTTTATAAAGGAAAAAGGGCGTTGGTTAGTGTTAGGCTTTGCCTTACCGATCATTGTATTGGTTATTGCGTATGGGCTGATTGGGATTTATCCGGGTAGTGAAAAAAGTATCATGGCCAGTGATTCCTTTAGCCAGCTGGGCAATTTCTTTGCCAGCTACAATACCATGTTAAAGGGAGAGGAGAGTATCTTCTATACCTGGTATGCTTCATTTGGATTGAACTACTGGTCGCTTATTTCTTATTACTTAGGCGGGGTGTTTACACCGTTGGTGTATTTCTTTGATAACCAGCAGATACCGGAATTTCTCTATTTCTTAACCTTGCTTAAATTCGGGTGTTCCGGTTTGGCGTTTTGTTATTACAGCTTGGAGACCTTCAAGCTGCCGAAATGGGGGCATGTCGGGCTAAGTATTTCCTATAGTCTGATGGGCTTTGGTTTGGCCTTTTCAGAGATGGTGATGTGGTTAGATACCTTCATTTATTTGCCATTGATCATCCTGGGGATTCATCGGATCCTGGAGAAACGAAAACCAACACTGTTGTTTGTTAGTTATGTCTTGTTATTTATTTCCAACTTCTATATGGCTTTCATGGCCGGGCTCTTTACGTTTCTTTATTTCTGTGCACGAGCACTATTGTTGCAAAAAGGGCAACGAAAACAGCCGATCGTTATGTATCTGACGACCTCCTTATTAGCAGGTGGGGCATCCATGGCGATGTTGTTGCCCACCATTCTGGATTTGAAAAACAATGGGGAAGCGATGTCGAAGGTACAAACAATCTTGACCGATGGCACCGGTCCATTGGACCTGATTGCCAAGAATTTCGTAGGGGTCTATGATACGACGATGTTTGGGGCAGTCCCTTTTGTATTTGTTGGGTTACTGTCTTTGATCCTCTGTCTGTATTTCTTTGTCAGTAAACAGACCACGAAACGAGAGAAGTTGGTTTATGGCGGTTTATTCGCTGTTCTGATTCTCAGCTTCTACTTGGAGCCGTTGAATCTGTTCTGGCATGGTCTGCACACGCCGAACATGTTTCCGTTTCGTTATAGCTTCGGCTTTTCTTTTCTAGTGATTGCCTTAGCCGGTTACGGCTGGGAGCGACTGGACAAACAGGGAATCGATCGGCTATTGAATATCGTGTTGGTGCTCGTTTTACTGTTTACCGGGGTCAAATTAGTCGGTTCCTATAGCGGTTCGTATCACTATGTGACCTTGTTGTCCTTTGGGGTGACAGTGGTTCTGAGCTTTGGTTATTTAGGTCTCTTGTTCTTACAGAAGAAGCGTCCTACAAAATGGTTAGGCCTGCTCTTTGTTCTTGTTATTAGTATAGAGAGCGGCATCAATGCCTATAGTATTTTTTCTGGTATTGAAGGGGAGTGGTCCTATCCAACGGTGGCGAAGTACAACGGTTCTTATTCGGACATCAAAACGCTAGTCGATCAGACGAAGGAAGAGAACGCCTCGTTTTATCGAATGGAGACCTTGGATCCTGTTACAAAAAATGACAGTTTAGCCTATGGCTATAGTGGAGTTGGCATGTTTTCTTCGATTCGTAACCGTCATTCCTTGTCCTATCTAAATGATCTGGGCTATCGTTCCTGGGGAACGAATCTACAGATCAATTATCTAAACAACACCTTATTAATGGATGTTATTTCAGGAATCAAGTACAACCTGACAAAAGAAGACATGCATAAGTTCGGATTTACTAAACAGGCGGAAAGCGGCGAGTATGCGCTCTATAGTAATACATACGCGATGCCACTAGGTGTATTGACGAATGAACAGGTCTATGAGGAAGGAAAAGTGCGGAGTCAGACCTCTCTGTTCAACCAATTAGCGGAAAAAGATTTTGAGTACTATACGTTTATGGAGCCGGAATTAGTCGAGCTGGATAATGTAAAGCTGGAAAAATCTGAAGGGTTGGTTACCTATCGGGCAAAAGATGAAGAGAAATATTCAAAAAAAATCGTCACTTGGGAAGCTGTGATTCCGGCAGGAAAACAGGCCTATCTTAGTTTAGCCCCTTACAATTACGATGATCTGGGTACGGCGAACATTGAGCTGAAGGTCAATGGGACCAGCCAAAAGACCCGAATCAACATGACGGGTCAATACTACGATTTGGGGATGTATGAAGAAGAGACACTTGTAGAATTTTCAGCAACGCTAACAGGTAGTACGGTATTCAGTTTCTTGACACCGGATATTGCTTTGTTGGATCTTGACTTGTTTGAAGAGGCCGCTTCATCGATTCAGCAAAAGGGCGTTGCTTTCACAGTCTCTGGACGTACAGCAAAGGCTGAGGTGGTAACGAACGAAGAGCAGGTGCTGTTTACTACGATTCCTTATGATCAGGGCTGGACAGTCTCTGTAGATGGGAAGCAGGCAGAGATTCCACGTTTCAAGGATGCCTTTTTAACCGTAAAGATTCCAGCCGGGACCCATACGGTAGAATTTGTCTATCTGCCACCTGGCTTGACAAGCGGCACCCTACTAACCGTTGGGAGTGTGCTTCTCTTTGGTGGTTATCTGTTTGTTTTAAGGAAACGAAAAGGCGATCTATTCTATCAGGTGACGACAAGCGGCACAAGCAATGCTGATTTCGAAACGAAGACTAAAGGGGCAGATGATGCACCGCTAAATGCTTCAGTGGAACTGGAGCTAGAGAACCCAACCGCTTCAAATACAGCAGAAGAATCAGTAGAAGAAACCTCCACAGAGCTGTCTGATGCAGAAGCATCTGTAACTTCTACGAAAGAAAAAAAAGTAGTTGAAGAAGACTCAGAGGATTCCTCTCTCTTGAGTCAGTTTAGCTTTAGTGATGAACAGAAGGGTTTTGGTTTTTCTCTCCATACCGAAACAGAATTAAAAGAAGAACCGCAAGATTCTAAAAACGAAGACAATTAAAATAAGAATAAGAGAGTCATGAGCTTGGGGCAGAAAATGCCCAAGCTCTTTTTATACACGCGAGTTGAAATATCCCAATTAAAAGTGAGATGGAAGAATGGCAAAAGACTGGCAGGGTCATTACTGTTTTTTTGAAGGTTTGGTATGAAGAAGAGCAAGATGAAAAAATGAAAGCATTATCAACAGAAAAATCCGTTAATGCTTTTTGTTTTTGTTAACAGGAATATGTTAAAATGGAGACTGTAGCTAAAAAGAAATTGACTGATA
Source organism: Enterococcus sp. 9E7_DIV0242 (assembly GCF_002140975.2). Taxonomy (NCBI): domain Bacteria; kingdom Bacillati; phylum Bacillota; class Bacilli; order Lactobacillales; family Enterococcaceae; genus Enterococcus; species Candidatus Enterococcus clewellii. The sequence goes on from NZ_CP147247.1 coordinate 3,963,821, forward strand.
GATGGTTTGAAATAATATTGTTACCATTATATGTTACGAAAGGAAGTATAGAGAAATATGCAATATCCAGAACCAATTGCCAGATTGATTGAAAGCTATATGAAGCTACCCGGTATTGGACAAAAGACGGCAACTCGTTTAGCTTTTTATACGATAGATATGAAGGAAGAAGATGTCAATACCTTCGCTAAGTCATTGATTAGTGTGAAGAGAGATTTACATTTTTGCAGTGTCTGCGGCAATATTACAGAGGAAGACCCTTGCGATATCTGTAAAGACCAGACGCGTGATCGTAGTACAATTTTAGTTGTTGAAGAATCAAAAGATGTGATGGCGTTGGAGAAGGTCAGAGAATATCACGGGTTGTACCATGTACTGCATGGTGTTCTTTCGCCAATGGAAGGAACGGGTCCAGAGGATATAAACATCCCTTCATTGATTCAACGACTTCATGATGATGAAGTTCAGGAGGTCATTATTGCAACGAATGCGACGACTGAGGGAGAAGCGACAGCGATGTACTTGTCTCGTTTGATCAAACCGGCGGGAATCAAGGTCACTCGATTAGCACATGGCTTGTCAGTTGGTAGTGATATTGAGTATGCGGATGAAGTTACCTTATTAAAAGCAGTAGAGGGACGTAGAGAGCTGTGATTGGTATATTAGACAGAGCTCCCCTTTTCAAGTAAAATAAACTTATTAAATCAGCTTTGAGAGTTGATAGTTAAAGAGAGTATGGAGGCAGAAATATTTTGCAAGGATTATTTATAACAATAGAAGGCCCAGATGGTGCAGGAAAAACAAGTGTATTGGAGGAGCTATATCCTAAACTGGCACTTGCAGCAACGCAGAAAATAGTGAAAACTCGGGAACCTGGAGGGATTCCGATTGCAGAAAAGATTCGTCAGATCATCTTAGATCCAAAAAATACAGAGATGGATGAACGAACAGAGGCGTTGCTTTATGCAGCAGCGCGAAGACAACATTTAGTGGAGAAAGTATTTCCTGCACTTGAGGAAGGCAGCATTGTTTTGTGTGACCGTTTTGTAGATAGCTCTCTTGCTTATCAGGGAGCCGGACGAAAAATTGGAGTGAAGCCGATAGCTGAGATCAATGAGTTTGCAATAGAAGGGACGGTTCCCGATTTCACGGTTTACCTGGATGTTGATTCAGATACCGGCTTGCAACGTATCCAAAATCACAGAAAAAATCAATATGATCGATTAGACTCTGAAGGGTTGGAATTTCACCAGCGAGTACGTCATGAGTATTTGCGTATAGTGGAAGAAAATCCGCAAAGAATTGAAAAGATTGATGCACGGATGAGTTTAGAATCAGTTGTCGAAGCAACTTTTAAAGCAATTGTTGAGCGTTACCCTAATTATTTCAGAAACTAGAAAGGTGATGTCCTATGAAAATTATTCTAGCAATCGTTCAAGACAAAGACAGCAATCGTTTAGCAAATGAGTTTATTGATGCAAATATTCGAGCAACGAAGTTATCTTCAACGGGTGGCTTTTTGAAGGCCGGAAATAGTACGTTCATTATCGGGATTGACGATGATCGAGTGGAAGAAGCGCTTGAGCTGATCAAAAAGACTTGCGAATCACGGAAACAGTATGTTTCAGCCCCTGTAACGTTGGATCTTACCATGGAAGGTCAGGTTCCTTATCCTGTAGAAGTTGAAGTCGGAGGCGCCACTGTCTTTGTTCTACCGGTAGAAGGGTTCCATCAGTATTGAGTATGGAAGAGTATAAGCAGCTGGAACAACAGCAGCCCTTACTATATAAACAGCTTCAAAAGAGCTTTGAGCATGGTCGTATTGCCCATGCTTATCTTTTTGAAGGGGATACAGGTACCGGAAAGCGTGCTTTTGCTTTGTGGCTGACAAAACGTATTTTTTGCCTTGATATAATAGAAGGAAACCCATGCAATCATTGTGTCAATTGTACCCGTATCAATGAAAATGAACATCCAGATGTTTTGTTTGTCCGACCGGATGGGCAAACGATCAAGGTGGATCAGATTCGTCAATTGAAAACGGAGTATAGTAAAAGTGGGATGGAAACACAGCAAAAAGTGTTTATCATTGAACAAGCAGAAAAAATGAGTATTGGTGCTGCCAATAGTCTTTTAAAATTTTTAGAAGAGCCGGAGGGAAAGGTCGTTGCAATTCTTGAAACGGCATCGATTGGGAAGATTCTTCCGACTATTCAGTCACGCTGTCAGGTTCTTCATTTTCAGCCATTAGATCGGAAAAAAATGGTGTCTTTATTAAAAGATGAAGGGATCGGTGAGAAAACAGCGATTCTTTTAGCAGCATTGACAAATAGTTTGACTAAAGCGGTTGAAATCTCGCGTGATGAATGGTTTAATGAGGCTAGGGAAATCATCAAGCAGTGGTTTGATTATCTTGAAAAGGATGACCTTCAAGCGTTTATTTATGTACAAAAAAGAATGATGAAGGTGTTCAAGGAAAAGGATCAGCAGAAACTAGCGTTTGATTTGCTGTTGGCTTATTATCGTCAGCTGCTTGCACATCAGGTTTCAGAAGGAAGATTGAAGTCTGAACTCAGAAAGACTGCTGGACGAGTAGAAGTAATTCTGACAGCCTACCAGAAATGGGAGGCAAATGTTAGCTGGCAAAGTGTTTGCGAACAACTTGTCATACGAATGATACACCCTAAATTAGCTATAGGAGGATAATAATGGTTGAAGTAGTAGGCGTTCGTTTTAGAGATGCCGGACATATATATTACTTTTCTCCAGGTAAGGCAGAGTATGTCTATGAAGAAAAAGTCCTCGTAGAGTCTCAACAGTCCAAGCAAATTGCGACTGTAGCTATACCGAAGAAATCTATTGACCCTGAGGATTTACCCGAAGAGTTAAAACCGATTTTAAATAAAGCAACTTCCAAGGATTTAGAAAAAGAACAGAAGAACGTGGAAGATGCGGCAGCCGCTTTTTCAACTGCAAAAGAAAAAATCAGTGAGCATCAGCTGGAAATGAAGCTGATACGCGTAGAATATACCTTTGACAGAAGTAAAATGATTTTCTATTTTACTGCGGATGGACGCATTGATTTCCGTGAATTGGTCAAAGACCTGGCCGCTATATTCAGGACTAGAATCGAATTACGCCAGATTGGTGTAAGAGATGAAGCCAAGATTCTTGGTGGAATTGGTCCTTGTGGTCGCCAGCTTTGTTGTTCTACTTTCTTAGGTGATTTTGTTCCCGTTTCTATTAAAATGGCAAAGGATCAAGGTCTATCGTTGAACCCAATCAAGATTTCCGGCTTATGTGGCCGCTTGATGTGTTGTCTGAAATATGAAAACGATGAATACGAAGCAGCGAAAAAAGAACTGCCTGATTATGGAAAAGAGGTTGTGACACCGGATGGCAAAGGAAAGGTTATTGGCTTGAACCTTCTGAGTCGGATTGTCAGAGTTCGTTTGTTTGGCCGCGAAACACCAGTCGAATATGAGTACGAAGAAATAAAGGAAGCGATGCAACAAGCTGCTGCAGAGAAGGGTGATTGATATGGATAAACGATCCCTGTATGACGGTTTTAGTTCATTGGAAGTGGAGTTAAGAGAAACCTTACTTCGCTTAGCTGAAATGAAAGAAGGACTTCATGAGCTTGTTGAAAAGAATACAACATTGGAGATTGAAAATCAGCGACTAAGAGAACATCTGCAGGAATTGAACCAGCTTTCGCAAGAATCTGAGGATTCTTCCAAGCAGGAATTATCAAAATCGCGTATGAATCTTGAAAAATTGTATGAAGAGGGCTTCCATGTATGTAATATTTTATACGGCTCTCGCAGAGAAAATGACGAGGAATGTGCGTTTTGTCTGGATGTTATTTACGGAGAACGTACGAGATAACCAATAGTAAAAAATCGGGACAGAAGCATTGTGCTTCAAGAAATAAAGCAGAATAGCCAAAATTTATTTCATATATATTTCGGTGTTCAACTTATTTCTTGGAGGCAGCTTCTGTTCTTTTGTTTGTAATGAAGGAATAGAACAGGAGGGTAATGATGCAGAAGCAAAAGAGCTATATAGATGGGATTCAAGGAAAGTTATACTTAGTACCGACGCCAATAGGGAATCTTGAAGATATGACATTTCGCTGTATTCGTCAGCTCAAAGAAGCAGATCTAATTGCTAGTGAAGACACACGAAACACCAAGAAATTATTGACGCATTTTGACATTGAAACGCCTCAGATCAGCTTCCATGAGCATAATTATAAAGAGCGAATCCCCCAATTGATTGAACGACTAAATAATGGCGAAACGCTTGCACAGGTCAGTGATGCAGGGATGCCTTCGATTAGCGATCCCGGACATGAATTAGTTCTTGCTTGTATTAAAAGTGACATTGATGTGATTGCATTACCTGGAGCGTCAGCCGGGATTACCGCATTGATTGCATCAGGGATTCTTCCTCAGCCATTTACCTTTTATGGGTTCTTACCGAGAAAGGCGAAAGAGCAGCAAGCTATTTTTGAAGAAATCAGCCAGTTGCCTCCAACTCAGATTTTTTATGAATCGCCGCATAGAGTAGCGGCAACACTGAAAAATATGATGCCTATTTATGGGGAAGAAAGACAGGCTGTGCTGTGTCGAGAATTAACAAAGCTACATGAAGAATATTTGCGTGGTACGATTGCAGAGCTAGTGACTTATCTTGCAGAGCATACAATCAAAGGGGAATGCTGCTTGATTATTTCTGGTGGTCAACCGGAAAATGAGCCAATCTCATTTCCTGACTCGATTATCGAACATGTGGATCAGCTGATTGCTACGGGTATGACTTCAAAAGAGGCAATTAAGGAAGCTGCCAAAGTGCGAGGCGTAAAAAAACAGGAAGTGTATAAGGTCTATCATACAGAGTGAACTTTGCATAGGTACAAAGGAAAAGGCATGCTTCAAGTGAACAACTCAACGAATGAATAGAAGGAGATCTTTGATTGGCTAGGGAAGCTTAATCAGAGGTCTTCTTTTGACTATTAGGGTTTGTAAGAATGTAAAGTGAAGAAATCCCGATAGAGCGATTGATGGATAGTTTTTTTATAATATAAGGGTCTTGCTTTAGGAGTTTTCTTAGCTTTTACATCTATAACTCATTTCTTAAATCATGCGAATGTTAGTTTATATCACGTGAATAGTCATTAAATTCAGAAAATTTTGAAAAATAAATGGTTTTCTCTAGTGGTTATACAAAAAATATGTTAGGATATCTAACATAATCAAAGTGAAGGTTGATTATAAATTGAAATTGGAGGGATCGGGCAATGGATATGGCAAGCGTAGCATTTATTATTATTTGTACAGCAATGGTGTTTTTAATGACTCCTGCACTGGCATTCTTTTATGGAGGGCTGGAAAGAAGAAAAAATATTCTTAATACCATGATGATGGTCATTTGTGTAATGGGGTTAGCTTCTGTTTTATGGATTGGGTTAGGCTATTCCTTATCTTTCAGTGGAGAGGAATCGTTTGTTGGGAATTTTGATAAGCTCTTTTTTAACAATGTTTCAATGACAGAAGGAGAAGGAATTCCAGAAGGGCTGTTTGCGGCATTTCAAATGATGTTTGCATTGATCACAACAGCAATTATTACTGGCTCTGTCGTTGGAAGAATGCGTTTCTCAGCTATTTTTCTTTTTATCGCTATTTGGTCAATCGTCGTATATTATCCGATGGCTCATATGGTTTGGGGGGGCGGATTTTTAGATGCGATTGGCTCCGTCGATTTTGCCGGAGGAAATGTTGTCCATATCAGCTCCGGGATATCCGGTTTGGTATTAGCAATTGTATTGGGCAGACGACGTGAATATAGACAAACAGAGTATCGTCCGCATAATATTCCTTTTGTTGTTTTAGGTGCGGGTTTGTTGTGGTTCGGCTGGTTTGGCTTCAACGCAGGTTCAGCCTTAGCACCAAATGGATTAGCCGTTCATGCGTTGTTGACCACAAATACAGCAGCTGCAAGTGCAATGCTTTCTTGGATGTTGATTGAAAAGCTGATCAATGGAAAACCGACTGTTGTTGGGGCATGTACCGGTGCTGTTGTCGGTCTGGTCGCGATTACACCTGGTGCAGGCTTTGTTTCTCTTTGGAGTTCACTGGTAATCGGTGCTTTAGTCAGTCCATTTTGCTACTATTTTATCTCTGTTATCAAGCATCGGTTTGGCTTCGATGACGCGTTGGATGCTTTTGGTTGCCATGGTATAGGTGGGATATTCGGCGGCATCATGACGGGTGTTTTTGCAGATGCTTCTGTTGGTGGTAAGACAGGCTTGATTTATGGAGAAACACAACTTTTTATTGCTCAGTTGGAAAGCATCTTGTTTACACTCGTATTTGCAGGTCTGGCAAGTTTTATTATCATTAAGGCAATTCAATTAGTTATGCCAATTCGGGTGACACCGAAAGAAGAAGCGCTTGGAATGGACCGGATCGAGCATGATGAGACGGCGTACCCGACCTTTATGGGGTTGGATTCGTAGAAAGGACTTAACACAGCACTTTTTTGGAGAACGACTATTGAATGGAGCGTTGTGATAGAGAAGTATTCACTCATGACAAGCTCAGACAGAAAAGAGGGAAACAATGAAAAAAATAGAGGCGATTATTCAGCAAGATATGCTGGAGGAATTAAAGGATGCAATCGATCGTGAAGTGGAAATCAGCGGCATGACAGTGATGCAGGTTTTAGGCTGTGGGAAGCAAAAAGGCCTGAAAGAATATGTGCGTGGACAAGAAGTTATTACCACCCTTTTGCCGAAAGTGATGGTCAGTTTCATAGTAAAGGATGAGCAAGTGGAGGATATTATCGCGCGTATTCTGGATATTTGCCAGACAGAGGAAGTCGGTGATGGGAAAATATTTGTATACCCTATTGAAGAAGCTGTCCGAATTCGTACGAGAGAACGTGGAACTCAAGCGATTTGAGTCTATAGAAAATTTGCTATATAAGAGATGTTGATCAAGACGAAGAGTAATTGTAGAGCAGCTATCATGTGTTAAAACTAAATATATAAATACCCTTATTTCTTATCTAACTGTCGAACAAACAGGAATCGTCAGTTGAGTAAGAAATAAGGTTTTTTTATTAGGTATTTCAATTTTGTGAAAAAAAACATAAAATTCAGATAGACTTTTTGGATGAAATAATGTAAATTTAAGATTGAATAATTGTTTTTTAGGAGGATGAAACATGGGGATGAAAAAGTGGTTAGTGATGATTGTTTGTTTATTGGGGACAGCAGTTAGTCTAGATACATTGGAAACAGAGGCGGCTGCAAACAATACAATCACAGGTTCTGTATATCATGATATCAATGGAAATGGTGTACAAGAGTTAAGTAAATTGGAAGTTGGGTTGGCAGAGCAAAAAGTAGTGCTTTATCAGAATTTGGAGGATGCTCAAAATAGCCGAAATATGTTACGAACAGTTACAACCAACGGATTAGGCATATTCAGCTTTTCCAAGCTTGAAAAAGGCAGCTATTATTTACGCTATGATCAAAACGAAGGATACACTCCGACAATATCTGAAAACAATGTAAGTGATGCGTATGGTCAAAGGATTCCGGGAATCGTTCAGGTCAATGTGGATAAAAAACTACAATTGGTTTATACGACAAAGCTATCGTTGAGAAGAGCGACTTCTTTGAACATCCTGCCATTTGGCGATGTCAACTGGGATGGTGTGATGAATGCAGATGAGGAAATCGTCAATGGAAAAACAATGATTATTTTAGATCTTAGACGTCTATCTAATGTATTGAAGTCAGGTGAATTGGCTTCTATTGATCTTCCTTCATTATTGTTGAATGCTGTTAATGGAAACGTTGATATTGCAAATTCGATATATTTGAGAACAACAAAAAATGGAGAAATCATCAATATGCCTGATGTTGAATCTGGGTTTTATGTGATGATTCGTTCACCATTTAATTTAACGTTATCAGGAATGTTGGAAAATACAGCCAAGATTTCCGCAATTTTGGATATCATTCAAGGGAAGGATATTACTGGTATTTTGGATCATCCGGAATTGGTTTCAACTGGAGATATCGATACAAATTCTGATAATCGATATATCAAGTTATTGGCACAGCTCTTGCCGCAAATTGCGAATGAGTTTGATAAAATTGATTATGCTTCCTTATTAGGTGAAGAAAATGCAGCGACGATTTATGAATCGACAGAAAAATTACGAAAACTCGGCCATTTGATCGATCAGCTGCCAGCAACACGTTTTGTCAAAGTCAATTACTTTGGGCATGCGTATGACCTGACAGGATTGCAATTCAAGAAAACAAACCAATTTTTCTTTGGTATCAAAGAATATGCAGCAATTACAGGTCAAGTATTTACAGATACGAACTTGGATGGGAAAAAAGGAACCCTTGAATTTTTGAAAGCTGTAACAGTAACGGCTTATGATGAAAGTGGAACTATTTTAGCGCAGACAACATCTCCCGGATTACTTGGCGAATATAAATTAGACAAATTGCCTTATGGTCAACCGATCTATCTAGGTGTTTCTGAAAGTGCTCCGGTGTATCCGGAAGTAGTTGATGGTAAACCGCAAGCATTGGCTGATAAGAAAATAGCCGCAGTCTATGAGTTTGGACGAACAGATAATGTGACGACGATTTCGCAAAATATCGGTATTGCTTCATTATCGGATATCACGGTAAGTGTGAAAACGAGAGACGAAGCGAAAAACACTGCTACATTGACGTTTTCTAACAAGAATAGTGCGGCAGTGACGGTAAATTATGAGGTGAATAACGAGGCTGCTGGATCGTTTGATATAAAGGCAAAAGGGTTATTTGCAAAAGAAGCGGTCTACAATTTACCCTTGGATTCATTGAAAGCTATCGGTGAAAATCAATTGAAGGCGAAGTGGACTGTTGGAATTTATCAAGGTTCGTTGAAGCTGTTAGACTTCTAAAAGAACAAGCTGAAGAGTGCAATAGACTTGTGGATTATTGCTTAATGAACGGAGAATTACCGTGAGGCACACCAGCTTTGTTAAAGACAAAATGCTTTTTGAATAGCTTTTAGTTAGTGGAGTATGGGCCTGTGTGACCTATACTCTGCTTTTTTATTTATAACTAATTGTAATTCTTGGACTAAATCATTATAGATGTTCCATAATTTCAGTCTTATTGTACGTAAGCTGTTCAAGCTCATTCCGCCTTTCGTGATGCTCATAGTTAAAGTTCGACTAGATTGAATATGAACAAATGTTCGTTTATAATAGAAGGTAAGGGAGGCAGGAAAGATGAGTGAATTGCGATTTCCATTAAAAAAAGATACGTCAAGAAAAATTATTCATATCGATATGGACGCTTTTTTTGCTTCTGTAGAAGAGCGGGATCATCCGGAGCTTGTCGGTCACCCTTTAGTTATTGCGCGTCATCCCAGTGATACAGGAGGACGAGGCGTTGTTACTACGGCAAACTATGAGGCGAGAAAGTATGGGATCCATTCTGCAATGAGTGCACTAAAAGCATTCGAGCTTTGTCCTGAAGCGATATTCAAAGAAGGGAATCATCAGAAGTATACGGAGATATCTCAGCAGATTCGAAAGATTTTTCGACGGTATACAGATATTATTGAGCCTGTCTCAATTGATGAAGCTTATTTAGATGTAACAGAGAATAAAATCAACAGCAAATCTGCAATCAAAATTGCGAAGCTGATCCAACACGATATTTGGATAGAGCTGCAGCTGACTTGTTCTGCCGGTGTCAGTTATAATAAATTCTTAGCGAAGCTAGCTTCTGATTTTCAAAAGCCTAAAGGATTGACCGTGATTCTGCCGGATGAAGCAGAAGGATTTTTAAAGGCACTTCCTATCGAGAAATTTCATGGGATTGGCAAGAAGACGGTTCCTAAAATGAATGAGCTGGGGATTTACACTGGTGAAGATTTGTATAATATGGATGAAATGGCTTTGATCCGTCATTTCGGTAAAATGGGTTATTCTTTATACAGGAAGGTACGAGGTATTCATGATTCGCCAGTCAACATCACGAGAGATCGAAAGTCAGTCGGTAAAGAGCATACATATGGCACACCTTTGGCAACGGAAAATGAAGTGACTACACAGTTGCGGATATTAGCAGACAAGGTGGAGCAGTCTCTTCGACGCGTACAGAGACATGGGAAAACAATTGTATTGAAGGTTCGTTATACAGATTATTCGACGATTACTAAAAGGAAAACATTACCTAATTACATTTTGGCAAAAGAAGAGCTTTTCTATCAGGCAAAACTTATTTGGGAAGAAGTTGGAGGCTTGGAAAAAGGCATTCGATTGTTGGGGATTACTTTGACCACGTTGGATCCGTTAACTTATGAGAACATCACTTTGCCTTTATGGGAAAAAGTGGATTATCAAGAATCAGAAGATACATAGTCCTTAGATAAAATGACGAGGATAGAAGGAGTAAAAAATATGGGGTTGCATTTTGAAAAAGCAATGGCGTTAGATAAAGAGTGGTTGACTGAAGTAATGATAGTGGCTTTCAATTTCGATACAGCTCGCCATCGAACGGATACAGAGGAAGACGGCCCGCCGGGATATAATGATGGAACATTAGCTGAGAAGATGCTGTCAACAGTTGGGCTGACGAACTATATCATTGTAGCAGACCAGCAGCGGATCGGCTGTCTTAGCTTTTGTATAGAGGGAATGACAGGAACTGTAGAAAAATTCTGTTTGTTCCCAGAATACATCGGTCAAGGCTTTGGTACAATGGCCTGGCAGCTGATAGAAAAGCAGGTAGCGTGCAAAACGTGGGTACTGGAAACACCGGATTATTCAGTAAGTAACCACCAGTTTTACGAAAAATGCGGGTTTAGAAAAAAAGGAAAGAAGCGATATGCTGAGGACAGTCACTCAATAATTTTTGAAAAGAAGTGTGAGTAACTAGAAGACAGTATGTATTACTTACTAACATAATAAGAACTTTGTTTGAAAAAAATCCGAGCTTAAATCAGCTCGGATTTTTTGATTTGTTCGTAAGAGGTTTCGGCATCATGACACTTATCCCAAATCACGGCTTCGCCTATGGCCAGCGATTTTTTTACATCAATGATCCGTTGATTGCTGCTGCCTCTGAATTGCAGGTTAAGGTTGCGCTTGCTTAGTTCAAAACGTCCATCTACTAAAACGTCAATTTTATCAAGCAGCTCAAGCTTATCCGGTGTTTCCAATAACAGCTCTTCAAAGGTGTAACCGGTCCATGACCAGATATCCTTTTTATCACCGAATACTTGATGAATGCGGTCAACGACCTTCAGACATACTTCGGTATTTAAAAAAGGCTCTCCACCAAGGAGGGTCATTCCTTGGACATAATCGTGTGACAAATCTTCGATGATTGTGTCTTCCAACTCTTGTGTGAAAGGTTTGCCATAACGAAAATTTTGGACAGCTTTATTAAAGCATCCTTCGCAGGCAAACAGGCAACCACTGACGTAAAGGCTATTTCGAACACCTTCTCCGTCAACAAAGTTGAATGCTTTGTAATCTGCAATATAGTTTTGACTATAATCTTGTGCGCGCCATTCTTTTGGGTGCGGATTGTTCATTGCGTGATCATCCTTTCATTGACTCTCTTTACACAAAAATGATGCAAGAAAATTTGAGAGTCCAGGGGAAGTCTTCTAATCAAAAGAGGGAGGCTTCCGCGTTTATTGCTTCTTGGTATGAGGGTATGACAAAAGCGCTTAGCTACAAGCATCAAGTAGCTGCTTTGGGTACACCATTTATTCAGTTCTATACAATGATAATGCATGATAAAGACAAGCCGAGAGAAGCATTCGCGACTTTTCTTTAAGATTCCTGTCCTATGGAAAAGGGAAAGAAAAAATTCCTCATCCCACAAGGCTGAAAAAATAGTGGGACAAAAACTGCTTCTGCGCCTACGGGTCTCGCTTCGCTACGACCTTGGAAGCTAGAAGAGGTTTTGTCCCAACATTGTTTTATTTCATATGTTTCACACGAGAGGAAATTTCTTTATGTCGTCCATGAACCATCGGACGTGCTTGTGGATTTCCTAAATAACCACATGTTCTTTTTACAACATCACATGATTTTGGATCATGGTTGCCACATTGCGGACATTCAAAACCACGTTCTGTTGGTTGGAAATCACCTTCAAAATCGCATTCATAGCAGTGGTCGATTGGTGTGTTCGTTCCTAGGTAGCCAATACGATCGTAGGCATAATCCCAAACAGATTCGAGAGCTTTCGGATTTTGCTGCAACACAGGGTATTCACAATAGTGAATGAAACCACCGGAAGTGTACTGCGCGTAATCTTTTTCAAAGTCCAGTTTTTCAAACGGTGTAGGATTTTTACGTACATCATAATGGAAGCTATTTGTGTAATAGTCCTTATCAGTGATATTTTCAACAGAGCCAAATTTTTCTGTATCAAGACGGCAGAAGCGGTCTGTTAAGCTTTCACTAGGTGTCGAATAGACACTGAAATGATAGCCATAATTATTGCCCCATTCGTCTGCGTGTGCTTTCAAGAATTTTAGAATATCAAGAGTCAGCTCTTTCGCTTCTGGATTGTTTTCCCATTCGCCACCGAAGAAAGCCGCAGCAACTTCGTAAAGACCGATATAACCCATAGAAACGGTTGCCCGTTTGTTTTTAAACAGCTCATTGACTGAATCTTTTCTTGATAAACGTTTTCCAAAGGCACCATACATATAAAGAATTGGTGCGTTCGCAGGGGTTGCTTCTTTACAGCGTTCTACACGATAGACCAATGCATCCTTCATGATTTCCAGACGTTCTTCTAATAAGGACCAGAATTTATCAATATTACCTTGTGACTCCAATGCAATTCTTGGCAGGTTTAATGTGACTACCCCAAGGTTCATTCGACCAACGTTGATTTCTTCGCCATCTTCATCCTTCCAGCCTTGTAGGAAGGAACGACAACCCATTGGAACTTTGAAGCTTCCTGTCAGTTCGATCAATTTATCATAGCTCAAAACATCTGGATACATTCTTTTTGTTGCACACTCTAATGCTAACTGTTTCACATCATAGTTAGGGTCTTCAGCATTCAGGTTCACGCCTCTTCTCAGTGTGAAAATCAGTTTTGGAAAAATAGCTGTACGTTTTTCGCTACCTAGACCGTTGATTCTGATTTGTAAAATCGCTTTTTGGATTTCACGTTCAAACCAGCTTGTTCCAAGACCAAAACCAAGAGAAGTGAATGGTGTTTGTCCATTTGAAGTAAACAATGTATTGATTTCATATTCCAGACTTTGCATCGCATCATAGATATCTTTTCTAGTTTTTGCTTTTGCGTATTCTTCCTGACGTTCTTCACCATCGATCCATTCTCTCGCATCCTCTAGGTGTTTGAAATAGTTCAATTCGGCAAATGGAGCCAATAGCTCATCGACACGGTCAGCAGAACAACCGCCGTATTGACTGGAAGCCACATTAGCGATAATCTGTGAGATTTGTGCCGTGGCTGTTTGAATTGATTTTGGAGACTCCACTTCGGCATTGCCGATTTTAAACCCATTGTTTAACATCCCTTTAAAGTCGATCAAACAACAGTTAGTCATTGGTGTATACGGATGATAATCCAAATCATGGTAATGGATATCCCCCTTTTGATGGGCGTTTGCTACATGAGCCGGCAGCATTTTCAGGCCGATTGATTTACCAACGATCCCCGCAGTCAAGTCTCTTTGCGTGTTAAAAACATCACTGTCTTTGTTGGCATTTTCGTTGACCACTGTTTGATCTTTGTTTAATAGCTTACCGATAGTAAAGTTGATATCGGTTGCTTTGCTTCGCTCGAAGTCACGACGAGTACGGTAATTGATGTATTCTTCTGCAAGTGCGTATTCGTTTCTTTCCAATAGGATGTGTTCAACCACGTTTTGAATTTCATAAATCTTTACATTAGAAGTAAAACGTTCTGAAATTTCCTGATCGACACGTTCAACAATTTCTTGGATACGTTCATGTGCCAAAGGTTCCAGTCTTCCATGAATTTTTTGTTCAGCTTTGATCAAAGCATCATAGATTTTTTGGTCATCAAAATCAACCAATCGCCCATCTCTTTTGATAATCTTGATATCGTATAGAGATGAAGCAGTACTACTTAATGAATCTTTTTGTCCTATTTCCATCATAAATTTCCCAACTCCTCGATGACTTATTCCTCATCTATCATAAAACAATTCCTTTTTTCTTTCAACCTATATATAGTGTTATTTTTTAAAAAAAACAGCGAAAAACATCTATATATTGTGTGTAGTCTTCCTGAAAATACTATGAAAACAAGTCTTATAAAGGTTTGAAAGAATTCGTCATGTTGAAAAAAAACTGTTGAAATACATTCAATGACAAAATTAATTTTTTGAGAATTCCGAGCAAGAAAATGGATTGATGACATTCTGCTATTTTTAGTTGAACTACTTAGGAAAATAAATAAATTCATGCGATATTGTTTGTATTTCGACAATAATTATGTGAATAAATGTTCAAAAATAGATGTTCTTACAAAAGTGATAGATGCAAACATACGAAAAAATGTTCAGTAGCAAAAAATATTGGTAAAATAAAAGCAATACATGCGATAGGCGGAGAAGTAATGAAAAAAATTATTGATGTTCAACATATTAGTAAATCTTATGGGTATCTACTAAACAAGGCCACTGTTTTGGATAACCTCTCTTTCTCTGTAGAGAAAGGAGAATTTGTTGGAATCATGGGTCCTAGCGGTGCAGGGAAATCCACCCTTTTAAATGTTATTTCGACAATAGAACTCCCTTCGGCTGGTAGTGTAAAAATAAATGGAAAAAGCATTCTGGAGATGAGAAGCAATCAGCTGAGTGATTTTCGGAGGAAGGAAATTGGGTTCATTTTTCAGGACTTCAATCTTGTGGAATCTCTGAATATAAAGGACAACATTTTATTTCCTCTGGCTGTTGACCATATATCGGTGAAGGAAATGGAGACGAGGTTGAGTAGAGTAGCGGGTATCTTGAATATTGAAGGGATCTTAGACTCTTATCCCACAGCCATTTCAATTGGTCAAAAGCAGCGAGCTGCGGCTGCACGTGCATTGATTACAGCGCCTAAAATTATCTTTGCAGATGAACCGACGGGCTCGTTGGATTCTAAATCTGCCGCAGAGCTGTTGCAGTATATGACGGATATCAACCAACAAGATGATGCAACAATCATCATGGTCACACATGATCCTTATACTGCCAGCTACTGCAATCGGATTATCTTTATCAAAGATGGTGCATTCTTTTCAGAAGTCGTTCGTCAAGGGCCGCGAGAAGAGTTTTTCAATCAAGTGATCGATATGCAGGCAACGATCGGAGGTGGCAAACGATTTGATGCTTTCTAAGCTTTCTTGGAAAAGTGTTCGTTCACAATATTATCATTATGTGGTTTATCTGGTAGGAATGATTTTTGCCGTTGCCATCTACTATAGCTTCAATGCAATTACCTATGATAAGGTTTTGTTGAAAAGTGTTGGTAGTGAGGTTAGTCTGAAAGCATTTCTAAGCTTTGGCGCATTGTTGATTGCGGTAATGATCTTGAGCTTCATGTTTACGATCAATCGTTTTTTCTTTATGCGACGAGCAAAGGAAATTGGTATTTATCAATTGATTGGTATGAAGAAAAGACAGATTGCGGGATTGTTTTTTTCGGAAATTTATAGTCTTGGTATAGCCGCGTTAATCATCGGCATTTTTTTCGGTATTATTTTCTCGAAGCTGTTTTCCATGATTTTGATTAAAGTGATGGTTTTAAATGTGGAAAGTTCGATAAATTTTTCGATCCCTTCTATAGTAGATACTGTGCTCGTTTTTCTATTGCTGTTGTTCTTTGTTTCATTGCATAGCAGTTATTTGATATACTCCTATCGTTTATCCGGTTTTTTTAAGCAAGAGGATCAGCCGGTCATTGAAGCCAAGCAATTGACGGTTCGACAAGCAGCTCTAGGTACGGTTGGGGTCGCATTGATCCTGTTCAGCTATTTTATTTCTATGAATGTCCTTTCGTTTTTATTTGATGAAACTGTTGGGACCTTAGGGTTTCTACTGCTGCCCTTTGTTTTGATTGGTCTTTGTGCGGTTGGCACCTATTTGATTTTTAAATACACGATTCATATTTTTATCCATTTATTTATTAGGAAAAAAGGGGGCTATTATCAAGGGTTGTCCATGCTGGTTGCCGGAAATACGCGGTTGCATTTGTACAAGGGAAGCAATACATTGACCACAATCACCATATTTATTGCCTGTTCATTGGGGATAATCGGCGGTTCGGCATCTTTTTACACCTTGGGTATGGATAATGTCAATGCGACGAATCCTACAGACTTTATCGTTAACAGTGCTCTATATGAGCCTATAATGGCGCATATCGATCAGAAAAAGGCAGTTACCGAATCGGTCGAGTTGCACTTTAAGGCTGTTGGAGGAGTGTACCGTTATTATCTCAGCAAAGAAGAAATGACAATTCTTGAACCCATTAATATTCTTTCGTTGACAAATTACAAAGAATATCAGCAAATCAATCCTTATTTGAAGACTATTGCATTTAATGGAAACAATCAGGCAGTACTATTGGCCCCACGAACGCAATCCATAGCGAAGTATGATTCCGTATTTCAATTACTTGGAGGAATAACGGTCGAAGTGACTGACACTATTCCAGACTATCTGGGAGATACATTACTCCGGTATAATCGTCCGACGTTGATTGTACCAGATAAGCTGTTCGACCAAGTGAAGGATGCTGTGTCTTACCGTTTAACGGCATTCAATGTGCTAGAAGATCAAAACAGCACCATCGCAGAACAGATTTCTCAAAATTTTGCTAAAGAATGGCAGTTTCCAATGTATTATGAATTGAATCAGGCGAAGGCGGGACTCTCTGGATATGTATCAGAGAAGCCGAAGAAGACAGAAGGTGAAGCGTCTGGGAATGAAAGTGAGAGCTGGACATTGAATTATACCAGTCGCACGACAGAGTTGGTATACAGCCGCAAGCTTTTAGGTGCATTGATTTATATCGTTCTGTTTTTGGGTATTTTTGCCCTGATCATCTCCGGTAGTGTGTTGATGGTTCGACAGTTTGCCGAGGCTGAAAGAGAACGAGGAACCTATCGTTTACTTGAGCGATTGGGGATTCCGCAAAAGCAAATTCGTCGGCTTGTTTATCGGCAAAATCGGATCATTTTCTTTTTGCCTATGTTTCTTGGGATTTTGCATGCCTTTTTTGCAGTCCGTTTGTTCAATCAGCTGGTTCCAAGCTCAGGCTATCGATTGGCGTATATTTCCTGTGGTCTGCTCATACTGATCTATATGGTCTATTATGTACTAACTTCAAGAATCTATTATTGGATTATAGAAAAGGTGGAATCTACCTGAAATACTGGGTGGATTTCTTTTATTGTGAAGGTCAACTTGTTGTGACGGTCTTGACTTCAAAAGGAGAAATCAGCTGTTGGAGGTACTATGCATAGGGAGTGAACAGAGGGGCTGTTGCTTTTACTATTTTTAAATGAGAAATGAATGTTATAATACTTTAGATAAGATTTTTGAGAGGAGCTATTATTGTGGATAAACGTGAAGAAGAATTACTAGTCGAGTTGGTCTCTGCAAATGGAGTACCGGGGAATGAAGACGAGGTAAGAGCTATTTTCAAAAAGCATGCAGAACCTTTTGCTGATAAAATCATGTACGATGGGTTGGGTAGCATTATTGCTAAACGAGTGGGTGCTAAAGAAGGTCCTAAGATTTATTTTTCAGGACATATGGATGAAGTTGGCTTTATGGTCACACAGATTACAGAAAAAGGCTTTATCAAATTCCAGACACTTGGTGGCTGGTGGGGGCAGGTCATGCTTGCACAACAGGTACAGATCACGACGACTGAAGGAAAAATCTTTCATGGCGTAATCGGCTCAAAACCGCCTCATGTACTGACTCCGGAAGTACGCAACAAGCCATATGAAATGTCAGATATGTTCATTGATGTTGGTGCTTCAAGCGATGAGATGGTTAAAGCGTGGGGAATCAGACCAGGAGATATGATTACACCTTATATCGAATACCGTAGAATGAACGACACGAAATTTATGCTGGCTAAGGCGTGGGATAATCGGGTCGGAACAGCTGTTTCGTTGAAGGTTCTTGAAAATCTGGCGGCTTCCGGACATCCCAATGTTGTATTTGCCGGAAGTGATGCACAAGAAGAGGTTGGGCTTAGAGGGGCACGAACAAGTGCAAACTTAGTGGATGCAGATATCTCTTTTGCATTGGACACGGGGACGGCAGGAGATACACCGGGAATGACGCCGGAGGAAGCAGACTCTGTATTGGGTGAAGGGCCGCAAATACTGATTTATGATGCTTCAATGATCCCTCATAAAAAACTGAAGGAGTTCGTAATCAAAGTAGCGGAAGAAAACAATATCCCATTCCAATACACAGTGATTGCGGGTGGTGGAACAGATGCCGGACAAATGCATTTAGCGAGAAACGGTGTACCTTCTTTGGCAATTACTGTTCCTGTTCGTTACCTGCATTCTCATACATCGATCATTCATGAGGATGATTATCTGAATACAGTCAAGCTAGTTACAGAAGTTGTCAAACGTCTGGATGAAGAAACGGTTCGCAAAATCAAAGAGTATTAAAAAAGAAGATTAGAGGAGTTTTAAAGTTATGAATAATCAAATGACAAATGCAATGCACAGAGAGAGAGCCAGAAAGGCACTTTCCGGTAAATGGGGGACAATGGCCCTGATCGTTTTAGTTAGCGTGTTGATTGAGACAGTTGTCAGTACCTTGGTGGGGAACACAACAGGCGTAGCTGGCGACAGTACTGGTGGTCGATTTATCAGCTTTGTGTTGAGTAATCTGATTTTCTTCGCCTTGACTTATGGGTTGTACAATGCAGCATTACAAGTTATAAGAGGACGCTCAATTGAAGTAGGGATGGTACTATCCATCTTTAAAGGCGAATACTATGTTCCTATGCTGTTGATCAACCTCGTTCAATATTTTGTACAATTGCTGGCTAACTTGATTTTCTTGTTACCGGTTTTGATTACGTATGGAGCAACCATTTATTTCGGGATGATGTTTAATACAGTATCGATTACACAATACCAAAATGAAATGGCTTCTGATGTGATTTTTGCTCTGTTTCTGTTTGCATTCTCAATTCTGTTATTGTTGCTTTCGCTATTTATCAGCGGCGTGTTCCAATTTGCTGTCTGGACTAAGATCGATCATCCAGACTGGGGTGTCGGTACTAGTTTGAAATATGCATTAGATTTAATGAAGGGACGTTTCAAGCAGTATGTTTTTCTTGAATTGTCTTTCGTCGGCTGGTACATTGTTGGTGCATTAGCAATCGGTATTGGGTTATTGTGGGTCATCCCTTACAACCATGTAGCACTAGCAAGCTTTTATGATGAAGCACGTGATGAAAAAGATTTGAGCATTTAATTATTGATTTGGGCGTGTCTGAAAACTATTAGGGGAACAAGCTTTTCAGACAGGGCCTACTATGGAACAGGAGGGCAAGAATATGAAAATCACTGTTTTAGGCTGTCTGGGTGCTTATCCATACAAGGATCAGGGAACCAGCTCCTACTTATTGGAAGCTGAAGGCTTTCGTTTGTTGCTAGACGCGGGAAGTACGACATTGATCAATTTGGAAAAACATATGGATCCCCTTGAACTGGATGCAGTTATTTTGTCTCATTACCACCATGATCATATTGCAGATTTAGGGGTTCTTCAGTATTACCGACAACTATATCCTGCAAAGGTCCCTGTTCCAGTTTTACCTATTTATGGACATACTGAGGATGCCTCACATTTTTCAGCATTAGATCTGGACGGTGTCTCCAAAGGAATTCCATATTTTGAAGCAGAGGAATTGAAGTTGGGCCCATTTTTAGTAACGTTCATGAAGACCATTCATCCTGTCCCTTGTTATGCTATGCGATTTGTTGAGGAAAAAACAGGAAAGGTTTTTGTCTTCACAGGCGATTCCGGTTATTTGGAAGAGTTTATTTCCTTTGCTGAAAAGGCAGATATTTTTTTAGCCGACACTTATCTTTTTGAAGGTAACGAAAAGCATCATGCACATTTTACATCAAAGGAGGCTGGGGAACTGGCTAAAGCAGCTGGAGTCAAAAAACTGATTTTGACCCATCTGCCGCAGCATGGTTCTTTGGAAGAACTGAAAGCACAAGCTCAAAAAGCAGCAGGTGATCAAGTATCAGTACTTCTAGCTGAAAAAGATTTAGTGATTGAATTATAGTGGAAGGGGAGTTGAATCAAGTGATATTTGTACCTAATGAAAACAATGATCCGCGAGTGAATCTTGCAATTGAAACATATTTATTAAAGGAAATGCCATTGGATGAACCGATCTTGCTTTTTTATATCAATGATCCATCTATTATTATCGGGCGAAACCAAAATACGATCGAAGAAATCAATAAGGAATACGTGGAGGAAAAAGGCATCCACGTTGTCCGCCGGTTAAGTGGTGGTGGTGCTGTCTATCATGACCATGGTAATCTGAATTTCAGTTTTATCATGCCTGATGATGGCAATTCTTTCCGTGATTTTGAAAAGGTAACAAAACCAATTATTCAGGCATTGCATGAGTTAGGTGTCTCTGGGGCAGAGCTCAAAGGGCGCAATGATTTAGTGATCGACGGAATGAAGTTTTCCGGTAATGCTATGTATGCAACCGATGGAAGAATGTTTGCACATGGAACACTGATGTTTGATAGTGATATCGACGAAGTGGTAAATGCGTTGAAGGTGAGAAAAGACAAGATAGAATCAAAAGGAATCAAATCGATTCGTTCGCGCGTGACAAATATCAAGCCGTTTCTTCCAAAAGAAAAACAAGAAATGACGACGGAAGAATTTCGTCAGGATATTCTGCTGAAAATCTTCGGTGTTGACTCTGTTGATGACGTAAAAACCTATGAGCTGACAGAGGAGGATTGGAAAAAAATCAACCAGATTTCTGACGAATACTATAGAAACTGGGCCTGGAACTATGGAAAATCACCTTCTTTCAATCTTGAGCGTAGACATCGTTTCCCTATTGGGTCCATCGAGGTACGTATGAATGTTGAGGATGGGTTAATCAATGAAATCAAAATCTATGGTGATTTCTTTGGTTTAGGTGAGATCAACGATGTTGAGCAAAAATTGACCGGCATCAACTATGAGAAACAGGCTATTATCGAAGCTGTCTCTACAATCGATGTCAAAAAATACTTTGGAAATATCGAAAAAGAAGAATTCATTGACCTACTTTATTAAGTAGCTTTGAGTAAGTTGTGCAAGAAATAATTAAACAAAGAAGGAATGGAAGAAATGCGTAATGAAATGATGCACCGACCAGTCGTAAAAGAAGAGCTTGTCGCGTTTATGCGCGAACGTCAGAAAAAGCTGCCTGGTGAATTAGGTGTTGTAGAGGAAGAAGCTCATCGTGATGGGATACCGGTTATTCCGCACGAGACAGTCGTGTTCCTGCAGTTTTTTCTAGGGCAGCTGAAGCCAAAGAAAATATTGGAAATTGGTGCAGCAATCGGTTTTTCATCCAGCTTGATGGCGCAATATGTTGGTGAGGATGGACATGTGACAACAATCGATCGATTTGATGTCATGATCAGAAAAGCGAAAAAGACGTATGAACGTCTGGGTTTAACTGAAAAAGTCACGTTGTTGGAAGGGCAAGCAGCAGATATCCTGCCTGAGCTAGATGAACAATATGATTTCATTTTCATGGATAGTGCGAAGTCAAAATATATCGAATTTTTGCCGGAATGTCTGCGGCTATTGAAAGTCGGCGGTGTATTGATGGTCGATGATGTCTTTCAAGGTGGAACGATTCTTGAACCAGTGGAGGATATCCCAAGAAGTAAGCGGGCGATTCATCGCAAGCTGAACCAATTTTTGGATACAGTGATGAGCCATCCAGACCTGACATCTTCACTACTTCCACTAGGTGATGGCGTTATTATGATCACAAAGGAAAAAGAGACAATTGAGCTATAAAAAAATCTCTCGCTGCTAAAAAAGCAACGAGAGATTTTTTATTTTAGGGTAACTAGTTTTTTCAGTGGTTCCATGCCGAACAGCTTTTCCTGATGCAGTAAGATTTCCGCACAGGCTCGGCTATCTTCCAATGCATCGTGGTGATTATCTAACTGGATATTTAGATTTTCACAGACCGTATTTAGCTTATGATTGGGAAATTCCGGAAACAGTTTGCGGCTGGTTTTTACTGTGCAAAGAGACAAATAGCTAGGCTGCTCAATATTGTAGTAGTCGAGACAACCGGCAAGTACACCACAGTCAAAGCCGGCATTATGGGCTACGACCAGACTATTTGAATGGAAGCAGGCTTGGATTTGCTTCCATACATCTGGAAACTTTGGAGCGTCTGCGACATTTTCAGGTCGAATACCATGGATTTGAATATTTTTCCAGAAAAAATCAGTTTCAGGTTTGATCAATGAGTAATACTCACCGACAATCTTACTGTTTTCAACTTTTACTAGGGCAACAGAACAGGCACTATGTTTTGCATAGCTAGCAGTTTCAAAGTCAATCGCATAAAAGTTCATCTTAAAGACTCCTTTATAGTAAGTAGAATGTGACAAGCATTGAAGCGTTTAGCGTAGTTTGTTGCTATGAGACAGCCTCGCTTGATGCCACAGATCATTTTTTTACAAAATTTATAGATTGAATACTTCCCTTACTAGAAAAAGGCAATTCATCTTTCTGCCATTTATTCAGTCGTATTCATACATTACTTATTATAACTGATTTATTCTGGAAATCGTCAAGTAGATTAGAAATGATAAAAAAATTTAACATTATAGCCTATTAGAAATCTTCAATAACTACTTCTACAGGGCAGTGGTCGCTTCCGATAATTTCTGTATGAATAGTGGCAGAAACCAGTCGGTCGTTAAGGTCGCTTGAAACTAAGAAATAATCGATACGCCAACCGGCATTGTTTTTACGTGCGTTGAAACGATAACTCCACCAAGAATAAACCCCTTCTTTTTCCGGATAAAAATAGCGGTAAGTATCTGTGAAGCCACTATCCAAAAGTGTGGTAAATTTTTGACGTTCTTCAGGCGTGAAGCCGGCATTTTTTTGATTGGTTTTCCAATTTTTTAAATCGATGTTTTGATGAGCCACATTCAGGTCTCCACAAACGATCACGGGTTTCTTTGCTTTCAAGCCATCAAGATATTGACGGAATGCATCTTCCCAAGTCATACGATAATCCAGTCGTTTCAACTCATTTTGAGAATTGGGTGTGTAGCAAGTAATCAAAAAATAATTAGGGTATTCTAAAGTGATCACGCGTCCTTCTTTGTCGTGCTCCTCCATACCAATTCCATAGGAAGCGTTAAGCGCTTCTTCCTTGGCAAAAATAGCTGTTCCGGAATACCCCTTCTTCTCTGCGTAGTTCCAGTACTGGTGATAGCCGGAAAACTCAATATCGATTTGCCCTTCTTGAAGCTTTGTTTCTTGCAGACAGAAAAAATCTGCATCAAGTTCGTGAAACACCTCGGTAAAATTCTTTTTAACAACGGCTCTCAAGCCGTTTACATTCCATGAAATACATTTCATTTTATTCACCTCTTCATTCTTTCATTGTAACGAAAAGTAGGAAGTAGTCAATGATCCTGCTACTTTTTGATTTTTTAACTACTTCAAAGGTAATCAAGGCGGAAATATAGTAAAATAGACATACTAACTGAAATGAGGAGGTTCTTATGAAAATAGGTGTGATCGGACTTGGAAATATCGCTCAGAAAGCGTATTTGCCGGTTTATAGTGAGCTGCGGAATGAAGGAACATTTATTTTGGCAACTCGAAATAAACAAACACGTGAGCTTTTGCAAAATAGATATGGGTTCAAGGATGTTGTAGAAACGGTTGATGAGCTAATCAACGAAGGAATCGAGGCGTGCTTTGTCCATGTGGCAACCGAGGCTCATGTTGAGATCGTGGATAAGCTGTTGAAAGCTGGTATCCATGTTTGTGTGGATAAGCCGTTAAGTGAGAATCTTGCCGAGGTCCAGCAGCTTCAGACCTATGCGAAGGAAAATCAGTTGATCTTGATGATTGCTTTCAATCGTCGCTTTGCGCCTTTTGTTGAGGAATTAAAGGCAATTGAAAATAAAAACTTGATCATTATACAGAAGAACAGAATCAATTCGCCGGGAAATACTGGCTTTATGATTTATGATTTATTTCTGCATGTCATTGATACAGCCGTGTATTTATTAGATAGCCCAATTCAACAGGTTCAGACAAAAATTATAGAGAAAAATGGAGAGCTGCAACGTGCCTTTCTTCATTTGGAGACAGAAGAAACAACGGCTATCTGTTCGATGGATTTGCTTTCCGGTGCCAACACAGAAACCTATCAAGTGACGTCACTGCAAGGAACGTATTGTCTGGAGAATTTGACTGAACTAACGATTCAAACTGCAGAAGATACGAAAAAAGAAAGCTTTGGTGATTGGGTAACGACATTAGAAAAAAGAGGGTTTGATCCATTGATCAGAAGTTTTATAGCTGGTGTGAAGGCTGAAAGTAATGAGCAGTTGAAGCAGGAAAAGGTCTTTTTAAGCCATGAGCTGTGTCAGAAAATGCTGCATGATCATCAAAAGCATATTTTATAAAAAGAAACATTCCTTAATAATTTGGCTATGACTCAACTTTTCAAACACATCTGAAGTATGTGAGAAGGCCGCTTCTTGTGTAAAGAAATCTTTTGCCTGATCTATATAGGCTAGAAAGTTCTTTTAGGACATGCTAGAATGAAAAAGATGTTTGAGAGAAAGGAAACGGCAATCAATGAATAAAGAAAAAATACAAAATGAACTACCGGAAGTAACGATTTTATTTAATGAACCTTTGAAGAATTTCACCTTTACTAAAACTGGCGGACCGGCAGATATGTTGAGTTTTCCAAAAACGGCAGAGGAAGTTCGACAAATTGTTCTTTATTGTCAGGAAAATAGTGTTCCTTGGATGGTGCTAGGCAACGCGAGTAATCTGATTGTCCGAGATGGTGGGATTCGGGGCATGGTTGTAATGCTTGCGGAAATGAAGGAAGTAACGATTGCAGATGGACGTGTTACTGCTGCTGCCGGAGCAAAACTGATTGATACAACATATGAGGCTTTAGCCAGTAACCTGGCTGGCTTTGAATTTGCCAGTGGGATTCCGGGCAGCATCGGCGGAGCTGTTTATATGAACGCCGGTGCTTATGATGGAGAGATCAAAGACGTTTTCGAGTCTGCGGATTTTTTGTTACCAAGTGGTGAAATCAAAAAGATGACCGCAGAGGAAATGGATTTTTCTTATCGCCATAGTGCTATTCAGGGGATGAAAGGAATCATTCTTGCGGCTACTTTTGCATTAAAGCATGGTGATCATTCCGTAATCAAGGCGCGAATGGATGAGCTGACAGAACTGAGAACTTCTAAACAACCACTGGAATATCCGTCTTGTGGCAGTGTGTTCAAAAGACCTGTAGGACATTTCACTGGCAAGCTGATTCAAGATGCTGGGCTGCAAGGCTTGAAATGGGGCGGTGCTCAGATTTCAGAGAAGCACGCAGGCTTTATTGTTAATATCGATCAGGCTACAGCAACTGACTATGTTGAATTGATTGCACATATCCAGAGCGTCATTAAAGAACAATTTGATGTTGATTTAGAAACTGAAGTCCGTATCATCGGTGAGGAAAAATAGGGAGTGAATCTATTTGGAAAAGCTGGACTATCGTTATGGAGAAGAGAAGGATCTATCGCTCATTTTGCAGTATATCAAAGAGATTGCTGCATACGAAGGGCTTTTAGAAGAGGTAAAGACGGATGAGGAAACCTTAAGGAAATGGCTGTTTGAAAAAGAAAGAGCAAAAGTCCTGTTTTCTTTAATCAACGGACAACCAATCGGCTTTTGCGTGTACTTCTATAATTTTTCTACTTTTTTGGGACGATCTGGATTGTATATAGAAGACATCTATATAGAGGAGCACTATCGTGGAAAAGGTTATGGTAAACAGCTTCTTCATAAGATGTTCCAAATAGCTAAAGATGAAGGTCTTGGAAGAGTGGAATGGGCTTGCTTGAATGATAATGAACCTTCTTTTGAGTTTTATGTGTCACAAGGAGCAGAACCAATGTCTGAGTGGACCGTTTTTAGGGCGGATGCTCTAGATCAGTAAGAAGAAAGTATATCAAAAACAGTCTTAAAAATGATTTAAAGAGAAGCTTCAGCCAAATCGGCTGAAGCTTCTGTGTTTACTTTTTAAGGTCTTCAATTTCGACAACTTTAAAATTCTTTCTTTCAAGCTGCTCAACGATAGATGTACAGCTTTCTTCTGATGTCTCAGAAGGTAGTGTAATCAATGTACGGCGAATGAACTCACCTTCACCAATATCCAACGTGATACAACTAGCAATACTGCTGTGTTTAGCGATGATCTTTGTGATACTTGCTAAATCACCTTGCTTACCAGTCGAAGCGATCGTCAGTACATAGCTGCCTCTTTCAATATTCCATGATTGTGCCAGAATATTCAGTAATGTGCTATGTGTTAAAATACCATAGAAATGATTGTTTTCATCCAATACAGCAATATAAGGTAATTCTTTGATAGTGAAAAACACTTTGAAGAACGACGTATTGACGAAAATGAATTTTGTTGCATTTTTTAATAAATAAGTGACTGGCAGATTCATGTCTCCACCATTGGCTTTATGTCGATAGATATGCATTTTGTAAATGTTGCCTCGGAAGATTTTACCTGACTCATCCAAAATTGGAACACAGCGATAACCTGATTCTTCAAGGATATTCAACGCCTCTTCCAATGTACAGGATTCGTTAACAGTGGTAAGATTTTTCTTTTTGAGAACGACAGATTTTAATAGCATGCCTGACCCTCCTTAAATTAAATACTTCTGATAGCTCAATAATAACATAACTTGAAAAAAAACAATAGTGTGTTGAGGAGAGGCCATCCGAAAGTCGATTGAGTAGTTGGGAAAACGACCGGTTATTGACTTTTTTAGCAATCAGTGATAATGTTAATAGGTGATTTTATGAACAGAGGAGGAAGAACTATGGCGGTAAAGAAATCAGCTCTTGCCTGTTCAGTGTGCGGTTCTCGTAATTATTCCAAAGCAATAACTGAGGGAAAACACGGAAGCCGATTAGAGGTTAAAAAATTCTGTAAATACTGTAAACAGCATACATTGCATAAAGAAACGAAGTAATTATTGGAGGAGTAGAAATGAAATTTATAAAAAGTGTCAGAGATGAAATGAAAAAAGTTACTTGGCCTAGTAAAAAACAACTACGTAAAGATACATTGATCGTTATTGAAACAACTGTATTGTTTGCGATTTTGTTCTTTGTGATGGATACAGCGATCCAAACAGCTTTCGGTTGGATTCTTCGTTGATTCTAACTGGAATTTTACTGAAATGAGTGCTATAATAGGTCTGTTAGAAAAACTTCGGGTAAGCTGAGGTTTTTTTATTTTCCTGAAAAATTGAATGTAATAGAGTTGACTATAATATAAGGAGCTAAAAGAAAATGGAAACCTTTGAAAGAAATTGGTACGTATTACATACGTATTCTGGTTATGAAAACAAAGTAAAAGCAAATATTGAATCACGGGCACAAAGCATGGGCATGGGTGATTTCATTTTTCGTGTCGTTGTTCCAGAAGAAACAGCGACAGAAGAAAAAAACGGTAAGAAAAAGGAAGTTGTTCATAAAACATTCCCTGGGTACGTGTTGGTTGAAATGGTCATGACCGATGATTCATGGTATGTGGTTCGGAATACGCCTGGAGTAACTGGGTTTGTAGGCTCTCATGGGGCTGGTAGTAAACCTGCACCATTATTACAAGAAGAAATCAACCACATCTTACGTTCTATTGGTATGAGTGCTCGTCAAACAGAGCTGGAAGTAGAAATTGGTGAAGTGGTTCAAATTATCGAAGGTGCATTCTCTGGTTTAGAAGGAGAAGTCACTGAGATTGATGAAGAGAAACAAAAACTGAAAGTAAACATCGACATGTTTGGTCGTGAAACAAGTACTGAACTGGACTTCGAACAAGTAGATAAAATTTAATGAGTAAAGGCTAAAATAATGTATATTGTTGTTTTAGCTAACTCAAAAAGCAGAACGATCTCAACACAGATGATCGTTCTGCTTTTTTGTATTGTTGTGGAAGTACACTAAGCAACATAACGGTTTTATTTGTCCATCAGTAGTATATCATTTGCAGAAGAATAGAAAGTGATTTTGTTATTTTTTGTTATTCGCGTTGATTAATGTTCGTGTTTTGCTAATGATTCATAGTTAGAAAAATAATATGTAAGTATATCAGCCGACTATTAATTGCGAAATGTCGGGTTAAATAAGCTGTATGCGTGTTATTGTAGGTTTTTAAAGTTATTAAATACTAGAAATAGAATTGAATTTGACTAAAAACAAAGAAAAATCAAGACGAATAAATTGTTTGAGATACTAATCATCCATCGGTAAAAATCGATTTTTTATGAAAAAATAGAAAAAATCCATTGAAAATGTTCGTGTTTTTGATTATAATGTTACAGAAAAACGAATGAGGAGAGGTAAAATGAAACGGAATGTTCCGTATTTGATTGTAACCCCAGGGATTATTTTATTGTTATTTTTCATGCTGCTGCCTTTAGTCAACAGTATCTGGCCGACTTTCTCTACAGAAGGCGGCATTAGTATCCAGTCATATGTGGATTTTTTGACAGATGACTATAATTTGAAAATACTTTTTCGAACAATCAAGGTATCAGTTATCGTTACGTTGATTTCGGCTGCGTTGGGCATTCCAGCTGCCTATTTTATTGCAGGAGTTAGCAAGAAATGGAAAAGCCTGTTGATGGCGATGACCATGTTTCCTTTATTGACGAATTCGGTTATTCGAAGCTTCGCTTGGATCAATATCCTTGGGAAATCGGGTGTAATCAACAGCTTATTATTGAAGATTGGAATTATCGACCAACCATTGACACTGCTATATACTGAGTTTTCAATCATTATTGGGTCTGTGTATCTATTTCTTCCTACCATGATCATGACACTTGTCGGCGTGATGGAAAATATTGAAAGAGAGACTTTAGAAGCCGCTGAAACATTAGGCGCAAGTCCGTTTACTGCATTTTATAAGATCGTTTTACCGCTTTGCACACCAGGTGTGATCGTTGGTAGTATTCTGGTGTTTACAGGCACGATGACTGCCTATACGACACCTCAATTGTTAGGTGGAAATAAAAATATGTTGATGGCAACATTCCTGTACCAAAAAGCATCTACCTTAGGCGACTGGACATCTGCCAGTGTCATTGCTTTGATAATGATTGTTACGACATTAGTTGTGAATAAAGTACTGAACATGGCGGCGGCCCGTTTGGATCGGAGGGAAATGAATCATGCGTAAACAAAAGGGAATGACCCTGATTGCTATTTTAGTTTTTGCTTTTCTTTTCCTACCGCTAGTGGTTATCGTTGTTACTTCCTTTGGGAAAGCCTCGACCATCCAGTTTCCCATTGAAGAATTTTCATTGGACTGGTATAAAAAGGCACTGACATCGGATACGTTTATGAATAGCTTCAAACTGAGTCTTACAATAGGGATGGGGGCGACCTTCTTGGCGCTATTGATTGGTGTACCTGCATCCTACGCACTGTCTCGTTATAATATGAAAGGAAAGAATCTATTGAAAAGCTTCTTTCTGTCACCGACGATGATTCCAGGAATCGTTGTTGGCTACTCATTGTTTCAGTTTGTTGTGATTCAACTGCGACTACCGGTGATCCAAGGATTATTGATTGGGCATTTTCTAATCAGTTTGCCTTATATTATTCGTGTTGTTGGCTCTAGTATGGAGCAATTGGATTTTTCCATTGAAGAGGTAGCTTGGACCTTAGGCTGTACCAGAGTTCGTGCCTTTTTGAAAATTGTTTTGCCGAATGTCTCGTCAGGGATTTTCGCTGCGTTCATGTTGGCTTTTGTTAATTCTTTTAATAATGTCCCTGTGTCGATGTTCCTTTCAGGACCGGGTGTGACGATGCTGCCGACTTCCTTGTTGAGCTACATCGAATACACGTATGATCCGACAGTTTCGGCTATTTCAGTCATGATTATGCTGTTGACGATTCTGTTGATGTTCATTGTGGAGAAGACAATGGGGCTGGCCTCTATTTCTTAGAAGATAGAGTGGCTTATTAACTAGAAAAATTCTTAAACTTTCAACAATGAAGAAAAGAGGATAACCTGTGAGCTTTGTAAATTTGAATAATATTCGTGTCAGTTATGACGGAAAACAAAATATATTGGAACAACTGAATATCTCTATGGAAAAAGGCGAATTGGTTTCTTTACTGGGACCTAGTGGCTGTGGGAAAACAACGACACTGCGTGTGATTGCAGGACTGATTTCACCGAATGGCGGGTCTTTTGTTCTAGATGGGCAAGAGTTGGTTAAGGTTCCTGTACACAAGCGCAATTTCGGAATGGTTTTTCAAAGCTATGCGCTGTTTCCACATTTGACGATTGCTGAAAATGTTGCTTTTGGCTTGAAGCTTCGTAAAGAATCAAAAGAGACAATCAACAAGAAAGTAGCCGATATGCTTGAAATTTGCGGGTTAGGTCAATTTGGGGACCGTTATCCAAAACAGCTGTCAGGCGGACAGCGTCAGCGTGTCGCATTAGCACGAGCTTTGGTTATTGAACCAAAATTACTTTTGTTGGATGAACCACTGAGTAACTTGGATGCCAAATTACGTGTCCAAATGCGTATCGAAATCAAACGTATCCAACAAAAGCTTGGGATCACGACCGTTTTTGTCACACATGATCAGGAGGAGTGCTTCTCCATTTCTGATAAGGTAGCGGTCATGAACAATGGAGTGATCGAGCAATATGATACACCGGAGACGATCTACCGCAATCCGAAAACAAAATTTGTTGCGCATTTTATCGGTTTTGAAAATTTCTTTGAAGTAGCTCCTGTATCAGGCAGCCGCTATCAAGCGCAGGAAGTAACCATTGAAACGGTATATGCGGAAGCACCGGCTACTAAACTAGTTGCTACGATTCGTCCGGAGGATATTGAAATCGCCACAGACGCAAATGAAAATATTGTCAAGGGTCAAGTAGAGGTTCGAACATTCCTTGGCAAGAGTTACCAATATGAAGTAGTAACGCCTCTAGGGAAGTTTCTTGTTAATGGAACCGATAAACAAATTTATGAAGCAGGCGACACGATCGCTTTGTATTTTCCAAAAGAAAAAATTGTTCTTTTGGAAGACAAATAAAATAAAAAGGGAAAAGAGGAAGAAATTGTGAAAAAACGATTTGCAGCAGGAACATTGGTATTGGCGAGCGTGTTTGCACTAGCAGCATGTGGTGGGGGAAGTACAGATAGTTCTTCGGATAAAAAAGAATCAAAAGATTTAGTCGTTTCGACGTTTGGTTTAAGTGAAGATATCGTAAAAAGTGATGTTATGGCACCTTTTGAAAAAGAGTTCGATGCAAAAATCACATTGGATATCGGAAATAGCGGGGATCGTTTTACGAAGCTTGTCAGCAACCCAACAGGTATTGACGTGATCGAACTAGCACAGGCTAACTCAGCTGACGGAGCATCACAAGAAATGTTCGAAAAGTTGGATGAATCAAAAATACCGAATATTGCGGACCTGACAGATGGTGCAAAAGAAGTTTTTGACAGCGGTGCAGGTGTTCCAATTGCTGTAAACAGTGTCGGAATCGTTTATGACAAAGAAAAAGTTGGAAAAGAAATCACAGACTGGTCAGACCTTTGGGATGCGTCACTAAAAGGAAAAATTTCAATTCCGGAAATCACGACGACTGCTGGACCATTGATGATGTATATTGCTAGTGATTATAAGGATCAGGATATTACAAAAGACGACGGCGAAGCGGCATTTAAAGCTTTGGAAGAGTTGAAACCAAATATCGTAAAAACATATGCAAAATCTTCTGATTTGGCAAACATGTTCCAAGCGGGAGAAATCGAAGCAGCTGTTGTAATGGATTTCGCTTATGATGTGATCAAGGGAGATTCTGATACGATCGAATACGTTGTACCGGAAAGTGGTACGTACGCAAACTACAATACGATCAATATTCCTAAAGAAGCAGCGAATAAAGAGTTGGCTTATGAATTCGTCAACTACAGAATCAGTGCCGATTCTCAAAAAACAAAAGCTCTCTCTTTGAACGAAGCACCAACAGTAAGCACTGTTGAGCTGACAGATGAAGAAGCTGGAAACATGACCTATGGTGCGATTGCAGATCGTGCAGCGACTGTTGATTTTGACTTCGTGAACGGTCAATTAACAGATTGGATCGACCAATGGAATCGTCTAATTAACCAATAAAAAAGAGTGTGGCTGGGATAGCATTAGATGATTCCCAGCCATTTGATTTTGTTGAGAACAATAACATAAAACACGTTATACTGGAAGATAGGGTACATAATAAAATAGTAAGGAGAAAGCTGCGTATGAAAATCGATTTATTGATAAAAAATATCAATGTTTATAATACAGTGAAGCAACTATTTGAGGAAAAGCATGTAACAATCAGTGAAGGGAAATTTTACTATATCAGTTCAAAGGATCTGACATATCTGAACGCTGAGAAGGAACTGGATGGGCAAGGACGCTATATGGTTCCTGGATTGATTGATAGTCATATGCATATCGAAAGCTCGATGACGACACCAACTATTTTCTCAAAGGCTGTTTTACCTCATGGGGTCACAACCGTTATTGCAGATGCTCATGAAATGGCGAATGTTTTCGGCATCGATGGATTGACAGAGTTCATGGCAGCAGAAACAGAAATCGATATTTTTCATGCGATCCCTTCCTCTGTTCCTTCGACGACGCCCGAACTGGAAACAACGGGCGGAATCATTGGTCTACGAGAGGTAGCGGAGCTTTTGGAAAACCCGAAGATTATTTGTCTAGGTGAAGCAATGAATTTCAAAGGAATTGCAAGTGAACCAGATTCGCTGATTCGACAAATCATTGATTTATGCAAAGAAAAACGACCAACCATGCCACTGGAAGGACATTGTCCAAAGATTTATGAAGAAGAATTGGCTGCCTTTCTTTATAGTGGTATTTCTTCCGATCACACGCACCAGTTTCCTGAATCTTTGGCAGAAAAAATTGAAAATGGGATGTTTATTCAATTTCAAAATAAGTCCATCACGCCTGAAAATATAGCAGTGATTGTTGAGAATAGCTATTATGACTATGCTTGTCTTATTACCGATGATGTAATGGCAGATGATCTTTTGGAAGGTCACTTGAATGAGAATCTGAAGAAGGCAGTTGCTGCAGGTCTACCTATAGAACAAGCAATTTACATGACAACCTATACACCGGCAAAAAGGATGGGGCTGCATGATCGAGGAATGATTGCACCGGGAAGAGTTGCTGACTTTTTACTTTTGGATGATTTAGCTGCATTTTCTATTGATGAAGTGTATAAATCTGGGAAATTTGTTCATAAAAAAGGCGACACGATCGCGTATCCAGAGACGATTGAACAATTTCCAACGTCTTACAGACAGTCTGTTCAATGTAAGCAGTTGACAGAAGAAGATTTGAAAATTCCAGTAAGAACAGCCTTGGAAAAGGTCCGCTGCAACGTGATTCAGAAGCAGGAAATTGGTACCTTTACAGAGCGTATCACAAAAGAGATTTCTGTGAAGGAGGGCTTCCTTGATTGGGAAAGCTCAGATTGTGCGTTGCTGCTTGTGATGGAGCGTTATGGAAAGAATGGCAACATTGCGTATGCATTGATGGAGCAGCCAATTACTGAACAGGGCAGTATCGGTACGACTTGGGCGCATGATCATCATAACGTCATGGTTATGGGCAATACTAGCCAAGATATCCTGACAGCACAGCATGAATTGCTGCGTATGCAAGGTGGCTATGTGGTCACAGAACAAGGAGAAATTCAGGCAACCTGTCCACTGCCAATCGGTGGGATTTTATCTCAAGCACCTGTCGAAGAACTGGGAAACGAGTTGAAGCAGGTACGTCGTGCGATGCAAAAGCTAGGCTATAAGAATATGAATGAGATAATGTCGTTTTCGACATTATCATTACCTGTATCACCGGCAATCAAAATGACGGATAGAGGTATGATGAATACGAAAACACAGGAATTTTATCCACTGGTCTTTCCGGAGGATGGGGTGATCATATGAAAACCTTGATTCATAATGTCAATGTACTGACTATGGATGATCAGATGAAGGTGTACAAAAAAGGCTATGTACTAGTTGACGATGAAGAAATCAGTGCGATAGGAGAATGGTATGGACAGGAAATTTCAGCAGACAAAGTGATTGATGGGCAAGGCGGTATACTGTTGCCAGGCTTTGTTAATACACATACACACGTAGGGATGATGCCTTTTCGATCACTTGGCGATGATGTCCCTGACCGCTTGAGACGGTTTCTATTCCCGCTTGAAGCATATATGACAGAAGAGCTGGTAGCAGCAAGCAGTGCCTATGCAATCAGTGAGATGCTGTTGAGTGGGGTGACAAGCTTTTGTGATATGTATTATTTTGAAGAGCAAGTGGCAGAGGTTTGTGACCGTTTTGGCGTTAGGGCGATCGTTGGCGAAACAGTGATTGATATGCCTACCTGTGATAGTAAGGTTCCGTCAGGTGGTTTGAGCTATTGCGAAAGTTTTTTGCCCAAATGGAAAAATCATCCATTGATTACGCCGGCTATTGCTCCTCATGCACCGAATACGAATTCCTATGAAGCACTGAAAAGAATTGTTGAGCTGAGTAATGAGTATCAAGTACCGATTACTATGCATGTAGCAGAAATGGACTATGAACTGGTAGAGTTGGCGGAGGAATATCAGAAAACACCGTTTGAATTGTTGGAAAGTCTAGGCTATATGGAACGACCGTTTATCATGGCACATTGCATTCATATGACAGAATCAGACATTGCGTTGGTTGCTGCTCATGCTGATCATACGCGAGTTGCTCACTGTATTGGGGCAAATACCAAATCAGCGAAAGGCGTGGCACCAGTAAAAAATATGTTGGAAGCGGGCTTGACTGTTGGTTTAGGAACGGATGGACCAAGTAGTGGCAATACACTGGATCTGTTTGCTCAAATGAAGCTGTTCGCAAATTTTCATAAGACCTACGAAAAGGATCGGGCATTATTCCCGGCAAAGGAAATTGTACGGTTGGCTACTAGAGGTGGAGCAGAAGTGCTGGGATTTGAGAATATTGGTTCGATAGAAGTTGGGAAGCAAGCTGATATTACGCTTATTGAAACTCAGTCTGTCAATATGTTTCCAATCTTTGATCCTTATTCCGCGCTAGTTTACTCAGCAAATCCATCGAATGTCCAACATGTCTGGGTCAATGGAAAGCAGCTGGTCAAGGACCATCAGCTTGTAGCGCATGATTTGCAAGAAATCAGAGAGACGCTTTATAGTCAGATGGAGCAGTTTGTTGTAGAAGCGAAGAAGAGAATGTAGGAGTAAAGTATCTGAATTGGAATAAAAAAAGCTGTTTGAAGCTTGCAAACTCCAATTCGGTTAGTCGCTTCAAAATAGAACCCATCATTTTGGATTATTGTTGAAGTCCTTCAACTGCTAATCTAAAATGATGGGTTTTTATTGTTTGCGCTAGGTGAGTAAAAGCTAGTCTTTTTTCATTAGTAGTTCTTTTGTCAGTCTTTTCGCTGTTGGTGTTACGGCAAGCCCGCCTTCTGCTGTTTCCTTGAAAATCCCTGGCATTTGCCGACCTACTTGGTACATGGCTGCTACGACTTCATCAGGAGGAATCACACTTTTAATTCCTGCAAGCGCCATATCAGCAGAGATAAAGGCCTGAGAAGAGCCTAGCGCATTTCGCTTCACGCAAGGGACCTCAACCAATCCAGCAACCGGATCGCAAATCAAGCCCATCATATTTTTCAGTGTGATAGCAACTGCTTGAGCTGCTTGTTCAGGTGTGCCGCCAGCTGCACAAACTAGAGCAGCACTTGCCATCGCACTTGCAGAACCCACTTCAGCTTGGCAACCACCTTCAGCGCCGCTGATCGAGGAGTTGTTGGCAATAACCAATCCAAACGCACCGGCAGTAAAAAGAAAATCAAGCTGCTGTTCATGTGTCAACTGCAATCGATCCACTGCAGCCAGTAAAACGCCCGGAACAACACCGGCGCTACCTGCTGTTGGTGTGGCACAAATCAAGCCCATTTTTGCATTGACTTCATTAACAGCGACGGCATTTTTGACTGCCGTCAAAATCGTTTCTCCACTTAAAAAACTGCCACTTTCAATATAGCTGTTTAGTCGCGCGGCGTCGCCACCAGTAATTTTAGTTACAGAGGTAACACCCGCAGTTCCTTCTTCGATTGATTGTTTCATCACAATCAGATTTTTTTCCATTATTTCAATGATCCGCTCACGACTACAGTGATGGGTTTCCATCTCTACTGCAATCATTAATTCTGCAACAGAAGGAAAATCTGCCACTTGTTTCACTAATTCTTCGATAGAAAGAAACATCATTTTTTGCTCCTTTAATAAATTTCAGATCAGTCAAAGTAATTGACGTTATGGATATGCGGGATTTTACCTAAGGTATCAACAATGGTACCAGCTTCGTGCTGATCCACTTCGATGATCATAATGGCTTTTTCCCCTTTTGATTCGCGTGTAACAGTCATTGTCCCGATATTTATTGACATATCAGAAAGACAATTTGTTACTTTAGCGATCATCCCTGGAACATCCTGATGGACAATGATGAAGGTCGGAACCCCCATGTTCAACGAAATCTTAAAACCATCCAGTTCAGAGATTTGAATATTCCCACCACCGATCGAGATACCAGTGACGGATAGCTTACGTTTTCCTTTAGAGACCAATAGCTTCACAGAGTTTGGATGCTCAGCTTTTTCATTTTTAGGAACGAAAAGAACTTCCATGCCTTTTTCATGGGCAATTTTCAATGAGTCAGCTAACGCCGGATCATCAGGTTCCATCCCGAGAAGGCCGCCAACTAAGGCGATATCGGTACCGTGACCACGATAGGTTTTTGCAAAAGATTCATAGAGGTAGATGTCCACACTATCAGGCTGTTCTCCAAAAATATTTCGAACGATTTTACCAATACGAGCGGCACCAGCTGTGTGTGAACTACTCGGGCCGATCATCACAGGACCGATGATATCAAAGACGCTTTTATAGCGTTGCTGTTCCATGTGTTTCTCCTTTCGATTAATAGACTGTAAAGATAGGCATATCAATTTGTAGTGTTTTTCAGGATAGTTTATTAATTATAGGGTTGTTCTATTTAAAAGAGGTTGCTTTTATCCTATCGTTTATTCAGATATAAGTGTAGATAGGACGTGGAAGTTGCATTCTGTCCCAGTCACGAATAAACGAACTGGAAGTAGTTTAACATAAGAGGCTTGGAAAAGTGAATATTTCTTCTAAAAAAACAGTGAGAATCTTGTTCAAGCAGTTCAAAATAGAAAATTCAAGCCAGCTGTTCTTCAAATAGATAGTGGTAGAAGGATTGACAACTAGATATTCATGATATATAGTTTATCTAAAGAAAGTAGGGGATACACTTGTCTTATTCTGGAGCAACATTTCAGGGAGCCTCGATCTTGGTGTTTATCCACTTCAAATCAGAAGAGGAAAAATATGATTTTCTTTCAGCAAAAGTGATTTCAGAAATGCTCAATATCCCAACACCTACTGTTGTAAAGATTCTTGGGAAGCTAAAAAAAGCGGGCTTGATCGTCACAAAGGAAGGTGCACGTGGTGGAAATCATTTAGCTAGACCAATTAATGAGATGACCTTATATGATGTATTCCATGCAGTTGAACAGGGAACAGAATTGTTTCGTACTTATCGAACCTTTAATATGGATTTCGATAATTTAGATGCGATGGTGGAAAAAGGCATCAGTAGCTTGAAAAGAGCAGAAAAAGCAATGGAAGAAGAACTGGCGAGCGTCAGAATATCTGATTTGATCGACTAAAGGACGATTTTGTCCGTTTTTCTTTCGTTTTAACTATATATACGATGTATAAAGAATATTTAGTAAGGGAGACGTGAAAAAAATGACACAAACCGTATTTATCACCGGAGCTTCATCAGGAATAGGAAGAGAGGCTGTATATTATTTTATTGAGAGAGGCTGGCAGGTCATCGCAGGCATGCGTAAACCGGAGCTGGCAACAGAGTTGAAAAATCATGAAAGACTGCTGTTGGTTAGGTGTGATGTGACAGATGAATATAGTATTAAGCAAGCTGTTCAACAGGGAATAGCGAAATTTAAGCAAATCAATGTTTTAGTCAATAATGCAGGCTACTATCTCTTCGGTCCTTTAGAAGAGGCAAGTGATAAACAGATCAAACAACAGCTTGATACTAATTTATTGGGCGTTATAAATATGACGAAAGAATGTATTCCTCATTTCAGAAAGCAATGGTCAGGACGTATCATAAATATTTCCTCTATTGCCGGTAGAACCTCACTGCCAATGCAATCGGTTTATCATGCGACAAAATGGGGAATCGAAGGATTAACAGAATCGCTTCAATACGAGCTGAAGCCTTTTAATATAAAAATGAAGCTGATTGAACCAGGGGTGATCCGGACAGATTTTTACGAACGCTCTATGCAAACCACTGCGTTGAAGGGGGAATATGAAAGACAGGGGAAGACGATAAAAGCCAACGTTGTTGCGAACGGTGAAAAAGGCTCCTTACCAAAAGGCGTGGCAGAAGTGATTTTCAAAGCTGCGACAGACCGACGCCGTAAGTTGCGATATACAGTAGGGAAAAGTCGCCAGTTGATCCATTTGAGAAGTCTTATGCCGCTTCCAATGTACCAATCACTGGTTGGACGAATCATGCTGCAAAGAAGCTAAAAAAGGAAGAAAAAATAAAGAAAAATATTGAATTAATAGCAGAAAGGCTGTATACTATCTAAGTGTGCATTTTTGTACACGTCTATTCTTGGTATTTTCAAGAAAGACAGTGGGAGGAGAAATATGTATCTCCAATTAACCACATCACGGACTCAAGGAGGTATGTCTCGTGGCAAAAAAAGTAGAAAAATTAGTTAAATTGCAAATTCCTGCAGGTAAAGCAACACCAGCACCGCCAGTAGGTCCTGCACTAGGTCAAGCGGGTATCAACATCATGGGATTCACAAAAGAATTCAATGCTCGTACAGCTGATCAAGCAGGCTTGATTATTCCAGTGGTAATCTCTGTATACGAAGACCGTTCATTCACATTCGTTACAAAAACGCCACCAGCTGCAGTATTATTGAAAAAAGCAGCTAAAATTGAAAAAGGTTCTGGCGAGCCTAACAAAAACAAAGTAGCTAAAGTAACCAGCGACCAAGTAAAAGAAATCGCTGAACTTAAAATGGCAGACCTAAACGCAGCTAATGTTGAATCAGCTATGCGCATGGTTGAAGGAACTGCACGAAGCATGGGGATCACTGTAGAATAATAGATCATCTGCAACCCTGAAGAAGTAGCTTCTCAGTCGGCTTCATATTGAAAGATATGAATTACGTGGGAGGTTCTACCGTTATAACCACAATCAAGGAGGAAACAAAATGGCTAAAAAGAGCAAAAAAATGCAAGATGCATTAAAAAAAGTTGATACTACTAAAGCTTACACAGTAGCAGAAGCGGTAGCTTTGGCTAAAGAAACAAATACAGCAAAATTCGACGCAACAGTTGAAGTTGCTTACCGTCTAAATGTAGATCCTAAAAAAGCAGACCAACAAATCCGTGGAGCAGTTGTGCTTCCAAACGGAACTGGTAAAACACAAACTGTTTTAGTATTTGCTAAGGGTGAAAAGGCGAAAGAAGCAGAAGCTGCTGGCGCTGACTATGTTGGCGATGCTGACATGGTTAACAAAA
This sequence comes from Enterococcus sp. 9E7_DIV0242, assembly GCF_002140975.2. NCBI lineage: Bacteria > Bacillati > Bacillota > Bacilli > Lactobacillales > Enterococcaceae > Enterococcus > Candidatus Enterococcus clewellii. The sequence continues at coordinate 4,004,003 of NZ_CP147247.1, forward strand.
TTCAACAAGGCTGGTTCGATTTCGACGTAGTTGTCGCAACTCCGGACATGATGGCTGAAGTTGGTAAATTAGGTCGTGTATTAGGTCCTAAAGGTCTGATGCCTAACCCTAAAACTGGAACTGTAACAATGGACGTAACAAAAGCAATCAACGAAGTAAAAGCTGGTAAAGTAACTTACCGTGTTGACAAAGCTGGTAACATCCATGTTCCTATCGGTAAAGTATCATTCGATACAGACAAACTGATTGAAAACTTCAACACAATCAACGATGTACTGTTGAAAGCTAAACCATCAGCAGCAAAAGGTCAATACATCAAAAACATTTCAGTAACAACAACATTTGGACCTGGAATCCACGTTGACCAATTTTCATTTTAATTAACTGAAAACTATTGACTCAACTACCTTATTTATGATAAGGTAGTTGAGGTTAATAAATAACTGTACCGAAGACAGTAGGTGGCGCAAGTCTTAATTTCCTACCGAGGACAACGATTGATTAAATTTTGTCAATGAGTCCCTCTATGTCAACGGTGGCATGGAGTTTTTTGTTGTTTATCAGCTTAAAACTTCTCCATCATTATTCAGGAGGTGAAATAAATGAGTGAAGCAGCAATCGCTAAAAAAGCAGGTTTAGTTGATGACGTAACGGAACAATTCAAAGCAGCAGCTTCTGTAGTTATTGTTGACTACCGTGGTCTTACTGTTGAAGAAGTAACAAACTTACGTAAACAACTTCGTGATGCAAACGTTGAAATGAAAGTTATCAAAAATTCTATCCTTTCACGTGCAGCAAAAGCAGCAGGCTTAGAAGGTCTTGATGAAGTATTCACAGGTCCTACAGCTGTAGCATTCAGTAACGAAGATGTAGTAGCACCAGCTAAGATTATGGATGAATTTGCTAAAGATGCAAAAGCATTGGAAATCAAAGGTGGAGTTATCGAAGGTAAAGTATCTTCTTTGGAAGAAATTACTGCACTTGCGAAACTACCAAGCCGCGATGGTTTACTATCTATGTTGCTATCTGTTCTACAAGCACCAGTCCGCAACGTTGCCTACGCTGTCAAAGCAGTGGCAGAAAAACAAGAGGAAGTTGCCTAATCGCAGCTTAACTTTAGTATCATAAAAAAATTATAGTTTAATTGAACTTTAAATGGAGGAAAACAAAAATGGCATTGAACATTGAAAACATTATTGCTGAACTAGAAACAGCAACTATCTTAGAACTAAGTGAATTAGTTAAAGCTATCGAAGAAAAATTTGACGTATCTGCAGCAGCTCCTGTTGCAGCAGCAGGTCCAGCAGCAGGTGGAGCAGCTGAAGAACAAACTGAATTCACTGTAGAATTAACTGCAGCTGGAGATCAAAAAGTTAAAGTTATCAAAGCAGTTCGTGAAGCAACTGGTCTTGGCTTGAAAGAAGCTAAAGCTGTAGTTGACGGAGCTCCTGCACCAGTTAAAGAAGGCATTTCTAAAGACGAAGCTGAAGCTTTGAAAGCTGCTTTAGAAGAAGTTGGCGCTTCTGTAACAGTAAAATAATTCTTTTTAATGAAGAGTTTCGCCTCAACCTTTGTACGGCAAGGGTTGAGGCTTTTTTTATATCTTAATAAACTTTTTTTGATCATCTTCTTATCTTTGGTATTAAAAAGTTTTGTGTATTTTTCAGTCTTATTGATGTATAATTCGTTTATAAAATAAAAAGGAGTGTATGTAATGAAAATAAAACGGAAGATTGTTGTAGGTTTGTTTACACTAGGAACGATGTTATTGTCTCCTGTAGGAGCGAATGCAGAGCCAAGTGATTATATTCGATTCAGTAGTAATGATTTGATGGATGAATTTCAGTCTAATTATCGAAAATTTTATGCTGAAAATCAACAAAGGGAAGAAATTGATTTGCTAGACGAGAAGTATGATACTGGTGAATTAACAGATGAAGAATACGATGAAGCGGTTGCTGCTGTTGAACAGAAGTGGGAAGAAAAAATTGCTTTTACAGATGAGTATGGTATTTTTCCTAAAGAGTATATAGCTTCTGTTGAAGGCATTTCTCCAGATTGGGTCGATGATTATACCAATTTCAATGGATTGGAGAATGCAACAAATCTTAAAAGCTTGACTGGTGAAGAAGGTACGACAAAGGATTTGCGCCCTTTGAGAAAGCTAGAGCAGTTAGAAGAAGTAATGCTTGAGGTAACAAATCAGGTCAATTTATATGATTTGAAAGATGCTGAAAACTTGAAATATCTCCGTTTAAGTACCTCTGGAGTTGGTAACCATGACGATGAGGACGATAGAGGGAAATATACACAAGCTGTTTTAACAGATATCTCAGACATATCCGATTTGACTGGATTGAATAGAATCAATATCGATACAGAAGGTATCATGCCTACTATTACACTGAAGCAAGGAACGACTTCTTATCAACTATACGATCCTGTTGTTCCATCTTCACAGTTCACTGGTGCAACTATTAGTTATAGATCTGATATTTCTAGCAATGAATGGGTTGAATGGAACAATTTAACTGGGGAAGAAGAGTACCTGACATTCAACTGGGGAATATCAAAGGGGAACCATAGTTATTCTGGAGAAGCACAAATTCCTATTCGTTGGAAATAGGAGCTAAAATTTTCTGTCTAGATTCAACTGTTAAAAAACATCGAAGTAGGAGAGAAATCTCAAACTTCGATGTTTTAATTATTAAAATTGTAGATTCGTTTTATCTGCTGAAACTACTGATTAACAGCCTTAAAACAATTTCCAAAATGTTAAATTAAGAGCTAAGAAATTTCTTAATTCACAAACAAGATCGTAACCAAAACGAACATCAAAACAGTACCAATGGCAGAGATGATTATCAGATATTTGTCTAATCGGGCGCCATTTTTACTGATTTTCTTTAACAAAAGATAAAAGAGAATCCCACTGACACCACCTATTACATTCATCAATATATCTGTGATGTCCGAAACTCCGATTGCAAAAATGTATTGAAGAACTTCAAAGGCAATGCTCCCAGCTGCAATAAAGAGAACTTGACTCAGATAAGGAAGCTTCCAGGGAATAAGGTTGAGATAAATACCAAAAGGAACAAATATGATGAAGTTGCTGAGAACCTCAGAAGTATTGAACTTTCCTGCTTTAAATGAAGAATCTCCAAATGGAATGAGATTAATATGTTGAAGGTCGGGAAGTTTATCTAAAGATAACTGAAATTTAAAAATAATGGCCCAAATCAAAAAAATAAAATAGACAGTGGTCAGAACCACAGCGGTCTTTTGGATAAATGAATAGTTCATATAAGCTTCCCTCCTGTCAGGTGATTTGCTTGATTGCCAATGCAAAACTAGCATTCTACGCTTCTTATAGTTTACAGAAAAAATTCAGAAATGATTCCTGAAAAAGCTGGTTATATAACAGTATATCAAACAATCCATTGAAAAAAAGTAGGAAAAGTATAGCTTAGAGAAATATTAAATGATTCCTGTTATTTTCTGTTTATTATATATCGAATACTGCATGTCTTTCATACACTTCGGTAGTTTGATAAAATGAAAATTGGGCAGAGAGATGAAAATAGTAAATCGTCCTGAATAGTGAAATCAGGACGATTTTTCATATAATCAGTTAGGCCATAAGCATGATATTGGTCAGAATCAATGTTAAGGCTGTGCCAATAGCTGCGCTTGCTGTTAGGTATTGATGCAAAGTGTGCTTATTTGCTACACATTTTTTTAGGGCGAGATAGAGAAGGATGCCGGTGATCCCACCAAACGTGTTGGTTATCAGATCAGTGATATCTGTTACACCTATAGAGAAGATGTACTGAAGAAGTTCAACGACCAAGCTTACGGTGGCAATTAGAACAACCTGTTTGGCGTAGGATAGCTTTGTCGGTAATAAGTTTAAGTAAATTCCAAATGGAACAAAAATGATGAGATTTCCCAATACTTCAAAGGTGTTAAATGCTCCGGTCTGAAAGGAGGATTCAGCAAAAGGAATAAGATTGATGTATTGGAGATTTGGAAGATAGCTTAGTGATAACTGAAATTTGAAAATGATTGCCCAGAATAGGAAAAGAAAGTAGATAGTTGTGAGGGCAACTGCAAGTCTTTGTATCAGTGATATTCTCATATAGAATGACCTCCTTTAATAAGTCATAGCAACAAGAACAGTTGAACCAATTATTGGTTATGGAAACTGCTTGATGCTTGCCAGATAACTTTTCTAAAAAGTGTTAGTACGAAGTATAGCAAATAATTTTATAGAAAATGGTAAGTTACTTACAGCTTAGAAAAATGTTAACCAAACATTTCTGAAAACTTAAAGAATAAAAAGATAGGTACTGATAAACATTCTAAAGAGTGAAGATATTGAAAATAGTACATATACTTTTAATTTTTGCCTTATTAAAACAAAAAAGGAGATGAGTATGTTGAAAAAGAGCTGGATGCTTCTAAGCATTTTTATGATTACACTCATTTTATTGGGATGCCAAAAATCAGATACTCTGAATGATCAAACGGTAAAGAGCACTATTGAACCATCAACAGGTAAAATAATGAAGAGCGATCAAACATCTCCAAGCCACTCAATCGGTAGTGAGGATTTCAGTGATATTCCTGCTGGCAGCCTCAGTGAAGATGATCCTGTATTTGATTATGTTGAGGACAATGTGTTTATAGGAGAAGTTTTGGAAGCTGAAAAAAGTGAAACAGTGCTTGTAAAAGTAAAAATCAGCGATAGCTTTCAGGAATGTTATATTCCTATTCACGATGCGGTAGAGGTGAAAAAGGGGCAGGTCATAAAAATCAAAACAAACGGTATTGTATTGGAGACTTTCCCGGCCACATTTGCCGAGGTGTACAGTGTTGAAGTGATTAGATAGAATAAAAGACGTAAGAAGCTTCCTTATTTACTAGTGCTTCTTACGTCTTTTGTTTTGAATGTTTATTTTACGCGATACTCTTCAGTGGCTTCATCACAAACTCTCGGACAAAGGAATTTGGGTTTCTGACGATGAACTTTTCAATCACAAACTGATTGCGCACATTATAATGACCAAATACAGAAAGCTCAAAGGTATTATTTTCCAGAAACATCACTAGGTTTGCCAGCTCACGTTTACCAACAAGACAATTGATATCTTCTTGTGTGGTGTGAAGCGTTAGGCGTACCAACATGTTTGGAAAGGCTGAAACTAGCCTGATTTTATCGGCAATTCCTACATAGCTACCTGTTCTCATACTTTTTTCCTCCTTTAGACCTCGCTCCATTTATGGAAGCTTTTCAATGCAACATGTCGAATCTCTTCATAAAGTACGAGCTTTCCATCAACAAGTATACCTAGTTCATCAAAGCCCATAAGCTTTCCGGTGACATCTTCAAAGTAATTATTATCTGTATCCTTCATTTCCAGTTGAATAGCAATCAGGAGTTGTGATTCATAGGCAGAGGCCAACACCTGTTGGATGTCGTACTCAGACATTTTTTCTTTAGGTACTATCACATGTTCTTCCTCCTGCTGTTCTTTCTCCATTTCAGCTGTGTGCTCTGAAAGATACATTCCTTGCCATTTCATGATTCCACGATCGACATAATCATGGAAATAAGAATCGCTCCAATCAATTTCGTTTGGCATCATATTCACTCCTTAATCCGTCCATTCCACCGGCGTGTCCACCGATTAAAGAAGCACGGCTAATTGCAGTTCCACCCTCCATCAGGGAATTAGCATGTACAATAGAGGTGAAGCCATATTTTTTTCTGATGGCATCAATCAATAAATCGAGTTTATGATCATTGATGGGGGTGTCAGCTTCATTAAACAGATCCAATTGAATTGCTTCTGTGTAGGTCAGCTTAGAAAATGAAATTCCTACGCGACGCACTTCTGCTCCTGTCCAGTTTCGGCGAAAAATTTCTATTATGTATTCTTTTAACAGTTTCGATCGGTTAGTTGGAGGAATCTTCATTTGTTGGTTGAAGCCTTTGTTTCCCTGTTTTCTGTACCAACTGGAATAGCCTATGTAAAGAGAGACACACTGCGTTTGCGCATCATGCTGCCGCAATCTAGCTGCGACTTGGTCAGAAAGCTCCTGAAGAACAATCTCAATTTCCTGTTGAAAGCGATAGTCGCGAGGCAATATCTGATTGTTATTAAAGGATTTTTCCATCGGTTTGTAAGTGTCGGACAACTTTGTTCGATCAATTCCACAAGCATGGGCATGGAGCTGAACACCAATTACGCCCATCTCTTCTTTTAGTTTTCCTAAGTCAGCATGAGCCAAATCAAAAACAGAGCGAATATTTAGTTTCTCCAGACGTTTGGCAGTTCGAACATTCACGCCCCACATTTCAGTGATGGGCTGGACCTTCCATAAGGTATTTGGAAGATCTTCGTAACGCCACTCAGCAATCGAATTTCCTGTATGTTTTGCTTGAACATCTAAAGCAACTTTGGCAAGCAGAGGATTATCTCCAATACCGATTGTTACATGGAGCCCGGTTTCTTTAAGAATTCGTTCTTTTATCTCTTCGGCCAGTCCAAATGCGTCTTTACCAAATAGTTTTTTACTATGCGTAATGTCAATGAATGTTTCATCGATAGAATAGACAAGAATATCACTGCTGGATGTGTACTGCTTATAAATTGCATTAATTTTCATATTTTCATCAATATATAGCTGCATTCTTGGCGGTACGATTTTAAGATCAGGATGATTGGGGATGTCCCATTTTCGCATAACGTTAGAAAGGCCAAGTCTTTCTTTGGCGGCAGGAGAAGCAGAGAGAACCAAGCCACCTGTGTTTTCAGCGTTACTCATGACTACCAGCATTGTGTCCAGTGGTGATAGACCTAGTTTGACACATTCTACAGAAGCGTAGAAGGATTTGACATCAATACATAAAATATCTCGGCGGGGTTCCTTTTCGTAATCGAATTTCATGAGTAAGCTCCTTTCTATGAATAAGTCTAAAGTAATTATACGAACGTTTGTTCGTTTTGTCTAGCATAAGATAATTTACTGGGAGCAAAAACTTTTTTTGAGAAAGAAATTAAAGAAAAAAGCTGCTAAATGAAGACGTTATCTCATTGGAAGCCATTATACTGGAAATAGTTGAGGATTTACTTACGAAGAATGAATGAATATAGTATAATTGAAAATGATAATCATTATCAATCGTTGAGAATAAAATAATGAAAGGATGAATACTGTGATCATTCAATCAGTAACATTTATTGTTAAAAAAGAGGGCAAAGAGCGTTTTGAGAATAAAACAAAAAAAGACGTTGCTTCAATGCTGGAAAGAGAAGCCTGTATATCCAGTGAATGTTGGTATACGGAAACAAAGGAAAGCTGTGAATTTGTCCTGGTTTCTAAGTGGCAGACAAAGAAAGACTTTCAAGATTGGCTGAAACGTCCGGAGCATCTGCAGCAGCACAGAGAAGCGCATAAAGAAAGAGGAACTAAGCCTAGTATAGTTTTGGAGAAAAGCCAGAAAAGCTATACTGTTTTGACATAGGATGGGAAGGAATAATCAGTAATAAAAGCATAGTGGATGAAGGGGTTCTAAAAAAGACCTTTATCTACTATGCTTTTTTATATTTCTGACTCATAGATAAAATTTTGATGCTGATACGTAAACATTAGAAAATTCTTATTTTTCTTTTTATGGATTTATATAAATTTTTAAAAGTCTAGACTGAGATTTTTTTCAAAAGAATGCATATATGCAATGTTTTTGTATAATGAGAAAAATTCGACATTTCTAAAGGCAAAAACACGATGTGAAAGCGTCTACATTTTGGTAGCATTGAGTTGTACAAAAGAATAGAGGGGGAAATAACCTATGGAAAAAGCAATTAATGTTTTTTCAGAAATTGGAAAATTGAAGCAAGTGATGCTTCACAGACCTGGTAAAGAATTGGAAAATTTGATGCCAGATCATCTGGAACGATTACTGTTCGACGATATCCCGTTTTTAGAACAGGCAAGAAAAGAGCATGATATTTTTGCGGATACGCTTCGTTCTAAAGGAGTTGAAGTTCTGTATCTGGAAGACCTTGCGGCAGAATCATTGACTTCACAAGAAATCAAAGAGCAATTTTTAACAGAGTATTTGGATGAAGCCAATATCAGTGGCACCAATATCAAGCAAGAAATAAAGGAATATTTTTTATCACTTGGTTCAAATCGGGAATTGATCGATCAATCAATGGCAGGACTTAAAAAGAGAGACTTGGTGCTAAATGGTAACGCGAAATCTTTGACCGACTTAGTAGATGATAATTATCCATTTTTCATTGATCCAATGCCAAATCTTTACTTTACCAGAGATCCATTTGCAACAATCGGAAATAGCGTGTCACTGAATAAGATGTATTCAGAAACACGACGTAGGGAAACACTTTATGGAAAATACATCTTTAAGTATCACCCAATGTTCAGAGATAACCCAATCAACTTACTTTATAACCGTGATGATAGTACACGGATCGAGGGTGGCGACGAACTAGTCTTATCCGATAAAGTTTTGGCGGTAGGTATCTCTCAAAGAACCGATGTGGCTTCGATTGAAAAGCTGGCTAGAAATATCTTTGACAGTGAATTAAGCTTCGAGCATGTCTTAGCATTCGATATCGGCGAAGAAAGAAAATTCATGCATTTGGATACAGTCTTTACAATGGTCGATTACGACAAATTTACGATCCATCCTGAGATCGAAAGTGACTTGACTGTTTACTCTATTTCAAAAGAAAACGGTGAAATCAAAATCTTGGAAGAGGTCGATTCTCTGGAACACATTCTATGTCGCTATTTGAATATACCAGCGGTTCAATTGATTCGTTGCGGTGGGGATGATATCACAGCTGCTGCGAGAGAACAATGGAATGATGGATCAAATACCTTGACGATTGCTCCTGGTGAAGTAATCGTGTATGACCGAAATGTGATCACGAATAAGAAGATGGAAGAGGCCGGCGTCAAACTGAATTATATTCCAGGAAGCGAACTAGTTCGCGGACGTGGTGGCCCTCGCTGTATGAGTATGCCGTTTGTTAGAGAAAATATTTAAAAATCAAGGAGGAAAAAACAATGACATCAATTTTTCAAGGACGTAGTTTACTAGCAGAAAAGGATTTTACAAGAGAAGAGCTGGAATACCTGATCGACTTCTCCATTCATTTAAAAGATTTGAAAAAGAGAAATATCCCGCATCGTTATCTTGAAGGAAAAAACATTGCTTTACTGTTTGAAAAAACATCTACACGTACACGGGCAGCATTTACTACAGCATCCATCGATTTAGGCGCACATCCGGAATTCTTAGGTGCTAATGATATTCAATTAGGGAAGAAAGAATCTGTTGAAGATACCGCGAAGGTTTTAGGTAGTATGTTTGATGGAATCGAGTTCCGCGGCTTCAGTCAGGAAGTTGTCGAAGACTTAGCGAAATATTCAGGCGTTCCCGTTTGGAATGGTCTAACGGATGAATGGCATCCAACACAAATGATCGCTGATTTTATGACAATCAAAGAAAATTTCAATACGTTGAAAGATATCACACTTGTTTATGTAGGCGATGGTCGTAACAATATGGCAAATAGTTTGCTTGTTACTGGCGCAATTCTAGGTGTAAATGTACGTATCTGTGCACCGAAAGAGCTGCATCCGGAGCAATCAGTGGTTGATTATGCGAATAAGTTCGCTTCAGAATCTGGAAGTCAGTTAATGATTACAGATGATGTTGCTAAAGGCGTAAAAGATGCCAACGTTTTATATACAGATGTTTGGGTATCGATGGGTGAGGAAGATAAGTTTGAAGAGCGAGTGAATTTACTGAAAGACTATCAAATCAATATGGATATGGTGAAAGCTACTGGAAATACAGAGGGTGACTTGATTGTTCTTCATTGTCTGCCGGCATTCCATGATACAAAAACAGAATATGGAAAAATGATCAAAGAGAAATTTGGCATCGATGAAATGGAAATCACTGACGAAGTATTCCGCAGTAAATATGGTAGACAATTTGAAGAGGCAGAAAATCGGATGCATTCAATCAAAGCGATCATGGCAGCGACATTGGGCAATCTCTTCATTCCAAAAGCATAGAGGCAGAAAGGAGCAGTTAGATTGACTCAGAAGAAAAAAATAGTCGTTGCTTTAGGCGGCAATGCGATTCTATCAGATGATGCAAGTGCACAGGCACAACAGCAAGCATTGGAAATGACTGCAAAGCATCTGGTTCAGTTGATTGATTCAGAAACTCAGTTGATTATTTCACACGGGAACGGACCACAAGTCGGCAATCTGTTGTTGCAGCAACAGGCGTCTGATTCAGAAAAGAATCCCGCAATGCCATTAGATACTTGCGTGGCTATGACCCAAGGGAGCATTGGCTTTTGGTTGCAAAATGCTCTGGAAAGAGAACTGAAAAACGCCGACTTGAAAAAAGAAGTTGCAACGATTGTTACACAGGTAATCGTTGATAAAGACGACGAAGCGTTCAAAAATCCAAGTAAACCAATTGGTCCATTCCTTACGCATGAACAAGCTCAAGCTCTGGAAAAAGAAACAGGAGCTGTTTATAAAGAGGATGCCGGGCGAGGCTGGCGCAAGGTCGTGCCGAGTCCCAAGCCAATAGCTATCCAAGAGCAGTATAGCATAAATACATTGATAAATAATGATATCATCACAATTTGTGCCGGTGGTGGCGGGATTCCGATTGAAAAACAATCGTCCCGTGGCGTAGAAGCAGTAATCGATAAGGATTTTGCTTCCGAAAAGCTAGCAGAGCTGGTAGATGCAGATTTGTTCATTATTTTGACTGGGGTAGATAAGATTGCTCTGAACTTTGGGAAAGAAAATGAGAAATGGTTGGATAAAATGACTGTTTCAGAGGCAGAGCAGTACATGAAAGAAGGGCACTTTGCACCAGGCAGCATGCTGCCGAAGGTTGAAGCAGCCGTACAATATGTAACAGCAAGACCGGATTGTAAAGCAGTAATTACCTCACTGGAAATGCTGGGAGGTATCGGAAAGGAGCGTGTGGGGACAGAGATAGTTTGTTGAACCGATAGGGTAGGAATGAACTAGGAGAAGAATAGCCTTTGGAGTGATTCGTATGGAAAAAAATGCTACAACTTCTAAAGTATCAATAATAAACGAGCATCCTTATTTCTTGAATTTGGATGAAGAAAATCGTGGGCTTCTAAACGAGAACATGTATTGCCGTTCTTATAAAAAAGGACAGGTTCTTTTTGACACGGGTGATAAGCGAGACAGGATATTTTTCTTGAGCAAAGGTCTGATTCGTATTGAACGATTGGATGATACAGCGTCGTATAATTTCTTAGAGTTTATTAGTGACAAGCAGCCATTTCCGTTACTTGATATGTTTGAATCTGAAAAATACTACTTCTCCGCTGTTGCCATCACAGACATAGAGGTCTGTTATGTCTCTTCCACAATTTTTGAAAAAATCGTTCAAATGGATTTGGATCATTTGCGCGTATTCAATACAGATTTGAATCGACTCGTAAAAAAACAGATGCGGAGAATTCAATACTGTGTGACATCAAAAGCGAAGCAACGAGTAAAAAACACCTTGTCTATTTTGATGGAGGATCTAGGGGAACGGGTGGATGATAAAATCATCATCCCCCATCCGATCCTCATTAATGATATTTCAAAATACAGTGGTACGACCAGAGAAACAGTCGGTCATACGATCAGAGAGCTGATCAAGCACAAGAAAATAACGTATAAATATAAAGAATTGGTATTTATCGATATTGATTATTTTACTTTAGGAAAATAAATGATATGAATTTGCTAAGATAGGCAATCGGGAAATAGAATACCAGTGGTCAACACAAAGCAATCCCGAAGATTCATATAATTAATCAATACAGAAAGGAGAACTATGAATGAGCTCCGATTGATTCATGAAGAGCGAAACAGTTTTTCTATAGGGCTTGTTTATAGTATAGAAGACTATGACGACCAAAAAAGAGAAAAAAGAAAAAAAGTCCATTTCATCATTTAGTATTCTATTCATCATTATTATATTACTGACTGTCGTTTCCTGGCTGTTTGCGGGTCAGTCGTTTACACCTACTATACCAGCCGGAGGAACCGAAGAAGTCAGCCAAGTTGTTGGGGCAAAGATTTCTGATCTGGTAATGTCCCCATTTAATGGCTTTAGAGATGCCATCGATATCTGTGTATTCATTTTGATTCTAGGCGGATTTCTGAATATCGTGAATCGGACGGGTGCTTTGGAGGCTGGTATACAGCATATTGTGCGAAAGCTGAAAGGTAACGAACTAGTGTTGATCCCCATATTAATGATTCTATTTTCAATTGGTGGTTCAACCTACGGAATGGCAGAAGAAACGATTCCGTTTTATTCACTATTGGCCGTAACAATGGTTGCCTCAGGCTTCGATACGATTGTTTCAGTAGGAACAGTTATGTTGGGCGCCGGAGCTGGGGTTATTGGTTCGACAGTTAATCCATTTGCAACAGGGGTGGCAATGGATGCCCTTCGAAGTGTTGGCATTACGCCAAATACGGGGACTATTTTAGCAATAGGCTTTGTATTATGGATCGTGACAACAGCCTATTGTATCTTCTGTGTAATGGGCTATGCAAGAAAAGTAAAAGCTGATAAAGGGTCAACGATTCTTTCACTGCAGGAACAAAAAGATATGGAGGAATCATTTGAAAAAACAGGTGCTCAGAACCTAGAGTTTACGGGCAAACATAAAGCAATTTTGTCTGTTTTTGCCTTCTCATTTGCCATCATGGTTATTTCCCTTATTCCGTGGGGATCATTTGGCATCACGATTTTTGATGGCTGGACTTCTTTCCTTACCGGAGAAAGCTTTGGCGATTGGTATTTTGGTGATTTAGCTATGTGGTTCTTCTTAGTAAGTTTAGTTGTTTCATTGATTCAGGGATTTTCAGAGAAGGAAATTATCGACACCTTTATCGATGGGGTAAAAGATATTCTCTCCGTTGTTCTGATTATTGTTGTGGCACGTGGCGCTTCTGTAATCATGCAAGTCACTCATTTAGACTTATTCATTTTGGATAAATCTGCCGGATTGCTTCAAGGGCTGTCGCCGATTCTGTTTGTTATCGGAGCATACGCATTATATCTGTTCCTATCTTTCTTGATTCCATCTACCTCAGGTTTAGCCTATGTATCAATTCCAGTCATGGGTGCGTTAGCTCATAACATCGGCTTGAATCCAAATGTCATGGTTATGATCTTTACCGCCGGCTGTGGATTAGTTAACTTGATTACACCGACTTCAGGCGTTATTATGGGCGGATTGGAAATGTCAAAAATCAATTATTCCACATGGACAAAATTCATGGCCAAGCCGCTTATTGTCATAGGTCTTAGTAACCTGGCGATCTTGATTGCGGCAATGCTGTTTCTTTAGGAAATAGGTTAGGGATAGGAGTAAAATCTCAGACTGTTCTTGTACTAAAATCTGAATAGGTGGTGGGTAGAAAGAACATCTGCCTCCACCTAGGCATTAAAACAAAGCAGGTGAAAGGTGATATGAAAAAAAGTGATCGGCAGGATATTATCAAGAAAATCATTGTTGAAAATGAGATAGAGACACAGGAAGAATTACTGGACTGTCTTAAGAATGAAGGGTTCAGCTTCACTCAGGCAACGATTTCAAGAGATATGCGTGAACTGAATATTGTGAAATCCTATACAAAAGAAGGAAGAAAAAAATTTACCATACTGGCTGTGGATAAAAATGATTCTGAATTAGAGCAAAAAATAAGGAAAACTATGAATGAATATACGCAATCGATCGAACGAGTAAATTTTATCGTAATCATTCATACTCTGCCTAATGGAGCGGACGTAATCGCCAATTATATGGATGAAAGAAGGTTTTCTGAAGTAGTAGCTACTGTCGCAGGATATGATACCCTAATTATTGTGACACGTTCAGATAAAAATGCAGATCAGTTTATTGCTAAGTTAAATACGTATCTTGATGAGTAAGCGAAAGGTATGGAAAATGGATTAAATCTTTTAAAGCAGCAATAAAAAAATTCTTCGTAAGTAAAAAAGTACACTCAGAAAGCTTTCGTGAAAGGGCTTCTCTGGATGTACTTTTTTAATGGTAACAGAGTCATTAATTATTTCTGCCAAACAAGGCTGAAACAACAATAACAACAATTGCTGCGCCCAAAATAGATGGAACGATTGCCATCCCGGCAAGGCTTGGTCCCCAGCTTCCGAACAATGCTTGTCCGACAGAAGAGCCGATCAAACCTGCAATGATATCAAATAGGCAGCCACTCGGCTTATCTTTATTCGTAACAGATCCGGCAATCGAACCAATAACAGCGCCAACGATCAATGTCCATAACCAACTCATAGATGATTCCTCCTTAACGTTCGTTTACTTCTTTATAATAGCATAAAGCAATCAGGGGAAAATCGGGCGGAGGACCTATCTAAATCTAGGTTTTATCGCTATACTTAGTAAAAAGGGGGCAGAAAAAAATGCTTACAAAAGAAGAACAACGAATCAGTAAAACCATTTCCTATGCGCTAAGGCATAAGCCGGAAGAATTTGACTTGTTACTGGATAGTGAAGGCTATACGGAGCTATCTGAGTTTATTGAAAAAATGAATAAGACGGCAGGTCTTGCGCTGACTGTCGACAAGCTACATTCTCTACTGGAACGAAGTGATAAAACGCGTTGGGAAATCACGGACCAAAAAATTCGAGCTGTCTATGGACATAGCATCAAAAAGAAAATAGAAAAAGAAGTAGCGGTCCCCCCGGAGTATCTGTATCATGGAACGCCACATAAATTTTTAGACAGCATTTTAACGAAGGGCTTGATCCCAAAGGGCAGACAGTATGTTCATTTATCACAGGAGCAAGAAACAGCTGTCACTGTAGGGAAAAGAAGAGATGATTCACCAGTGATACTTAAAGTCGATACTCGTAGTGCAGTCAATGAGGGCGTTTGCTTTTATCAAGAGCTGGAAGGCATTTGGTTAAGTGATCCGATTCCAGCGAAATATCTGGAAGTAGTAACAGACTAGTTAGATTTAGTGCTTGAATTTCCTTTTGTAATAATTTTTGAAAACCATCCATCAAAAGCCCGTTCAAAATGGGGAGCTTTTGATGGATGGTCATTTTTTCTAAAGAGTATTATTTAGGATTCGGTTGCTTGTTTATTGGCTGTCACATGTTGTTTGCTCAAGAGAGAGCTGTTGGTCAATACGATAGCAAGCAGACCTAAAAGCAACAGTAACGTCGCCATTCCGTATTTTCCTATGAGTGGAGAAATCATCATTGACAGGGAAGCCAGAATTTTTCCCAACTGAAAAATGATGCCATTGAAGGCGACATAGGAGCCGCGGCTGGATTCATCAATAATCTCTGCAAGAATTGTCTGTCGTGTCGGAACATACAAAAGCTCACCGAAAGAAAAGACCACTGTTGCGGCAAAGAGAATAAGCAGCTGATTTGAAAAGGCTGTTACAGCATAGCCTAGACTAAATAACAGGAAACCTGTAAACATGATTTTCTTTTGAGGGCGCCCTGTGACCCATTTCGCAATTGCTCCGGTAAAAAGAACGATAATAACTGTGTTGACTGCTGTCAGCAGACTGAGTATTCGAACACCATCAAGAGTGAGTGTACCAATATTTCCTAAGCTGATAGTCAAATGCTTCAGTTCCTCTGCTAAACGCACAGAGACGAAATTATTCCGTTGAAACTCTACAGTCATGATCGCAATTCCGGCCAAGGTGAATAGTAGGAAGCGCCGATCTTTCATCACCTTTTGGTAGCTCCTAAAAACAGCAGCAATACCTACATTCTTACCTGTACTCTCCTGTTTTACCAGTGTTTCTGAAAGGAGATGTACCGTTAGTCCCGTTGTCAGCAGCGAAAGTATAAACAAGGCAATCAGTAACAAGAAAAGGTGAGATTGGAAAAACCAACCGCCGACCATGACTCCAATCAATATCGATAAATTATTGGCCCAATAGCTGATAGAATACATAAATGCACGATTTTCTACAGTACTGACGTCGATCAGCATAGCATCAGCTGCCGGATTGATCATACCTTGGGCAATACTCACGATCAACATCATTAGGAATGTCAACCAGACAGAGTGGAAGATAGGCGAATTTGCCAGCAGCATACCTAGATAAGCAGCTGACTTCAATGCTTCTCCGGCAATCATGAGCTGTCGCCGACCAAAGATATCGGTCAGGTGCCCACCGTAAATACCGGCAATAAATTGAATGACTACATTGATTGTTACTAAGATTCCGGCAACTCCACTGTTCAATTCCTTCGTGAAATAAACAGCCATGAATGGAAAAATCATGGAGCCAACCACTTTACTGAGAAATTGAATGATGATCCGGGCCCGAATATTCGGATGTAAGCTTTTAAACATTTCATCACTTCCTTTCTTTAGATACCTGTGTTCCTTTTGTATTATGTGTAGCCATAGCTTTGGAAAATTACTTAGCAGATTAGGTATTGCACTTAATAAAAGGTTTGATATGATTATAAAAGAGGTTTTGAAAATTAAAAAGGGATTAAAAACGGGAATCATGTCCCCTTTTATTTGGAGGGAAGAGAATGGACTTTTCTTATTATCAGCTGCGAGCTTATTTATTGAAGAGGGAAGAAGCACAACACGCGGTATTCAAATTGACGGAGCTTGAGGAGCTGTGGCGGTGTACGGTCAAGCAATGCAAAAGACGTTTAAAACAGTACCAAGAATTGGGGCGGCTTGAGTATATTCCGGGAAGAGGGCGAGGCAATTACTCAGAACTGATTTTTCAACAGGCGTTTCAGCAGGAAATACAACGGGTCGTGGAGAAGGCGCTGAAGGAGGATTCTTTGACAGAGGTTATCGAATTGCTTCAGTTGGACATTCCGAAAGAATGGTTTGAAGAAGTATTCACAGAGATTCAGGGGATGTTTGGTGTTAAGCAAAGTCCAGATAATCAGGAGATTTTGCGGTATATTTTACGAAGACCGATCACTTCTTTGGACCCATTACAGACGGCAGTTTCCAGAGAGGCCTTTCTGATTCATCAACTGGGTGACACACTTCTTGTTCATGATGCAGCAACTCATCGGTTGAAAGCTGGTTTAGCTCATCATTGGCGAGTTTCCGAGGATTATTGCTGTTGGACCTTCTTTTTGAGAAAAGGGGTTCGTTTCCATCACGGTCGAACGATGACCAGTGAGGATGTTCGTCATACCCTGATGCGGGCAAAAATGGCAGGCTCGGTTGTTTCTTGGCAGCTGCAGAATATTGTAGCTGTTCGTTGCATCGATACTTATACGGTGGCTGTTGAGCTGAGAAAAGGGGAACCGTTCTTCGGTCATTATGTATCAACAGGTAACTTGACGATTCTACCTCATGACCTACCTTTTGAAGAGCAGAAATGGGTGTCAACAGGGCCATTTCGAATCAAAGAATTTTCAGATCAAAAGGTTATTTTGGAAGTTTTCGAAGAGTACTATGGAAAGCGACCATTAATGGATCGGATCGAGTTTTGGGTGATTGAAAGTCAGGAATTGCCTGTGACAGTTTCTACGGAAAGAGCTTTTTCCAAGGAGGATAGTTATGTTGAGAAATATAAAAAGAATACAGGTGTGGAATTTTTGATTTTCAATTTTCGACGTCAGAATATTGTCCAGCACCCTGACTTTCGTGAAGCAATTTATCATTTGCTGGACCCAGTATTGATGACAGAAGAGCTGGAGATGGGCAAAGTAGCGTCGAGATACTATCCTGAAAAATCCTGCATAGAGCCGCGAATGCCGGAAAAAATTCGTAGGCTGCTAAAAAAAGCTGATTATCAAGGGGAATCGATTGTTTTGGGGTCCTTCAATTATCTTGAAGCTAGAAAGAAGGCGCAATGGGTAAAAAACAGAGCGTCAGAATTTGGCTTGAATATTGAAATCAAGGAGCTTGCTATTGTCGATTCTTTTTATACAAAAGAGTTTGAAAAGCAAACGGATATGATGATGATGGGGGATATTCCAGCGACGGATAAAGAATTGGCTTTTCTGGATTTTTGCTGTAACCCGAATCTATTGTGCCAACGATTCTTTTCTGCAGAGATTCTTGAAGAGCTAGACAAGAAAGCTGAAAAAATGAAATTCGATCCGAATTATGAACAAAGGCAGATAGAGTATGAGCAGATCGAACGCTGGCTGACAGAGAACAATTATCTGGTCTATGTATCCCATCCGATAAAAAAGGAGCTCGTCCATTCTACAATTGAACAGCAAAATGGTGCCTTTTTTAGCTATTTGAATCTGCGGACAGCATGGGCGGAGAAAGATTATTAATCCGGATTATTTAAGAAATAGAGGAAGTCGGATAACGGAGTTTGATGGAGGATATGAATACAATAAACGAGCAGCTGAAGTGTATCAGACTGCTCGTTTTTGATTCTATTTCATTTTGTTTTTTTAGAAAATTAAAAAGTAAAAAATCAGAAAACCTATTAACGGAATGACCATGATAATGCTGATTATCAAAGGAATTAGCGGGAGGGCATACCAGCCATTCCCAAATTTCTTTTTCCTTTTCACTGTGGCGAGAGCACCAATCGAAAACAAACTTAAAACGAATGTGATGATCCCAGTCAGACCAACGATTAGAACACCTCCAAGAATGACTAGGAAGGCAATCATGAAAAGCATAAAAAATAATGCACCCAAAGCCAATACCCTCAACTCCTTTCATAGACCCCTTTTATTTTCTGGTCAACTTTACAACAACCTCACAACGAGCTGTTTGTGGAAACATATCGACTGATTGTAGATAGTTTATTTTGAATACTTTTGCCAGCTGAACTAAATCTCTGGCTAAGGTAGAAACATTGCAAGAAATATAAACCATTTTTTTCGGTGGTTGTCTGAGAATAGCTTGCAGCAGCTTATTGTCTAAGCCAGTTCGTGGTGGATCAACGATGATTCCATCTGGTCGGAAGCCTTCGTTCAGCCATTTTGGTAGCAGCTCTTCGGCAGTGCCTACCTCATAACGCGTATTCGTTACTCCTAGAGTTTCTGCGTTGTGGCGTGCATCATCGATTGCTGCAGGGATTGTATCCATTCCTCGAACTTCCCTTGCTTGTTTTGCCAGACTAAGGCCGATCGTTCCAACCCCACAATACGCATCAACCACTGATTCATTGGTTTTTAGATTCAGTGCTTTACGAGCCTCTTCATACAACCGTTCGGTCTGTTCAGGGTTCAGCTGGAAAAACGCTCGTGGTGACAAATCGAAGGTGATTTCACTGATTTTTTCTTCGATGCTTTCCTTCCCTGTAAGGTGGATGGTTTGGTCGCCCATAACTAAAGAGGTTTTCTTATTCTGAATATTTTGCATAACAGAAACCACTTCCGGCAGCTGTTCTTCCATCTCACGGAGGATCGCTTGTTTTTGCGGAAATTTTTGTGACTGGGTAATAAATACGACCTGTACCTCACCGGTCTGCACACCGATTCGAACCATCAGTGTTCGGAAAATCCCACTGTTTTTTCGTTCATCATAAATTGGCAGCTGATACTTATTTAAAAGCTCAACCAACTTGTTCATGACCTTAGTCACTACGACATTTTGAACGAGACAATCATCAATAGGAACAAGATGATGCGATTCCGGTTGATAAAGCCCGGCTTCGATTTTATCTTCATTTTGCCGTAATTGGAATTGCGCTTTGTTTCGATAATGCCAAGGATCGTCCATTCCGATTGTTTTTCTAAGCTCATAATTTTGATAATTTTCCGGTTTAAATTTTGTCAGCGCCTGCTTCAGCAGATCCTTTTTATAGACTAGCTGTGCCGGATAATTTAAATGCTGCAGTTGACAGCCGCCGCATGTTTCATAAACCGGGCATGGAGGTGTGATCCTGTCAGGAGACGGCTTGGTGATTTTAAGAAGCTGTCCCTCTATGAATTTAGGGTTTACTTTGGTTACTTGGATAGATACCTGTTCATTAGGTAGTGCATTTGGAACAAAGACGATCGTGCGCTTGTAATAGCCTAACCCTTCGCCGTTGATACCCAAACGTTTTATTTTTAATGGAATGACCTGTCCAATTTTTACTTGTTGATTATTCATAAGACCGTCCTCTTAAAAGAAATTTTTTTTGTTGAAAGCTTGTGATTTTTCGTATGTTATAAAGAGTCTTGTATAATTAAGCATTGAACTCCTGTTGGAACACTGTTCATTAAGCTTCTAAGAAAAGTTGCAATAGATAGCTTATAATTCCCAATATCCTGATGTTCTTCATTTTAGCATAGATTTTTCGGTTTGGCTCCCTCATAATAGATGTGATATAGTAGAATGTATGTTCTGATTAAGAAAGGCGGAAAAAGATGGAAACGATTGTAAAAATAACTAGAGAAAAAATGCAGTTCTATCTTATCTGGCTGTCTTCCGGTGAAAAATTGCGTGTATCGGAGGATATACTGGTCAAGCATCGACTGTTAAAAGGACAGGAAATGTCAGAGCAGTTGATTGCGGAAATCAAAAAAGCCGGTTCCTATGACGTTGGCTTACAGCTGGCTCTGCATTATTTGAGCTACCAGTTGCGCACCAAAAAAGAAATTCGCGACTACCTTAGAGAAAAGGAAGTTGCCCACCAAGATAGAGAGAAAATTATTGCACAGCTTCAAGAGTTGGCGTTACTGGATGACTACATATACAGCGAAAGCTATGTACGTACGGTGATGAAGACTTCGGACAAGGGGCCTTCACAAATTGCCCAACAGCTGAAACTAAAGGGAATTGAAGAAGAGGCTGTACAACAAGGCTTGTCACTTTATACACCGGAAGAACAGCTGATCACAGCTTCGAAAGCCGCTGAAAAAGGAATGCGGCGTTACCGAGAGAAAAGCTTTAAAGATGCAATTCAGAAAACGAAAATGTACTTGATTCAACGTGGCTTTTCAAAGGATATTGCGGAGCAGGCGATGGCTGATCAAGAGTTTGAAAAGGATGAGGATCAGGAGCTTGAGCAGTTAAAAAAACAAGGCGATCGACTGTGGGCAAGACACCGTAATTTAGAATCTGGAAAGCGAAGCTTAAAAATCAGACAGTCTCTATACCAAAAGGGATTTGATTATGAGTTGATTTCACAATTTATCAGTGAAAAGGAATTAGAAGATGACGAAGAATAGCTGGGCAGCATGGACGCCTGAAAAAACAGAGGAATTCCAATTAGCATTTATTGCATGGTATGAAAAAGAAAAACGTAACCTTCCATGGCGAGTCAACCTGGACCCTTATCGGATCTGGATATCAGAAATCATGCTCCAACAGACACGAGTAGATACAGTTATTGATTACTATTATCGGTTTATGGACTGGTTTCCGACAATCAAAGATTTAGCAGAGGCACCTGATGAGCGCTTGCTAAAGGCTTGGGAGGGATTAGGTTATTACTCCAGGGCGAGAAATTTGAAAGCAGCTGCCCAACAGATCATGGCCGACTTTGATGGACAAATGCCTCAAACAATTGATGAAATCAGAGAATTGAAAGGCATCGGACCATATACTGCTGGTGCAATCGGCAGTATCGCTTTTGAGTTGCCTGAGCCGGCTATCGATGGCAATGTGATGCGTGTTGTCAGTCGTTTGTTTGAGATCGATGCAGATATTGCTAAGGCATCTAGTCGAAAAGTATTTGATGAAGCCATGCGAAAAATCATTGATGAGAAGCGTCCGGGAGATTTCAATCAGGCAATGATGGATCTTGGCTCGTCCATCTGTACACCGACATCGCCGAAGTGTGAAGAATGTCCAATCAGTGCTTATTGCGATAGCTATGCGCAAGGGACGATGGTCAATTATCCTGTAAAAACGAAGAAGCTGAAACCAAAGGATGTCTATTATGTTGGAACGATCATCGAGAATAATCAGCAGGAATTTTTGCTGGAACAGCGGAGTGCAACAGGACTTCTTGCGAACATGTGGCTGTTTCCGATCCAAGAAGTCAGTCAGGCATTATTCGAACAGTTGAAAACAGAATGGTCAGAGGAAGAGCAGCAGCTATCACTGGCATTGGATCAGGAACAAGAATTGATGGTAGCAGAAGAACATGTAACACCACTAGAAGGGTATGATCATGTTGTTTGGCAAAAACGAAATTTAGGCGAGGTTACTCACATTTTCAGTCATTTGAAATGGCATATTCTGGTTTTTTACGGAAGAAATACTGGAGAGCTGATACTAAAGGAGAAGCAAGACTGGGTGCCCGCTGAACGTTTTTCTGAATTGGTCTTTCCCAAGCCGCAACAGAAGATGGTGGCGTTGTTTGAAAAAGAGAGACACTGAGACCGGACAACAAAGTAAGCATAAAAGTGGCTGGAACAGTATGTTGTTTCAGCCGCTCTTTCCTATACAAAATGAAACGATAGACGGAATGAAAGTGTATAAAAGATGGGATGTACTATATTTTCTGAAGATGGACAATCAAAGGAGATGAGAAGGTGGAGCTAAAGAAGAAGAAGGTACTGCTTGTTGATGATGAGCAAGCTATCCTTGATTTGTTGGAAGAAGTGTTAAAAAAGGAAGGCTTTCAGCATGTTTTGAAAACCTCAACAGGGGAAGCGGCTATTGAGCTCTGCCGAACAGAACAACCTGACCTGATTGTCTTGGACGTTATGCTGCCTGGAATCGATGGAATAGAGACCTGTAGGCGAATACGGGAATTTTCTTATTGCAGCATTCTATTTCTATCTTCAAAGGATGATGACATCGATAAAATATTAGGTCTTAGCATTGGCGGAGATGATTATGTAACGAAACCATTCAGTCCTAAAGAAGTGGTTTTTCGATTAAAAGCACAGCTGAGAAGGAAGAGATATGAGGAACAAGATCACCAAGCTAAAGAAACAATCAAGATCGGCAACATTCATATAAATATAGAGAGTCAACGAGTGTACAAGAACGAAAAAGAAATTGTTCTCACGGCTCGAGAATATGGACTGCTTACTTATTTTGCGCAAAACCCCGATAAAATTATCAGTAAGGACCGATTGTATGAACAGGTATGGGGAGAAAATAGCTTTGGAAGCGAGAACACTCTGATGGTTCATATCCGACATCTGCGTGAAAAGCTGGAAGATGATCCCTCTGCGCCTAAAATTATTGTAACGGTAAAAGGACTAGGCTATAAATTGGTAAAATCTTATGCATAAAATATCGGGATTTAAAAGTGTCATTTTTATCTATACCATCTCCATCATTCTTCTGATTGCGGCAACTCTTTCAATTGCTTGGTATGTAACACATCTTACAACGATTGTTCGTCCCGATGGACAATCCTCTACTAGTAACTGGCCGCAGCAGTATACAGAAAGTTTTATTGATAATATTACAGTTGAAAAGGGAATTCCGGTAATTAGTGAGCAAGGACGAGCTTCTTTGAGAAGGAATCAGCTTTGGATACAGCTTCTAGATAGCGAAGGGAATCAAATTATTCAATACGATAAACCAACAGATGCAATGGATAGTTACTCGTTCAGCGAGTTGCTTACAGTGCAGAAAACCAATCGCGTAGCGGAGCATACGGCATTTATCATGCCAATGACAGTTGACGGGGATGATCTGACCTATATTATCGGGTTTCCAGTGAACCTATCAAAAAGAACAATGTATTTTAACAGCGATTCCTACGGAGGTATGCGTTCAAGCATCTTTGCGTTGCTTATAGGTGTGGTTATTTTTGTTTTGATAGCTGGCTTGATTTATGGAGTATGGCTGACGAAGCACTTGTCAAAGATCGTTGTATCGTCAAGAGAAATTGCTACGAGAAGCTATTCATCGATAAAGGAGACAGGCGTTTTTTCTGATGCCTATAGCAGTCTAAATCAATTGGATATTGAAATACAAAAAAGTGATGCATTTCGGGAAAAAGCAGATGCAATGAAACAAGAATGGATCGCCAATATCACCCATGATTTAAAGACGCCGTTGTCTCCAATAAAAGGTTATGCAGAGTTATTAACGGATGGATTTTCAACGAATTCTGAAGAGGACATCGTACGATATGGGGAGAACATAGTGAACAACGTTCTCTCTACAGAGCGGCTGATCAATGATTTGAAATTGGTTTATCAGATGGAAAGTGGAGCTGTTCCCTTAAATATGCAACAGATCGATTTATCGAGTGAGGTCAGAGAAACAATAATTGACCTGTTGAATCAGCCGAAGTTTGCTGATCGGTCAATAGAATATCGGTGTGAAGATGCGCCTGTAAAAATAACAGTCGATCCCATGTTGATCAAGCGAACTATTGAAAATATCATCATCAATGCCTTGATTCATAATCCTGTTGAAACAGAAATCATTGTTGTGTTGGAAGTAGCTGACGAAATCACACTTTCTATCAAAGATAACGGAAAAGGGATTTCTGATGAAGAAATGAAAAAAGTATTTGATCGCTATTATCGAGGAAATCATAACGATGAGAAACCAGAGGGCTCAGGTTTAGGGCTCGCGATAGCGAAGCAAGTCATTGAATTGCATAATGGGAAAATAGCGATTCGAAGCACGAGTGATGAAGGAACAACAATTCTTATTCACCTACCCAAAAAAGCAGAAGAAAATTAAGGTTAAACTAAGGTTTACTGAAAGTTGCTATAAGGCTACAGGTCTATACTCATTTATGAGAGATCTGTCGTCTTTTTTTATTACTGGGAGAGGAGCAATAGATATGGAGCTTTCTATTCAGAATTTAAGTAAAAAATATCACGATAAGCTAGTTGTAAAAGAGATGAATGTAACGCTGACGCCAGGTGTGTATGGTTTGCTAGGTGCTAACGGTGCAGGGAAAACTACGTTAATGAGAATGCTGGCTGGTGTATTGAGACCAACTACAGGCAGTATTTCTTTTAATGGCGAAGCAATCCACATACTTGGAGAGGAATATCACGCTCAATTAGGGTATCTTCCTCAAGAATTTGGTTATTATCCTGAGTTTACTGCTAGAGAGTTCATGTTGTATATGGCGGCAGTCAAGGGCTTGGAGAAGAGCGTGGCAAAAAGAAAGACAGAAAAACTGCTTCATTTAGTCAATTTACAAGCAGTTGCTGATAAAAAAATCAAGTCCTACTCAGGAGGGATGAAACAGCGTTTGGGGATTGCTCAGGCAGAACTGAATGATCCTGCTATTTTATTGTTGGATGAACCAACAGCAGGACTTGATCCAAAGGAGCGTGTACGCTTTCGCAATCTTATTTCTGATTTTTCAAAAGAAAAAATTGTACTTCTGTCTACTCATATTGTTTCAGATGTAACTTACATTGCAGATAAGATATTGATGATGAAAGAAGGCCAGCTTTTCTTGCAGGGGCCGATGCAGACAGTTGCTGCGAAGATAAAAGGAAAGGTTTGGGAGGTTCTAGTTGATGCTCAGAAGGCAGTTGAATACAGTAAACGTTTTTCAGTGGTCAATCTTCGACATGAAGAAGTAGGAGTACGATTAAGAATCGTTCATGACACACAACCGAACAGAGAGGCACACCTGGTAGAGCCAAATTTAGAAGATTTGTTTCTTTATTACTTTGGAGAAATTGAGCAGAGAAGAGAGGAGCAGACAGATGCTGATCAAATATGAATTTCTCAAAATTATACGTAGAAGGTCAACGCTTATTATGCTGGCAGTTAGCTTGGTAGTAACAGGTTTTCTGTTTGGATTGCCAATCATGCAATATCAAACAGTTACTCAAAGCGAAACATTAAAGGGAACCGAAGCAATCTCCTATGAAAAAGAAAGGCAAGAAGCATTGTCTGTTGTCTTAACAGATGATTATGTTCAGGAAACGATCGAAGAGTACCAACAGCTTTTTCAAATTCCTGAAAATGTTGGTTATGATGGTGATGAGAGCTTTCTAATTGGTGATGCCTATTGGTCATTTGTTTCTCCGCGAACAAAATTGCTGAATATAGTAGCGGCAAATTATGATCGACCAGGAGAAAATTCAGGGTACAATAAACTACCGGAAATGGATCTGAAAAATGAACTTGACTTTTATCAACGACGTGAAAGCAAAATAAAAGAATTATTGGATACGCCATCCAGAGAATTAACGAAACAGCAAAAAAACTATTGGCTCACAATGAGTAGTAAAGTAAAGACGCCACTGCAATATGGCTATTATGAAGGATGGGAGATCATTATCAGTAGTTTTGAACTGTTAATGTTCGGGTTGCTGGCGGTTTGTATTACACTTGCACCTGTATTTTCGGGAGAGTATCTAACAGGAACGGCTGCCGTTCTTTTGGCGAGCAAATATGGAAAAACTAAATTGATCACAGCAAAAATCATTGCTTCGTTATTGTTTGGACTACTTGCGTTTACTATCCATGTCGTAGTGGCTTTTGGCTTACCTCTGGCTGCTTTTGGGATAGATGGCTGGAATTTAAATGTACAAATAGCCAACATGAGTATCCCATATCCACTAACTTTTTTACAAGCTGCGAGTATCAATCTTGCTGTAATTTATGTTCTGTTGCTCGCTATGATAGGCTTGACACTTTTGCTGTCTGCAAAAATGAAAAGTCCGTATCTTGTATTAACAATAATAGTACCAGTGCTCTTTATTCCGCTATTTCTCTCTCCCTCTGGCACTACTGGCTGGTATAATGGCTTGTTGTTTCTATTGCCTTATCGGGCTACCAGACCTGAATTAAATAATTATGTGTCCTATCAGATCGGTCAGTGGGTTGTAGATGTATTTACTATGCGGTTGGTGTGTTATGGTGGCATCTTTCTAGTCACACTGCCATTTGCACGATCACTATTTAAGAAGCATCAAGTTTCAGGATAAATAGACGACTGGATGGTTATAAAATTGAAGCACTGCACTAAAAAACATAGATAAAATTCTTCTTATAATTTAGACAGAATTTTATCTATGACTATTAGGTACATCTTAATAAAACCATATTGGCAGTTATTCACTATTGATTTTTAAGGAAGTCTTGTTTTAATAGGTAGTAGTAATTCATATCTCTAAATCTACCATACATTAATTTTTCTTCTTTTTGTGTTCCTACGAAAGTAAAGCCATTTTTTAATGCTACTTTATTACTTGGTATATTTTCGGTATCCGCTACGATAGTTAGTCGATTTAGTTCTAAATTTTTAAAGGCATATTCACATAACTTCTTAACTACCTTAGAAATTATCCCTCTATTTTCATACTCCGAATGAATCCAATAACCGATTTCAGCTTGTTGGCTAGTCAAGTCTATTCCATGAAAATCTGTACAACCGATTAATTTATTATTAATAGCTATAAAGAAGAGAGCATCGGTTTGCTTAGCTACACCTTCTAATTTCATTTTGAAATATTCTTCTTGGTTCGTGTATTCAACAACCCCGTCAACAAAATCTAAAAATTGTCTAAGATGTTCTCTATCGGAATCTATTAACTCAAACAATTCTTTTGCCATTCTTATCTCTGGATAAACAAGATACAACTCATCTTCAATAGGCATTTTAAAATAATTTTTATTCATAGTAATTCTCCTTTTGCATGCAATAATAGATCGTTCCTATCTAATTTATTTCAGGTAGTATATTCTTTTCTATTCTATCAAAGAAGTTCAATAGAAAAAAGAGAGCTAGTAGAAGTGCCAATATATGAGGAACAGTTGGATTTAGAACATCTATTTGAATTCATATCATTACAATAAAGAAATGAAGTGTTATTTTACATGTCGGTATCAAGAATAATTAGGACGTAAACAAATAAAAAGAAGAGAAAATTGTCCATAAAAAGTGGATTTTTTTCTCTTCTTTCTGTCTTTATAATAACATAAAATGCCCTAAAAAAACAGTCTGTTTATTTTTAGAAATCTATGGTATTAAGCATATACAGAAAGGGAGGGGCTAGTGTGAAATATGATATGGTATCGTTATTTAATGAACTGCAGGATCAGAATGGTATTTCGCTGAATCAGGTAATTCAACGACAAGAGCTGCATTTATCAGAGCTTCAGCTTCAAGAGCTTGCTGTAAAAAGAGAGGAATCGTTGGAAGCCAATCACCTCATTGATTTATCCTCAGATAGCCAGCGATACATTGCGACACAATTGGATCAATCAACATTGACAACAACGAAGAACTATTTTCAGCATTTGATCGACTTGCAGGAGAGTTTTTACTTTTTGAGAAGCAATCTACCATTTTCTTATTCGGATGAAGAGCTGCTGGAAAAATTGATTGCTACTTTTGAAAAATATGAAGGATCTATTTCTCCTATGCAAGGCGCGCTTGAGGAATGGTTGATCGAAGAAAATCTCAAGGGAGGCACACTAGATGACGGAATTGACAACTCGCTTGGAAAGAAATGACATTCTAATTCTATTGAGAAAAAAGATGTTAGAAAAAATGAGTGGTACGACAACTATGCCTATTGACGAAGCAGAAAATCTGCTGCAATCCATTTTATATGTTTTGGCCCATGCTGAGAGGATAGGAAAAGATGCATCTTCTGTATTTGAAAAATTTGAGCAAGGTAAGCAAGCGATAAAACAACAGCTTGCTCATGCTGCGGATGTGTACCATCTTGTATTGAAAACAAATAATCAGCTGCCGATAGACTCCTATCAGAATCTGCTAAAAGACTTTTCTGATTTTTTTACCAGCTATGATCTGGACTACGCTGCTCATCAAACAGGGCCACTATGGATCGATTATCAATTGGCATTTTCAGTGGATGACCAACAACTGAAGGGCGTCGATTTTGTTTCTGTTTATTTAGAAAATCTACTGTATGAGAATTTGTTTTGCCAATGTTTTCCCAAGCATGTGTTGAAAGAAATGTTTGATGTTTATGGAAAGCAGCTGCAAATGGATTATCGAACAGATATCAACAATATTTATGATCGTGTGCTTTTTCAAGTGTTCGGACGCTGGCTTACAGGGAGAAAGCAGTCTGATTCTCTTTTACTGACAGAAACTGATTTTCAATCGTTGGAGATTATGTTCGAGTATCAAGAAGAAGGTCAAATAGGAGAAGCGTTCAAAAAACTTTTAGTAGAGCTGCGATTACCGGAAGCTGCATACTATTGGCACACCTTTCAGCTTTTTTTTGATAGGGTGAACGAAGCGGGTTCCGAGGCAAATCGACGAGCCTTGTTCATTTTTGAACGTCCTGTGACTACCGTTTTTTTAGTGAATGAGGGAATGCTGGCAACTGATTTTTCAGCTGTATCAATAAGTGCAGAACATATGAATGGAGAAGAAAAAATCAAATTATTGATGAACAATTTTCAATCGATTTACGATTATCTGGACTTCTTCGAGCTGGGGGTTTTAGAGGATAATGAATACTTTTTGCTGTTCAACTGTTTAGGCTCAGAAATGCTTGCCGTGTTCATCAAATTTGCACTGAGAGACTTGCGAGAGGAATCTGGAAATTTGGAGGTATTCAGCCAGCAATTTGTTGAGGAGCGGTGGAAACAATTGCTGCAAAGCTACTTAAGATCAACGGATAAAAAAGTAAGAGCAGTGTTGGATAGCTATTTGAAAAAACTTGAGCTACCACCTGTAGATTTTCGATGAGAATAGGAACTCTCTTGTATGCAAAAAGAAAAATTGTGCTATAATTAAGGGGATATCGATGTAATGAGCACCTGAATGAAAATTTAGTTAAAATTTTCATACACGGGAAAGTAGGGGTACTATGAAGATTCCTAAAGAAGGAGAGTTTGTAACCATTCAGAGTTATAAACATGACGGTCACTTACATCGAACCTGGCGAGATACCATGGTATTAAAGACAAGTGAGTATTCTCTTATCGGCGTGAACGATCATACTTTGGTCACAGAGTCTGATGGTCGTCGTTGGGTCACTCGTGAGCCAGCTATTGTTTATTTTCACAAAAAATACTGGTTCAACGTAATAGCAATGATCAGAGAAAAGGGGGTTTCTTATTATTGCAATCTGGCTTCACCGTTTCTTTTAGATGACGAAGCTTTGAAGTATATCGATTATGATTTAGATATCAAGGTTTTTCCTGATGGCGAAAAACGCTTGCTTGATGTAGATGAATATGAATTTCACAGCAAAATCATGAATTATCCGAATGATATCGATTTTATTTTGAAGGAGAATGTAAAAATTCTTGTAGATTGGATTAATAATGAACGCGGACCATTTTCTGAGGCTTATATTGATATCTGGTATCAGCGTTATCAGCAACTAGCTAAAAAGTAGTCGATGTAAAGATCCGATTGAACATAAAACACCCTGCGCTGTTGAGCGTAGGGTGTTTTATTGTGTGTGGTAATGTTTACTGATCAAGGGAATCCTATCAACAAATATGATAAACTTCTGTCAGCTTTTCAATGGCTGCTAGTACATAAGGCTCTGTTGTCGCTTCAAGGCTGGCGAACATCAACGGTTTGTCATGCTTCAAGAAGCTGAGAATTTGGTTGTATTTCATCCAACCCGTTCCAACAGGCACGATTTTGACTTGATTGTTTTCAATGACAAAATCTTTGAGGTGGAAACAGCTGATGTCATCACGCAGCTCAGTCAAAGCATTGAAGACAACTTCTTCCTGTTTTTGATAGTTGTCTAATGAGATCAGATTCGCGCAATCCATGATGATTTTCAAATTGGGCGACTGAATTTCATCGATCAGCCGCCGTGCTAGAGCTGAGGTATGAAGCGGATGATTGATTCCTGCTTCAATGCCGACCGTAACACCAAAATTTTCTGCAAATGCCACTAGCTCGATAATTGATTCCCGTGCAGCGACATAGGCTTCTTCTGTAAAATTCTTCATTGTATAGCCATTTCCAACACTTCCGGTTTCAGTCCCAACCAATGCAGCGTGGTAATCCTTTGCCAGAGTAATATGGTGTTTAAAAATAGCCAGTTCTTTTTCCCTGATGAACGGATCTGGGCTGGCAAGGTTGATATAACAGCCAAGTATAGAGACTTTGATACCCATATTTTGCAGATAATCCCCAATGTAACTGGCTGTGCCGCTGGAAATACTGGTCAAATCCGGTGCTAGTTCAGGAAAGGATTTTTTCACAGCAAATTGAATATGAGAGAAGCCGTATTTTTGGATTTTGTGCCCAAGCTCTTCACGTGTTTCAGCAGTAAGATCATGGGCGCGAATCCCTAGATTTAAAGGAATCATTGTGTAACCTCTTTTCTTAAGTGGTTCATTGATTATTGCTAAATGATCGATATTCTCTGCTATTTAAAACGCAAAATAGTTTTCTGCATTCGTGTAGCTGACGGCTTTCACCAGATTACCTAAAAGCTGTTCATCCGTCGGTGCTTCCCCACGTTCAACGATTTCACCGACAAACTCACAAAGGACGCGACGGAAGTATTCGTGACGTGTATAAGATAGGAAA
This sequence comes from Enterococcus sp. 9E7_DIV0242, assembly GCF_002140975.2. Lineage (NCBI taxonomy): Bacteria > Bacillati > Bacillota > Bacilli > Lactobacillales > Enterococcaceae > Enterococcus > Candidatus Enterococcus clewellii. The sequence continues at coordinate 4,035,465 of NZ_CP147247.1, forward strand.
CTGCGCGAATCCGTCAGCATACCTACAAAATTATGAAGCACACTACCATCTGCCAACTGAGTCAATTGTTGGCGCATACCGGCACGTGTATCATTGAACCACCAACCTGATCCTAGCTGTAGCTTGCCGGCAACCTCTTTTTGGAAACAGCCAAGCAATGCAACTAATGCAGGATAGTCATTTGGATTCAGAGAATATAAAATTGTTTTTGGCAACTGATCCGTCTGTTCTGCTCGATCAAGCAACTTTTGTAAAGGAATTGTTAGTGAAAGATCGTTGATTCCGTCATAGCCAGTATCCGGGCCTAACTGTGCTTGCATCCGTCCATTACAATTACGATAGGCATGGATGTGGAGCTGCATTGTCCAGTTGTACTTGTGGTAAAAATGGATCAGACGAGTCAGTGTTTCTGTTCGGTAGGCATCGACTTCTTTTTCAGTCAAGGCATGGCCAGCCAATCCTTTTTGGAAAATTACTTCTAGTGTGTCGCTATCTGCCTTTTCATAGCGAAGAATATCTAATGCGTGATCAGAAAGACGACCACCAAGCTCATGGAAATAATCAACCCGACTGCCTAACGCTGCAATCAGCTCTTCATAGGTAGTGACAGGTTGTTCGCAAGCGTCCGCTAAACGACTGATCCATGCTGAAAAATCCGCTTGGTTGATATTCAATGCTTTATCAGGACGGAAAGAAGGGAGGACTTTAAAACGTGATTCCTCTTGTGCTAATAGCTTGTGATAGCTTAGATCATCTGCGGGATCATCTGTTGTGCAGACAACCTTTACATTGGAGCTGCTGATGATTTCACGACGCTTAAAGCTGTCAGCTGCCAGTTTTTCATTTGCTAGTTGCCAGATTTTTTCTGTGTTCTCTTTATTTACCAGCAGATCGATACCAAAGAAACGTTTCAACTCTAAATGAGTCCATGTATAAAGCGGGTTTCCAATGATTTTTGGAACAGTTTCACACCATACGGCAAATTTGTCATAGTCTGAGGCATCTCCTGTAATATGAGATTCCGGAACACCGCATGCTCGCATCAAGCGCCATTTGTAATGATCGCCATAAAGCCAAGCAGCAGTAATGTTCTCAAAATTCTTGTTTTCATAGATTTCCTTTGGTTCCAAATGGCAGTGATAATCTATGATCGGCATAGCAGCTGCGTGATTATGATAAAGCTTTTTTGCCCAGTCTGTGGATAGTAAAAAGTCGTCGTTTAAAAACATAAATTTCAGTCCTTCTTTCTGGATAATTTCGTGTTGTATTAGGATAAGTGATGGACATCACAAAATGTGATAGGTCAATTGTATGAATAACAGACATACAATTGCTATTCGACATAGAAGCTATTTAGTAAGAACAACAATTGTATGCTTAGCGAGCAGTGATACTCAGATTTAGAGGTTGGGACAGAAGTGTTCAGCTTCAAGCAATAAGGCGGAATTCACGAAAAATGCATCACAAATTTTTCGTGAATTTCGACTTATTGTCGAAGAAGTTGCTTCTGTCCCACCGTTTATTCGGTTTTAGATGTATAGAGGTGTGTGGGATTGAGTTATCTCCCACACTCTAAAGTGTCACACCATTTTTAAAGATAGCGACTTCGCGAACGTCATTTTCTTCATTGCGCGTTTGTTCACCACTGGCAACGGCCACTAGCTTATCAATAAAGTCCTGTAAGACATCATCCATTGAGCGCTCAAGTAAAGAGCCTGCGTTGAAATCCATCCAATGACCTTTTCTTTCAAAAATCGTGTTGTTTGTTGCAATCTTGACTGTTGGCACATAGGCACCAAATGGCGTTCCTCGACCCGTTGTAAAGAGAACCATATGACAATCTGAGGATGCCAATGCAGAAGCAGCGACAAGATCATTACCGGGCGCTTGTAATAAGCTCAAGCCTTTCTTAGAAAGCTTTTCGCCGTATTTTAAGACATCGACAACGGGGGCAGTACCGGCCTTTTGTGTACAACCTAATGATTTATCTTCTAGAGTAGTGATTCCACCTGCTTTATTTCCAGGAGATGGATTTTCATAAACCGGCTCACCGTAGGATAAGAAATACTGTTTAAAATCGTTGATCAAATGAACAATGTCTTCGAAGACTTCTTTATTCTCTGCTCGTGCCATCAGCATTTGCTCCGCTCCGAACATTTCCGGTACTTCAGTCAAAATAGTGCTGCCGCCTTGGGCAATCAGAAAATCAGAAAAAGCACCCAAGAGCGGATTTGCCGTGATTCCTGAAAAACCATCGGAACCACCACATTTCAAGCCGACATTTAGTTCAGACAGTGGAACATCTTCGCGTTGATCATTTTTCGCTGCTTGGTAAAGCTCTTCCAGAAGCTCTACGCCTTTTTCTACTTCATCATAGACCTCTTGGGCAACGAGGAATTTTACACGAGTTTCATCATATTCGCCTAGCTTTTCTTGGAAGGCTGGAATCGTATTGTTTTCACAGCCAAGTCCGAATACCAACACTCCACCGGCATTCGGATGCTTCACTGCATCGATCAGGACATCACGTGTATTTTGATGATCGGTTCCCAACTGTGAACAGCCATAGGGATGTTTAAGGATCGTGATATTATCGAAGGGACCAAGATCAGGATGATTGGCCTTAAATTCTTTCAGCATCAATTCTGCCATACCATTCACACAGCCAACAGTAGGGATGATGAATAGATCGTTTCGAATCCCGACTTTTCCATTTGGACGTTTGTAGCCTTTGAAAGTTAGATTCGTTTTTGGATAGTGGACCTGCTGTAAATTCGGCTGATAGGAATAATCCAGTTCACCAGCTAAATTAGTTTTTACGTTGTGTGTATGCAGCCAGTCACCGATGACTACATCACTAATCGTATGACCAATAGGATAACCGTACTTGATGACATTATGGCCGTCCGGCATATTTTGCAAGGCAATTTTGTGTCCCTGAGGAATTTCTTGATTTGCTGTGATCTCTTGCTCATCGATAGTCAGATGTTCTCCTTGTTCGATCGGACGAAGTGCAACTGCTACAGTGTCGTAAGGATTGAGCTTCATTAAGGGTGATTTGGTCAATAATTCAGGCATAAACTTTCTCTCCTTTGTTTAATTGCTGGATCAGATTGCGAGAGCCAATTGTTTCCAGTTGTGTGATATAGTGTTGGACTTGGGTTGAAAGACCGGGTACGGTTGTTAAATCCTGTCCCCACAATACGTCGTCAGAAAGAACTGTCTCGACAACAGATTCCGGTGTTTGCCACGCTTTTTCAAAGCGGGTGACAATGGCAGCATCATCTTGCGGTGCAATTTTTTCGCCTCGATAAGTCAGTATCAAAGCAGCTAAGGCAGCAGTCATATATGGCGGCAGTTCATTCCTATTTTTCTGATAATCCAAAAGAACTGGAAGAAGCCGAGCCTTGTATTTTGATACACTATTTAGAGCAATTGACGTCAACTGATGATGAACAAACGGATTTAAGAAGCGTTCTTTGATTTGTTCGGCGTAGGCGGTCAATTCATCTTCAGGAAGACTGAGCATTGGGATCAATTCATCAGCGAATAGATGGTCGACAAAGTAACGGAAGTCTTGATCCTTCATGACCTCTTCTACTGTTTCTATATCTGCAAGCAATGCTAATGGAACCATTGCAGTATGAGGGCCATTCAATAAGTGAACCTTTCTTTCTCGGTAGGGGGTCATATCGTCTGTAACGATGACATTTAGACCGGCTTTTTCTAAAGGCAATGTGTCTTTCAGTGATTGCGGACCTTCGATGACCCAAAGCATGAACGGTTCAGCCTTGACCATCAGGTTATCTTCATAGCTGTGCTTCTTGTTAAGTTCAGCTGCTGAATCTCTTGGATAGCCGGGAACAATTCGGTCGACCAAGCTACAACAGAAGATATTTTCGTTTTCCAACCAATCGGTGAACGCGTCTCCTAGCTTCCAATCTTGGGCATAAGTCAGTACGATCTCTTTCAGCTTTTCGCCATTACGGTCAATCAATTCACAAGGAATGATCGTAAAGCCTTTTTTCCCAAGCTCAAATCTGCGATATAAAAGAGCAGTCAGCTTTCCGGGATAGCTCTGCTGCGGATGGTCAGAAAGTTGGTCAGCTGGATTGTATTGAATGCCGGCTTCGGTTGTATTTGAAACAATAAATTCGATTGTATCGTTTTCAGCTAATGCCAAATAATTAGCCCACTCTTTATAAGGATTGATGACTGTATCGATCACAGAAATAACTTCAGAAGTGTTGATGATTTCCTTATTCAACAAGCCTTCAAGTATCACTGTGTATAGATAATCTTGTTCTTTGAGCATATCACCTAACCCTTGATCGATAGGTTGTACAACAGCGACATTTCCCTTAAACAGCTGTTGCTTGTTCATTTCTTGAATTTGCCAGTCGACAAACCCTCTCATAAAGTTTCCTTCCCCAAATTGAATGATTTTCACTGGTTGCTCTTTGTTGGTTTCAATTGTTTTTCTCGATAATTTCTCCATTGTTTCATCAAGCTCCTTTTTAGTTTTTTTGCACACGTGAACATTTTTATTCAAAACAAAGACATTACGTCTTTGAAATAGTTGATACAGACTCTCTTATCTGTAGACTGGTTTTGATTCGATATTGTTGTGGGCTGATTTTTTCTCCATTGATCATTTTCAATAGCAGTTCGGTTCCTGTTTGACTGATTTTTTTGATTGGCTTGTGCACCGTTGTCAGCGGAGGATTTAAATAAGCAACTAGTTTACTGTCGTCGAATCCGATTAAAGAAATGTCTGTCGGAATTTGAAAATTCTTTTCTGCAGCAGCTCTCATTGCACCAATAGCCATATCATCATTCGCACAGAACACAACTGTAGGGAGGGGAGAAAGAGCCAAAATGTGCTGCATTTCAGTAAATCCACTTTCAATGCTATAGTCTCCTCTGAAAAAGTAGTCATGATTGACAGGGAGTTGATTTTTTTCCATGCTGTTGATCATTCCCTGTTTTCGTTCATTCGAAGAACGAAAATCATCCTTACCTCCGATATAGGCGATTTTTTCATGTCCCAACTCTATTGCATAATCGATCGCTTCTGTTACACCTTCTGCATCGTCTGCAAGGACATTGATGATATCCTTGTCGTCTAAAGGACGGTTCAGGACCACAAAAGGAATTTTTTGTTGTTTGACATAGTCAATAAAGGAACTATCATTATCGCTCTGACTCATAATAACTATTCCATCGTAGCGCTGAAAATTGACGCGCTCCAAGGCTTGAATTTCATCGATTCCTTCAACAGACAGACTATAGCTTTCATCTAAAATAGAGTGGATACCGGTGATTACATCAACCAGAAAGCTCGAGCTGGTACCTTGATCGATACTGGAAAAAAATAACCCAATCATATAATTTTTTTGATTGACCAGACTTTTGGCATTGAAATTTGGGACATAGTTTAATTCTTCTGCAATTTTCTGGATTTTTTTTCGTGTATCAAGCTTGATCAAGGGGTTATCATTCAGCGCGCGTGATACGGTTGTATGAGAAACACCGGCTACTTTTGCGATGTCTTTTATTGTGACCATAACCCACCTCGTTTTCAATAATTGTGAACGTTAACATCATAGTATGAAATAAGTAGATTGTCAACATTAAAATGCTTGTTTAACAGCAATGCACACGTGAAAATGTTATTGGAATTTTTACGGAAATATGATAGGCTATTGATGAAGAGCTGATTTTGGATGAATGCTTCTGTTTTAAGATGAAAAGGCATTCAATGATGAACAGAGTAGCTGGAAATAAATGAGAGGAATCATAATAAATCAAGAAAAAGACTGTAACTATTCTACTGCAGAAACAGTTTTGCTTTTGTTCGGTTCCTACTCAGAAAATACTAGGAAAGTCACATTTTTTATTTAATGAAAGGGGTTTGATCATGATACAGGTGGATTATATAATTACAGATTTTGGTGCATCATCTGACAATCAGATGAATACACAGGCGATTCAGAAGGCCATTGATACTGCAAGCCACGCGGGAGGAGGACGAGTTGTTATTCCGGCAGGTACATTCGTAACAGGAGCATTGTTTTTAAAAAGCAATATTACTCTTTATTTAAATGCAGGTTCTGTGCTCAAATTTTCTGATGATCAAAAGGAATATCCGGTCGTCATTTCACGTTGGGAAGGAGTGGAGCAACAAGTTTACGCTTCTTGCGTTTATGCTGAACATGCAGAGAATATCTCAGTAACTGGTTTTGGTGTACTTGATGGGAACGGAAAAAATTGGTGGCATGTTTTTCGTAATGACCAGTCAGCGCTTAAGTTTCCCCGCCCAAAACTGATTAGCTTCCACAAATGCAGCAGAATCACGATCAGAGATGTTCGATTGATTGATTCACCAAGCTGGACGATCAATCCAATTCTTTGTGAGGATGTCACAGTAGATAATGTATCGATTCTGAATCCAAGTGATTCGCCTAATACAGATGGAATCGACCCAGAATCTTGCAAAAATGTTCGTATCAACAATTGCCATATCGATGTCGGTGATGACTGCATTGCGGTGAAAGCAGGAACGGAAGAGACCGAAGAAAGAGTTTCTTGTGAAAATGTGACAATCACGAACTGTACGATGGTTCATGGACATGGTGGAGTTGTTTTAGGAAGTGAGATGAGTGGGGGTATTCGTAATGTGACTATTTCCAACTGCGTTTTTCAAGGGACAGACCGTGGCATTCGACTAAAATCTCGCCGCGGCAGAGGCGGAACGGTAGAAGATATTCGAATCAGTAATATTGTGATGGATCGGGTGATTTGTCCGTTTATCATTAATTTGTATTACTTTTGGGGACCAAACGGTGAACAGCAGTATGTCTGGGATAAGACGCCACAACCAATCACGAATGAGACACCGTGCTTCAGACGACTTCATTTTATGAATATCACTGCGAAAAATGTACAGGCAGCAGCAGGCTTTATTTATGGCTTGGCAGAGCAGTACGTGTCAGATATAACCTTTGACAATATTCGCATTTCTTTAGCAGAAGAAGCAGAAGCCGGTGAGCCGGCGATGATGATGGGAATTGAAAAAATGAAGAATCAAGGCTTTATGGTTAATTTTGCTGAAAACATCGTTTTTGAACGCGTTTCGATTGAAAATCACGTTGGGGAAGCTTTTCAGATAGAGCAGTCAAAGGAAATAGAAGTTTTGAATTGTCGCTCAAAAAAACTGGGTGGGAAACAGTTCAACAGAATATAAGCAGGCGGACTGGATAAAACGAATTTCTGCTGGAAAGGACAAACCAAGCTATGAAGGAAAAACAGGAAAAATCGCGCTCGCTAAATACGGTTCTTAACACCTTCTATATCCTGTTTGTTGCGGTCATCATCATTTTTTCTTTGATTTTTTCCAGTATTACAACAACCAGAGAAGTAACAGATACTGCCTACACCAATGTAGAAAATACGTTGAAAGACCGCTACAGCGTGCTGGAGAGAACCTTCGATCAGATGTTTGAGCAGGTAGTGAATCTGAATAACAATCCGAATTTGCTTGAAGTGATCAACAATGAGCGTGATGCGCTGAAGCAGGCAGTCAATATGAACACTAGTATCAAAGACCTATATTATCGGTTTCAGGATGTGCTTGATTCTATCTATATCAATGTAAACGATGGGGAGTTCTTTTTTAATGGTGGAGAAATCGCTCAGGGCTTGAGCGAGATTGATTACCAAACGTTTTTTGAACAAGCAGACGGCGAAGCTAAGTATTTTTGGCTGGATTTTGATGAAAGTCCTTTCTCACAGAATGAGCGACGGACGATTTCCATCTGCAAAATAATTGGTGACAGTTTTTCTGAGGCCAGCGGGGTGATTGTATTCAATTTGAGGTATGATTATATCGAGAATTTATTGAATGAAAGCTTTATAACAGAAAACGGTCGTTTATTCTTGGTCAGTCCTAAAGGAAACATTTCTACATCAGACCGTCTGTTTCCAAAAGAGCTGTTTCAGGAACTGACCGATAATTGGCAAGTACGTGCAGTAGATGGTATGAGCTACCATATCGATAGCCAGACATTCGACCTAAATCAGTGGCGATTGGTTGCAGTTTTTCCAGATAAGGATCTGCAAAAGAGTCAATCCGCCTATCTCACTTTAGCAGCAGCACTGTTTCTGTTTCTATTTCTTGCAGGGACAATTATGGTGATCGTTGTCGGTCGTTATATTTCGAAGCCGATCCAAAATCTTGCGAAAGAAATCGAAGCAACCAGTATTACCGATCATAAAGGCCCTCTGGCAATCAATCAAAAACATTTCAATGAGCTGGCCGTATTGTACCGCAGTTTTAATTCAATGATCGAAAAAAATGAACGGCTGTTGAATGAAAATGAAAAAAATCATGATGAGCGAAGCCGTTTGGAAATCGAGTTGTTGCAGTCACAGATTAATCCGCATTTTCTTTATAACACGCTATACTCCATTCAAAGCTTGAGCGATATGGGCATGAATAAGGACGCGTCATTGATGACTCGTTCTTTGGCAGAATTCTATCGAACAGGAATCAGTAAAGGCAATCTGCTCGTTTCTTTAGAGGAGGAGCTGGAGCATGTTAAGAACTATCTGACGATTATGGGGTATCGCTATAGAGACCGCTTCGACTACACGATCTTAGTAGAAAATCCTAAGCTATTGCAAGCTAAAATCCCTAAAATTTCACTACAGCCGATTGTTGAAAATTCAATTTATCATGGACTGAAAGAACTGTCTGTTAAAGGCCTTTTAGAAATAGAAATCAAAGAAAGCAATGGCGATGTTCTTTTGGTTGTAAAGGATAACGGACGAGGTATTTCGGATGAACGATTGAAAATAATCAATGAAGAAATCAATCTATCTTCTTTGAACAGTAGAAAGGTAACGGGGATCGGTCTGCGGAGTGTCAATGTACGAATCAAAAATTGTTTTGGTGCTTCTTATGGCTTATGGATTGAAAATTGTGAAGCTGGAACACTAATTAAAATTGTTATACCTAAAGGTCCGAATGGGTAAGCGATGATTCGAAAAGAGTATTTGTTGCTAATGTGTTAGTCACTGTAGGGTGTTGTAGAATTGGATAACTAAGGAGAAAAAACATGAGAAAGCTATTGATCGTAGAAGATGAGTGGATCATTCGTAAGGCACTGATGTCTCTTCCTTGGGAGACGATCGGTGTGACAGAAATCTTTGAAGCGGATAATGGGCAAGAGGGCTTGGCATGCTATAAAGAGCAGCAACCTCAAGTTGTACTCTCGGATATCAACATGCCTTTTGTCGATGGAATTGCAATGGGAAAAGAAATTGTTGAGCAAAATAAAAATTGCCAGATTATTTTTCTGACAGGCTATAGCGAGTTTAGCTATGCACAGGCTGCGGTCAGCCTAAAGGCGTTTGATTATATTTTGAAGCCAGTGGATGCCACAGTTTTACTGCCCCAGGTCAATGAAGCATTTAAGCAAATCGAGGAAGAGGAAATGGCAGAGCTGGCTTCCAGAGATTATCAGCGGAGAGAATGGATAAAAAGGATCATTCTTTCAAAAAAAAGTGAAAACAGTGAACAATTCAACACACTCTTTTCCGTTAATGGTCCATTTCAATGTATGTGCTATTTCACGAATAAGGCGACGCTTGAAGTGCCAGCTATGTTTCAAAAGGATAGTTTACGATTGGAGGATAACACTTATTTTACGTTGATTCAACTGGGGGAACAGCAGCCTGAATTTCAACAGTGGTTGGATAGTCCTGAGTTGAAGGAATTTCTATTTCGACAAGAAGGGTGGATCGGACTCAGCACAATTAGTTCAGATCCAAAGGAAATCAGTGATAAAATTGTCGAAGCGCGTATCAGCTTTGAAAAAAATAAGTTTGATCAGCCGGGGATCTATGCTTATGATCCACAAACCTCGCGATTGGATTTTTCGCCGATTTTGATCGAGCTGGAGCAAAAGCTGATTCAGCAAATTGAGAACAGAGCACCTAAAAAAGTCTATGCACTGCTTGATTCTTTGGAAATGAATGGGACTCTGATGACGTTGCCGTTGTCACAAATTCGTCCATTTCTTATGAAACAGGTATTTATGCTATTTCAGGCAGCCAAAAATGTCATCACCTGTGATGAGTTTGCAGTGTATCAGAAGATTACTTCCAGTACAGTGGTAGAGGATATGCTGGCGCCTGTTAAAGAGATGGTGGATTGCTGGCAAAAGAATCAGGAGGTAGGCAGTAAGTCTGGTACGATCATCCAACAGGCCAAACGATTTATCGACAGTCACTATGCAAATGAGGAGATATCCTTACAAGTAGTGGCCGAAAATATTCATGTGTCGCCTCCTTATTTGAGCAACCTATTCAAAAGCGAAACAGGGAAAAACTATACAGAATACTTATTTGAACGACGGATGGAAGCAGCCTATCAGCTGCTTCGAAATACGAATAAAACAATCACGGATATTTCTTTAGAGACAGGATTCACGAATCCTAATTATTTTTCAAGCTGCTTCAAAAAAGACAGTGGCGTATCACCAAAACAATACAGGAATATCTACAAAGAGGAACAGAAAATATCAACTCCGTAAATGTAGCTCACTGTATCTAGTTATGTTTTTCTTTATAGAAACTGCATATAATCACTTATTTGTATAGGTAAAAAGATTTTTATCCGCTACAATAGCTGGAATCAAATTTTTTGAATCTATAATTGTGATCTCCTTTTTTTCAATGTAAGACATGGCTTGTGGTATATATTTTGTAAACTCATTTGAGATAGGTAAAATTATAGATTTATTTGAGTGGGTAATCAAATTGATGAAAAAAATATCTGGATTAAAATCAAAAGGACTGACTCTAACTCTTTTAGTATAAATAAGTTCAAGAGATAGAATCTCTTTGTAAGGAATAAACACTTGATTCGTAGATCTTCCTAAACTATTTTGTCCGATGGCTAAAAATTTTTTTGTCGTTGATTTTGGATAGAGAGTAATAGTTAGGCCATGTTTGTCAATAATCCAGAAATCTTTTATAAGAGTAGGTAAAATACAAGTCAACCCCAGCATAAGAACAAATAGAAAGACACCTAAAGGTTGATAGCCAAAACCAGTTAAAAATAGAGCGATACCTAACCAGATCAAGGCAAAGAATAAAAAATAAGAGGGACGATAGTTTTTTCCTACCATAAATGGTTTTCTAAAATAAAAGCTTCCTCTAATCAGTTGATCCAGAGATATGTCGTATAGATCACTTAGAGCTAATAAATTGTCAATGCTGGGCGTATTGATCCCATTCTCCCATTTAGAAATGGTTTGATGAGATACAAAAATTTTTTTGGCTAACTGGTCTTGCGTAAATCCATTTTGAATCCTAAAGGTTTTTAAGAGCTGAGCTAGGTTCATTTTTAATCCCTCCATGTTTTTCAATAAATTAAATATAGCAGATGCTTGAAAAAAGCGCCTGCACTTATAAGGTGCAAGCTTGGTGTGACAAGGATTGGTTGAGAAATAACAGCAATTACGTAGTCATAAGAATTAATTGGAATAATTCTATGCTGGAAATATCTGGTTGCAAGAAATAGTTTAAGATGGGTAGCTTGACACAAAAGTATCAGATACACAATGATTCGTTGATAAAACAGAGCAAAGAAGGGGGCCCCTGCTTAGCTTCTGTTTTATCTTTTTTTATCTTGACGTTTGTAGAAATATGGAAACTAACCTTCATTTTTTTCTCCTCCGTTCCTTCATTCTTAAAATATTATAAGTTTGTCTTAAAATAATGAATGTTGGTTGTAACCGTTTTCTAGTATTTTATATATAGAGATGAGCGTTACTAAATGACAGCAAAACAATGATTGCTGTTTAGTGAGATTCATAGAGAAAATGTTAGGAGGAAAAAAATGGAAACAGAAGTTACACTGCCAAAAGTGCAGAAAAAAAGGAAAAAGATTCAAAAAGCCCCATATTTGCTCTTATTGCCAACGTTGATAATGATTACAGCTCTTTTGTTCTTTCCGATGGCGAGAATCTTCTATTATAGTTTTCAAAATTACGATATCTCGGCTCCATTTTATGATTCGTTTGCCGGCTTCGACAATTTTGTGAAGATATTTACAGAAGATGCTTACTTCATCCCAAGCTTAATCAACAGCTTAAAATGGGTGGTTTCCCAAGTTGCTTTGCAGTTGGGATTAGGAATGGGAATTGCGTTGATCTTAAACAAAAAATTCAAATTCAGAGGTTTGACAAGGGGATTTGTTTTTGTCCCTTGGGCAATCTCAGGGGTACTTACCTCAGTAATGTGGAGTCTGATGTACAACGAGCACATGGGGGTGTTCAATGACATTCTATCGAAACTGGGCCTTATCAGTGAACCACAAGCGTTTTTGGCTAGTACAAACAGTGCCTTTATCGCAGTAGTAGTTGCGGAACTATGGCGTGGGATTCCATTTTTTGCAGTAACATTGCTAGCTTCTCTCCAGAGTATTCCGGAAGAACTGTATGAAGCAGCTGCTATGGATGGATCCAATCGTTGGACATCGTTCATTAATATCACATTGCCGCAGTTAAAGCGGACAATTGTATTGACAACTTTGTTGAGAACCGTTTGGGAATTCAACAACGTGGATTTGATGTACAACCTGACCAACGGTGGACCGGCCAATTCAACCATGACATATGCAATGTATATTGCTAAAACAGCCGTACACGGTAGTGATTTCGGTTACGGGTCAGCGTTGACAGTTGTCGCATTCTTGATTCTGACAATTATTGCGTTAGTCTATCTGAAAATTTCTAAATTCGAGGAGGCATAGTCTTGTGTATAATAAACAGGGAAAACTAGATAAAACATTGACCTTTTACTTTCCTTTAGCCATGATGCTGGTTTGGACATTGTTTCCGATTTATTGGACATTGAACACTGCATTGAAGCCGGAGGGAGATATCATTAAAACACCACTTCAATATTTACCATCCAGTCCGACATTTCAGAATTTTATCAATGCTTGGAATGATGTTGGATTTGAAAAGTATTTTACCAACAGTGTAGTGGTTGGTGTAGGTACCGTACTTTTGACCTTGGTATTGTCCGTTTTAGCGGGCTATGCTTTAGCGCGATATGATTTCAAAGGAAAAAGAGTGTTCATGATGATTTTACTGATGACACAGTTCATTCCACGTTCTATGCTGATCATTCCATTGTTTGTTATGTTCAGCAATATCGGGATGATCAGTAACCCGATTTCATTGATGCTGGTCTATTCAGCGGTTCAGATTCCATTTTCAGCAATTTTGATGAGCGGATTTATTTCCGGGATTCCAGCTGAATTGGAAGAAGCTGCGGCAATTGATGGTGCAACAAGAATGCAGGCGATTCGCCAGGTCATTGTACCACTCTTATTACCGGGTGTTGTAGCGACAGGAATTAACATTTTCGTTTATGCTTGGAATGAATTCCTACTAGCACTAATGTTGACAAATGTACAGAGCAAATTCACCTTACCAGTTGGATTGAGCTTTATGATGGGTGAATTTAACGTAAATTATGGCGCATTGGCTGCAGGTAGTATTATTGCTTTGATTCCATCGATCATTCTCTTCATGTTTGCACAGAAACATTTAGTTAATGGGATGGGCGGAGCTGTTAAAGGATAAATTAGGAGGAATAAAAATGTCAAAGAAAGCTTTAAAATTAGCGAGTGTATTGGCGTTATCTGGGTTATTGGTTGCCGGCTGTGGCTCGGGGAGCAGCGGTTCATCAAAGTCAGCGAAAAGCAGTTCCGGTGATGGAGAAGAGGTCAAATTAGTTTTCTGGGATGAAAATTCCGGCCCAGATAGAACACCGGTTTGGGAAAAACTGATTGATGATTTTGAAAAAGAAAATCCAACTATTACTGTTGAATATGTTGGGTTGCCAAAGGATGAAGCAAAATCAAAACTGGATGCAGCGATCGCAGCAAATGATACACCAGATGTTGCTTCCTTACAGTCCAGCTGGTTACCGGAATTTTCAATTCGTGGGGCGTTACTGCCATTGGATGACTATTTGAAAGACTCAGAGCTTAATGACCTGATCAATGAAGGGGCGATTGAATTTAACAAAGAGATCGTTCAAGATGGCAAGCTTTACGGCGTTCCTTACACACAAAACTTAGATATTCTATGGATTCGTGAAGATGTATTTGCCGAAAATAATTTGGATGCGCCTGAAAGCTGGGACGATTTCTTCACAGATGTAGATAAATTGACAACAGATGATATGTACGGCTACACGATTCGTGGAGGTGCCGGCGGGTCATTACAATTGCAACGTTTGATGTATGCATACTCAGGAATTACTGAATATGTTGATAAGGATGGAAAAGCAACAGTGAATGATCCAAAACATGTTGAGTTTCTTGAAAAGTATTTTGCCTTATACCAAAAAAATACACCGAAGAGTGATATCACAAATGGCTACAAAGAAATGGTTGCGGTTTTTGATACAGGAAAAGCAGCAATTCTGCATCACAATATTGGTTCATTCGGTGAACACAGCAAATCATTAGAAGCTGATCAGTTTGAAGCTGTACCATTACCAAAATCAGCAGAGGGGAATTATGTAGCAGAAGGTGGAAACACAATTGGAATCTCCGCGTTTGCAAATACGGATCATCCGGAAGAAGCATGGAAGCTGGTTGAATTCTTGAATTCAGCTTCAAGCCAAAGCTACTGGAATGAAAAAATTGGACAGATTCCGACAAACTCTGATGTATTGAACGAAGACTGGATCAAAGATGCACAGCATATCAAGGTTGCCTTTGAAGTGTACGATGATTCTGAAACGAAACTGTACGAACCTCCATTCTACTTGCCTGACTACCGTTCTATCTTGGACAACAAAGTAGATCCTGGCATTCAAGCTGTAATGAGTGGGGACAAGACTGTTGAAGCATTCCTTGATGAGTGGGCAAAAGCAATCGAGGATTCAAAAGTTAAATATGATGAAGCAATGAAATAAACGACTAAAAAAGTCTTTATGCTCGAAAAATAATAGAGAAGCGAACAAGGGAAATTGGGAGATAGTATTCGAATAATTAGATAAAAACAGGAATGAGACCGTGCCTTAGGCAGTGCGGTCTCTTTTTGTACCGTGATTACTGAAATTGATGGTAAGCTTCCCAAAACTGTAGAAAATTGCAATAAAGCCTTTCCGTGTCTCTATACAAAAGAAATTTTTATTTTCGGAACACCATTTATACGTTATTAGGAAATTGAGACACGGGACACGTGATTGCTTTTTTATAGTAAGTTACCGAGGAGAGAAGCGCAATGAAAGAGACAAATCAGAATGAGCCAAATAATTGTAGAAATTTTATTAAGGCTCTATGATTACTTTATAAAAGAAGAAAGAAGGTCTTTTCATGACAAAAAGAATTTCTTTAGAAAAATCAGCACTTGAATTTAGCGAAGCGAACGCAAATCCGCCGTTTATCTATCAATTACCTGTAGATGAGGCCCGTGCGCTGTTGGAGGAGGTTCAGGATTCACCAGTAGAAAAGCTGGATGCGGCAATTGAAGATCAGCAATGGGATCTTGGTGACCATGGAAAAATCAATGTACGCACAGTAAAGCCCAAAGATGCAGAAGGAAAACTGCCAGTGATTCTGTATATTCATGGTGCCGGTTGGGTTCTTGGTAGTGCACATACTCATGATAAGCTCGTGAGAGAACTTGCAGTCAGAACAAATTCGATTGTTTTTGTGCCTGAATATGATCGTTCCCCCGAAGCTAAATATCCGGTTGCAATCGAACAAAGCTATGCGACACTTTTAAAAATCGTTGCGGATGCAGGAGACGATTATGATATAAATCGTCTGTCTATTGCCGGAGATAGTGTTGGTGGGAATATGGCAACAGTGGTCACGATGTTGGCAAAAGACCGTAAGGGCCCTAAGATCAATCAGCAACTATTGTTTTATCCTGTAACGAATCATGGGTTCGATACAGACTCATACAATCAGTTTGCGACAGACTATTTCTTAGCTAAGGACGGAATGAAATGGTTCTGGGACAACTATCTACCAGAAGGGCAAGATACGACGATCAAAACGATCTCCCCATTACAAGCAACAAAGGAAGATCTGACAGGACTGCCTGCGGCAATGATTTTAAATGGTGAAGCAGACGTATTGAGGGATGAAGGTGAAGAGTACGCTCGTCATTTACGTGATGCTGGAGTAGAGGTAACACAAGTTAGATTCCAAGGAATGATCCATGATTTTGTGATGGTCAATTCAATCGATCAAAGCCATGCAACGAGAGCAGCAATGGACCTTGCAACTGACTGGCTAAATAAGAAAAATGATTTAAAATAGCAAGATATCTTTAGGTAATGAGGTTGGATACTTGCTACAAAAGATAGAACCCTCTCTTTCAGCAGAAAATTGCCGAAAGAGAGGGTTTTCTTTTATTGATTGAAATAAACTTAGAATGGTAACTTGTAAGGGGCAAGCTTTTTCCAATCAAAGGTAACACCGATGCCAATTTCCTCAGGCGCAACTGCCATGCCATCTTCTTTATCAATCACAAGGGGCCTTGTGGTATATTGATCGATTGGGAAGCTGTGCATTTCCAGATAACCTGCGTTCGGCATAGCAGCTAGCAAACTGACATGAAGCTCTTGCATGCCATGTGTTGAAACAGCGAGATTGTTTGCCTGTGCCAGGTAGGCCACTTTCAACCACCCTGTGATTCCGCCAACATTTGAAGCGTCTGGTTGAGGAAAATCAACATGTCCATATTTCAGTAGATGATGGAATTCTGTAAGCGTGCGGAGATTTTCTCCTCCGGCAACAGCGATATGTCCTTCTTCAGCAATTCGGGCATATCCTTCATAATCCTCTGGAATCGTCGGTTCCTCAAGGAAAAGAATATTATATGGCGCCATTGCTTTAGCAGCTTTGATTGCTTTTTCAACAGACCAGCTCATGTTTGCATCTACCATGAAAGTGACATCTGGTCCAACCAACTCTCTTACAGCAGCGATTCGTTGAATATCCTCGTCCAATGTCTTTTGCCCTAGTTTGATTTTGACAGCCTTCAAGCCCATATCAAGGTATTTTTGATTATTAGCCAGCAGTTTTTCCAATGGAAAGTTCAAATCGATTGCTCCGCCATAGCATTTTACCTTGTTGCTGACACCACCGAGTAATTTATATAGAGGCTCATTGGCCTTTTTTGTACGCAGATCCCATAATGCTATATCACAGGCTGCAATAGCAAAGCTTGCCAAACCACCTCGGGCAACGTAATGAATTCCCCAATTCATTTCATCCCATAATGCTTCAACGCAACTGGCATCTTTCCCAAGCAAAATATTTTTCAGTTCAATGTCAATGAGAGAACAGATAGCGCGACCACCAAAACCACCAGTATAGGTGTAGCCAATCCCTTCACGGCCATCTTCAGTTTCTATTTTTACAATAGGGACTTCGAAATGAGTATGCAGTCCATGCTTCGCATCCTCCATGAGCTCAGGTAATGGAATACGGTAATATTCAGTTGTGACAGCAGTAATTTTTGACATGATCATTCCTCCTATAATCGTTTGTTCACGTGTGCATTTTTAATAATAAAAAAAGAATTCGCTTACATAAATTCTACCAAATTTATATGGACAGGTCAACAACACAGTCTATGAATTTCATTTTTACGTTGTTGACCTGAGAAAAAAAATCAAACGGATTTATCCATCTGATAGTGTGGAATATTCGCATCCATGAACAGTTCACCATGCTTCGAATAACCTAATTTTTCGTAAAAATCGACTGCAGTGAGCTGAGCACCCAACGTAATCGTATTGTATCCTTGCTGTCTGGTGAAGGCTTCCGTCTCATTAATAACTGCGCGTCCAAGACTTCTCCCTCTATACTCTTTCAAGACTGCCATTCGTTGCAGCTTCATTACACCGTCTTTCAATGGTAGTAAACGGCAGGTTGCAGCAGCTTGATTGTCTGTATAAAGAACAAAATGGATACAAGCAGCTTCATATTTATCAATTTCGATATCCTTTGGAACACCTTGTTCGACCATAAAAACTTGATTGCGAATACGCAACGCATCAAGATAAATATCACTCATTGTATCCTTTGTATGAACGATTTTCATAATTGACCTCCAAAAAATAAGATAGCTTGATTATACTACAAGTTGGTTTATTTCTGTTAGCAGAGTGAAAAGAATTAATCATTGCGTATTTATTTGTATAGACTACGACTGATTTACTTAGTTTTTATTAAATTTCCATTCCTTCTGTCTGAATAGGATTCTTCTCTGTGTTCGCTAATGATAGAATGGAGGAGGGACAATTACTGTTCTTTTATCTGTAAACTATGCTAGAATCTATTAAATAACGTTTTTGTTAGGAGGGGTATATTGTTTGAAAAATTAAAACAGTCGAAGCTAATGTTCTGGTCGGTCGAGTTATTGGTATTGGCGACACTTGTATGGGTCTCCACAAAAATCAATTTCTTATTCGAGCCAATCGGCACATTTTTCTCGACATTGTTTGCACCTGTTTTGATAGCAGGCTTTCTATATTACATTTTAAATCCTTTGGTAAAGCTATTGATGAAGCTAAAGCTTAAACGAATCTATGCAATTATTATTGTATTTGTTTTGCTGCTGGCCGCTATTGTTCTTATCTTGGTCAGTGTTATTCCAAGCTTGGCAAATCAGCTTTCAAGTCTTGCTTCAAGTATCCCGGATGTTTTCAAAAGCATAGAGGATTGGGTGTATCAAATGGCTGCATTACCAATATTCAAAGATCTTGATTTGACGAGCTATATTGAACAGTTGGATATTTCTTATGGAAATATCATTCAACAGTTCTTGAGTGGCTTATCTAGCAGTCTTGGCTCGATCGTATCTACTGTTGCATCTACAACGATAGTCATCTTTACAGCACCGTTTATCTTGTTCTATATGTTGAAGGATGGCGACCGTTTGGTTCCTGGCATACAAAAATTTATGCCGGAAAAGCGAAAAGCAGACATTGTGAATCTGTTGGAGCAATTGGATAAAACTTTATCCAGTTACATCAGTGGTCAGGCAATCGAGTGTTTGTTTGTTGGAACTTTTACAATTATAGGCTACTCATTAATTGGTGTCAGATATGCTTTTCTGTTTGGTGTGATTGCAGGTTTGACGAACTTGATTCCTTATCTTGGACCATACTTAGGTCTTGCACCCGCAGTATTTGTGACGGTTTTTAACGAACCCTTTAAAGCGTTGCTCTGTTGTATAGTTGTTGTGATTGTACAGCAGCTTGACGGAAATGTTATCTATCCAAATGTAATTGGAAAAACATTGAAGATCCATCCGTTGACAATCATCTTGATTTTACTGGTTGCTGGAAATCTTGCCGGCCTATTAGGAATCTTCCTTGGTGTCCCATTTTATGCAATTTGTCGTACAATCGTTCTCTTCATTATTGAACTGGTTCAACGTGGAAAGCAAGAAGAACGAGCAGCCTTGGTTCTTGAGAGTGCTGCAGAGACGAAAAATAGTGGACAATGATTGAAATAATTATCCACTTATGATACGCTTTTATCGTGACTACGAATTGAATGTAGTCACGTTTTTTATCACTTTTTTTAAACAAAGAGCCAGCTTTTTTTGCATAAATGAGATAGATAAAACCAGCATTTATATGTCTTATTCAAGAGAAAGAGGATGATTTGAAAGAAAAGAGTGAAAGGACCGTATATTTTTATTGTGGAAAGAAGCTTTAAGAAAATATTTTCCCTGTCCCCATTAGCCCGAACAAGGCGATCGCTGTGTGGATGGTAAATGACTAGCTCAAACCACAAGCAAGAGTAGTACAATTTTCTAGAGCAAGACCATCTAGAAAAATTGACATCGGACCACCAAAATGAAGGAACTGGTCAATAATTTGAGCAGTTTCATCAACAAGCAAGAGGAGAGCCTCTACTCTGGTGTAAATAAGAAACCTAGAAGTAGAGGACATCGGACCACCAAAATGAAGGAACTGATCAATAACTTGAGCAGTTTCGTCAACAAGTAAGAGGAGAGCCATTGTTCTTATGTAGGACCATCTAGAACAAAGGACATCGGACCATCAAAATGAAGGAACTGGTCAATAATTTGAGCAGTTTCATCAATAAGAAAGAGGAGAGAACACAATTATGAACAATGCTGACCCCGAGAGTCAGTCGCTTATCGCGCAAATTTTATTATTAGTCATTTTGACATTGATCAATGCCTTTTTAGCTGCTGCTGAAATTGCTGCCGTTTCTGTCAACAAAAACCGTTTGGAACAAAAGGCTGAGGAAGGTGACACTAAAGCTGGAAAACTATTGAAAATCTTAGAAGATCCCAATAATTTTCTGTCTACGATCCAAGTAGGGATTACGCTGGTCAATATCCTGTCAGGGGCATCTTTAGCAGATACTTTGTCATCACGTTTAGCACCGTTACTTGGTGGCGGAGCATTTGCCAAAAATATGGCAAGTATCATTATTTTAGCGTTATTGACCTATGTATCGATCGTGTTTGGTGAGCTTTATCCGAAACGAATTGCGATGAATAAATCTGAAGAGGTAGCAAAATTCACTGCCGGACCCGTACAGTTTCTGGGAATGATTGCACGACCATTTGTTTGGTTACTTTCTGCTTCTACAGACTTGATTTCACGACTGACACCGATGAAATTTGATGATGAAGATTCAAAAATGACAAGAGACGAAATGCGTTATATGCTGGAAACAGAAGGCGTTTTGGAAAATGATGAGCTTGAAATGCTTCAGGGTGTCTTTTCATTAGACACCAAAGTTGCTCGTGAAGTAATGGTTCCAAGAACCGACGCATTTATGATTAATATTGAAGATGAGATCAACGAAAATATCAATCTTGTTTTGTCTGAGAATTATTCAAGAATCCCTGTTTATAATGATGATAAAGATAAAGTAGTCGGCATATTACACACAAAAAATCTATTGAAAGCTGCTCATACTAAAGGTTTTGACAATATCAATCTTCAGGAGATCATCCAAGAACCACTATTTGTACCTGAAACAATTTTTATTGATGATTTGTTATATGAGTTAAAACGGACACAGAACCAGATGGCTATTCTATTAGACGAATATGGTGGTGTAGTAGGATTAGCTACCCTAGAAGATTTGTTGGAGGAAATTGTCGGAGAAATAGATGATGAATCTGATGAAATAGAGAACCTTTATTCAAAAATCAATGACCATGAATACCTGATTCAAGGTAGAATGCTTATTGATGAATTTAACGAAGTCTTTGAAACCGATCTGCATATGAGTGATGTGGATACGATGGCTGGTTATTTGATTACTGCCTTGGGTACGATTCCTGACGAGGGAGAGAAGTTATCCTTTGATGTAGGCAACATCACTCTTATTTCAGAAGAAATGGAAGGCGCGAGAATCCTTGTACTGAGAGTGATTTTTCATGATGAGGAAGTCGTTGATGAAGAACCGGAAGAAGGACGTCGTTTGTTTCGAAGAGATGTAGAGGATGATGAACCTAGACGTTAACAGTCTATGCAAAAAAGCTAGTATGATCAGCGATCATACTAGCTTTTTTTGTTCTTTTCGTGGGCATTTTTATTCATTTGTACTTCTTTTAAAGTCTGGTATAAGTCAATGAATTGTCGGTGATTATCAAGGGAATACCTGAAAACAAACTTAGGGACCGGACAATATTCTGGTAATAAATAGGAAGAAGTCGCTACAATCAAATCGAAGTCTGTACAGGAATCAGTCATAGATCCCAGCTCTACAAAAACAAATTCATCCAAATAATTAATCAGTTGCTGCGTCAGTAAATAGTTTGATTCAGCGATCAACCCAACCTTGATTGTTCTGTTGGTCTGTAGATTTTCCCATGTCGGATAAAGAAGTAAAGCAAAAGCCGTGGCGAGTTGACTGATATATTCTGTAATCCAGCCATAGTTTTTTCTTTTGGATACCTTCTTGAAAAAGGTTTTGAACGAACCAAAGAGCTCCAAAAAATATTTATTTTGAAGAAAACTAGATTTTGCATTGATTGTTAGAATACCGGGCAAGGTCTTCTTGAAAATAATTACTGGAAAAAGAATATTGGCAATGTTTCCATAAAGAACCTTATGATCTAAAAGACTGAGGCTGTATTCTTGTTCCAAAAAAGCCCAAAACTCATGAAAAAGTGTAGTCGCTTGATTGTCTTCTGTTTCAAGATACAACTGAAGCAATGGGAAGCGGGGATCAGCTTCAGTGTAAAAATTAGGTGATATGGTCAGAAGCAACGCTGAAAATTGACATTCAGCTTCCATGACCACAGGATCTTTCACGATTGCATCGAAAAAAACTTTTCCTCGTTGGAGACTCATAGGAACGTAGGAAGAGATTTTTATCTTATCCTTTAGTACATAGCCATTAGTAATGCGAAGGTAAACAATGTCCAGCATCAGACAGATTTGTTTCGTCGCAGAATAGCTGTGGCTTTCCGGGAAACAAGGGCTGATATGATCAATGACTGCTTTGTAATCAACATTGATATTTGCTTTGGGAAGATTTACACTCTGAGAGGTAAACCAGATCAATGTGTATAATACAATTCGAATGATACGCTCTTCACCGGAGAGCTTTAGTTGTGAGATGTTTAACTTGATACCAAAATGTTTTAGATAATCATTCAACGGTTTTGATTTTCTGATGACTGAAGCTTTACTCAAAAAATTTTTTCTACAAAAATCATCCAAAGTATCTTTTGGGTAATAAACAATGGATAGAATCAGCAGATAAGGAATACTTTGAGTAATAAGATATTGGTAGTACTGGTCATAAGAGATTGTTCGATCATAATGGATTCCTTGATCTGTTATGAATGCGACAGGCTCTTGTTTGATATCATCAAGATCCTGTTGAATCAATTCCAACAGATAGGAAACCCGACTGTAAGAGTAATCCAAATTGTTTTCTAAGAAATTGATACTATAGTAATCATCCGGTAGTTGCACCAGTAGATTAAATAAGGTCAGCTTTCTTTTAGTAACTTCCTCCAGAATGAGTTTTTCAAACATGAAGTGCTCCTCCTTATCTTTCTATTATTTCAAGATAATTCTGACAATTGCATAAAACTACACTATTCGATAACCGTTCTCTTATACAAGCGACCTGTCAAAAACAACTAAGTGTTATAAAGATTATATATTATTTCTCAGAGAAAAGCTCAAAAAAAAGTATAATTTTAAGGAAACTCACGTATTTATAATTTTGAAATTACTCCCTATTCCATGATATACTACATTAGTTGAATTTATTTATAGGAGAAAGTCCAATGTAGACAAAAAAGTAAAACAACGTTTCACATACATTTAAACCTTGAAGAAATGGAGCATAAACTATAATGAACAATCCGCATTTAAAAGAACAGGTTGACAGTCGTCGTACTTTTGCGATCATCTCCCATCCGGATGCCGGTAAAACGACGATTACTGAACAGCTACTGCTATTTGGGGGAGCAATTCGCCAAGCCGGCACAGTGAAAGGGAAGAAGACAGGCAATTTTGCGAAATCTGACTGGATGGAAATTGAGAAGCAGCGTGGGATTTCTGTTACCAGCTCAGTGATGCAATTTGATTACGATGGCAAGAGAGTAAACATTCTGGATACACCGGGACACGAGGACTTTTCAGAGGATACGTATCGGACATTGATGGCTGTTGATAGTGCTGTCATGGTCATTGATAGTGCCAAAGGGATCGAGGCACAAACAAAGAAGCTTTTTCAAGTTGTTAAAAAGAGAGGAATTCCGATTTTTACCTTCATTAATAAGTTAGACCGTGATGGAAGAGAACCACTGGATCTTTTGGAAGAATTAGAGGAGATTCTTGAAATCGAGTCTTATCCAATGAACTGGCCAATCGGTATGGGTAAAGGACTTGAAGGGTTATATGATATCCACAACCAACGTGTTGAATTATATCGTTCAGGTAAAGAGGGGGATCAGCGATTTATCCCTTTGGAAAACGGGACGATTCCTGAAGCTCATGAATTGAATCAGAATAATTTATACCATCAAGCGTTAGAGGATGTAGAACTGCTTCTGGAGGCAGGAGATGCCTTTGATGAGGAGAAAATCGCGCAAGGGAATCAGACACCGGTATTCTTTGGCTCCGCTTTAACAAATTTTGGGGTTCAAACATTTCTGGAAACTTTCTTGCAGTTTGCGCCGAAGCCTCATGCCCATAAGACAGAAGACGGTGAAGAGGTCAGTCCCTATGAGGAAGAATTTTCCGGCTTTGTTTTCAAGATTCAGGCCAATATGAATCCAGCACATAGAGATAGAATCGCCTTCGTCAGAATTTGTTCCGGTACCTTTGAAAGAGGGATGGATGTAACCCTGGAAAGAACTAGTAAGAAAATCAAGCTGAGCAATGTGACCCAATTTATGGCAGACGCTAGAGAAAATGTTGAGGAAGCAGTAGCAGGGGATATAATTGGAGTGTATGACACTGGAAACTATCAGATCGGTGACAGTCTGTATGAAGGTAAGATGAAGGTTCGATACGAAGAACTGCCGTCCTTCACGCCAGAGTTGTTTATGAAGGTCACTGCGAAAAATGTCATGAAACAGAAATCTTTCCATAAAGGAATGTATCAATTGGTTCAGGAAGGGGCTATTCAGCTTTATAAAACATATTTGACTGAAGACTATATTATTGGTGCAGTAGGGCAGCTTCAATTTGAGGTTTTCCAACATAGAATGTTGAATGAATATAATTCTGAAGTTATTATGACCCCAATGGGCTCTAAAATTGCCCGCTGGATCAAACCCGAAGATCTGGATGAGCGTATGAGTTCCAGTCGTAACATTTTAGCGAAGGATCGTTTTGATCAGCCGTTATTCTTATTTGAGAATCAATTTGCGATGCGGTGGTTCGCCGATAAGTACCCGGATGTCGAACTGAATAGTTTATTATAAAAAATACAGCTTCCGTTTTTTTCGGAAGCTGTATTTTTCAAGTTCTAACTAAATTACCTGCTAACGGAATAGATATTTCTGTAATACCTTTCAGTTCAATTATTTCGATTTTTTCTTTTTGAATCAATTCTTTAGGAATTCGTTTAAGGAAAAATTTCAGAATCTCATTTGCCTCGGCTTTTCGAATCGACCGTTTTTGGTTTAGGATCAGAATTTCGACATGCTGTTCTGCTTCAGAATATATCGCAGTCGTGTTACCGGCAGAATACACTTTGACAAGATGAGCATCTGTGCTTTCCAGCTGTTTATTGACCATCTGTCTATGGCTGTTGGTTACGTTAATTAACTTCATCATTTCACCTCTCTTTTTTCGTTCTGTTTTATCAGAGCTATGTAAACTATATAGAACAATACCATTATAAAATGCTTTTATGAAAATAAAAAGAATTATGCTTAAATTTTACCATAAAATGCTTTAAAAATATGTCTTGAAACATCAATTTTTTTGTTTTTTTATCCAAACCTCTTAATTTGTATAAAAATAGCCTGAATCTACAGAGGAAATATGTAGACTCAGACTAAGTATTCTTTGATTATCTTAAATAGGTGTTATTAATTACTCGGTTTCATTCTCATCCGTTTCGGTTGTTACTTCTGGTTGAGCTGTCTGACCTGTTACGATAATTTTTCCTTCGTCAGTCAAGACTGCAGTCAACTCATGATCTTCAGGATGATCGAGATAGTATTCAGCAATACCGTCTTCGATTTGTTCTTGAATCGTCCGACGTAATGGACGAGCACCCATTGCTGGATCATAGCCTAAATCAACGAGTTTTTCTTTCACATCAGTTGGCACAGCGATGTGAATTTTTTGTTGAGAAAGAAGCTGATTGACATCGTCCAACATCAAGCTTACGATCATTAATAAATTTTCTTTGCTTAGTGCACTGAATTCAACTATTCCGTCAAATCGGTTCAAGAATTCAGGCGTAAAGAAATTGTTTAGCTGACCAAGAATTGAACGAGTCACTCCTTCACGCGCTGCACCAAAACCAACGTTGGCTTCGATTTTTCCACTACCAGCGTTACTGGTCATGATAATGATCGTATCTTTGAAGCTGACCGTTCTACCTTGCGCGTCTGTCAAACGTCCATCATCGAGAATTTGCAGGAACATATGCAAAACATCTGGATGGGCCTTTTCAACCTCGTCAAGGAGAATGAGGCTATATGGATTGCGGCGGACTTTTTCTGTTAACTGTCCGGCTTCTTCATAGCCAACATAGCCGGGAGGTGAACCAATTAGTTTGGAAACACTGTGTTTTTCCATGTATTCACTCATATCAAAACGAATCATGGTGTCTTCAGAACCAAAAAGTTCGAAGGCCAACTGTTTAGCCAACTCTGTTTTACCTACACCGGTAGGTCCGACAAATAAGAAGGAACCGATTGGTCGATTCTTCTTGCCCAAGCCAACCCTGTTTCTGCGAATCGCTTTTGCTACTTTGTCGACTGCATCATCTTGTCCAATGACATTGGCTTTTAGATCAACAGCTAGATTTTTCAGCTGTGTTTGTTCTTTTTCTTTCAGTTCACCAACAGGGATCCCTGTTCGTTGTTCCACGATTGCTTCAATAATTTTTTCAGTGATTACAGGTGTTTCTTCATCACTAATCTGTTTATCCTTCATTACCTGTAATTTATTGATTTGATCACGATAATAAGCTGCTTTTTCAAAATCTTCTTCTGCAGAGGCTTGTTGTTTTTGTTGTTCCGCATCTGCTAACTTCTTTTCAATGGTTTTTGGATCAGCAATTTGAATCGTCAAGTTCATCTTAGAACCAGATTCATCCAATAAATCGATCGCTTTATCTGGAAGGAAACGATCTTGAATATAGCGATTAGAAAGGTAAGCTGCTCCTCTGATTGCTTCATCTGTATATTTTACATGGTGATAATCTTCATAGCGTTTTTGCAAACCTTTTAGAATTTCGATCGTTTCATCAACGGTTGGTTCATCTACTCGTACCGGCTGCATCCGACGTTCTAACGCTGCATCTTTTTCGATGATTCGATATTCGGTCAAAGTTGTCGCCCCAACCATCTGTAGTTCGCCACGAGCGAGGGCTGGTTTCAAAATATTGCCGGCATCCATATTGCCATCGCCGGCTGCTCCGGCACCAACTAATTCATGAACTTCGTCAATGAAAAGGATGATGTTTTCTGCTTGTTTGATTTCTTCAATCAACTTCTGCATCCGCTCTTCGAATTGACCGCGGATACCTGTTCCTTGAACTAAAGAAGCGACATCCAAGCGAATAACTTCTTTTTCCAATAGTTTTTGTGGTACATCGCCATCAATAATTTTTTGTGCCAATCCTTCTACAACGGCTGTTTTACCCACACCAGGTTCGCCAATTAACACAGGATTGTTTTTTGTTCTTCTATTCAGGATTTCGATAACACGTTTGATTTCTTCGTCACGACCAACGACTGGGTCGATATCTCCTTGTCTGGCAGCTTCAGTGATATTGATTCCGTATTCACCGAGTAAACCATTCCCTTGTCCACCTTTTCTTGGTGGTTGGCCATTAATACCATTGCCATCACCAAATTGTGTAGGCGGTGTTTGTTGCCCAAGTTGATCTCCTTGTTGCATTTGGCGAGAAAGAGAACGGTATAAATCATCTAAGCTTCCAAACCCAAAGGGGTCTTGAGACATGGTTGGTTGTGTGTTGTTTGCTTGCGCTTTTAATTTTTGATAGCAACTTTGACAATAGTCCAACTGTTTTCTCTGACCATTGACATTTGCGTATAAGTGAATTGTAGCTTCATTTTGTTTGCAGTTTTGGCAAATCATCTACTAATGCACGTCCTTTCACTTGTAAGACTGAATTTTAAGTCAAAATTAAAGATCAAAAACCAACTGACCTTTTTTGACCTTTGAAAATATTATAGCACGTTTTCCAATAGAATCAAGTAATTGGCTCTATAAAATGAACGAGGTTCAATCATTTTTTTATCGCTTTGTTATGGGAAAGAATGAGGACTAGGTAAAGGAAACAGACCTTTCGAGTTGCAAAAATAATAGAATCTGTTTAAATAGATAGCGTATTTTTTACTGCTCAGGTAATTCAAATTCAGAATTTAGACAAATAGAACTGTTTCCTATAAGATAGATACGTCCCAAAACTTTTTTTAGTTTAAAAAGGGCATTTACTGAGGCATATCCATTAGGTATGCAAGCAATAATATAAAGCATGGAGAATGATTATTGCTAGTTGATATGGACTCTTGGTAGAATGGAGTGAGCAAGAAAAAGAAAGAAGGTGGCGTCTTTTATGCCCGAAAATCCATTTGAGGATAGCATCCGACAATTAAAGGAAGGAACGATTTCAGAAATTGTCATTGAACAAAAGGATTTCAGTACATTCAGAGAAGCATGGAAAAACGATGAAGATCGTGAAAAAATTGTTGGTGAGGCTGGTTTAAGCGGAAAAATTATTTATCGATTTACAGATTAATTGAAAAGGTTTACTAGATTCCTTAAATTTTCGTTGAAAACAGTTGTAACAACTTCAAAAAAATGGTAATCTTAAAAATTGAAAGGGTCGTTTTTTATACAAAATATGTATGGATAGAAAACCCTAACATAAAAAAATATTTTACTTACGAAGGAGACCGATTCATATGGAAAAGAAAGACTTTCACGTTGTAGCAGAAACAGGGATTCACGCACGCCCAGCTACATTACTAGTACAAACAGCAAGCAAATTTAACTCTGATATTAACTTAGAGTACAAAGGTAAATCAGTTAACCTGAAATCAATCATGGGCGTTATGTCTCTTGGTGTAGGTCAAGGTTCTGATGTTACTATCACTGTTGATGGTGTTGACGAAGCAGATGCAATCGCTGCAATCGTTGAAACAATGAAAAAAGAAGGACTGTCTGAATAATGACTGAGATGCTTAAGGGAATTGCCGCAAGTGATGGTGTTGCAATTGCTAAAGCCTATCTTCTTGTTCAGCCGGACTTATCATTCAATAAAGTTACTGTAGATGATACTGCTGCTGAAGAAAAACGTTTAGAGGATGCTCTAGCTAAATCTACAACAGAACTTCAGGCTATCAGAGAAAAAGCAGCTAAAAGTCTTGGTGAGGAAGAAGCGCAAGTTTTTGATGCACACTTGATGGTTTTAGCTGATCCGGAAATGATCGGACAAATTAAACAAAATATTCAAGACAATAAAGTAAATGCTGAATCAGGACTAAAAGAAGTTACTGATATGTATATCGGTATGTTTGAAGCTATGGACGACAATGCGTACATGCAAGAACGTGCTGCTGATATTCGTGACGTAGCGAAACGTGTTTTGTCTCATTTACTGGGAGTGACTTTGCCAAACCCTTCAATGATTAATGAAGAGGTAATCGTCGTTGCTCATGACTTGACACCAAGTGATACAGCTCAGCTGGACAGAACATACGTAAAAGCTTTTGTTACTGACATTGGCGGACGTACATCTCACTCAGCAATCATGGCTCGTTCACTTGAAATTCCTGCTATTGTAGGAACAATGGAAATCACTGCTAAAGTTAAGGCTGGCGATATGCTAGCTGTCAATGGTATCGATGGAGACGTGATCATTCACCCTTCAGATGCTGAAAAAGCAGATTTCGAAGCAAAAGGCCAAGCCTATGCTGACCTGAAAGCTGAATGGGAAAAGCTGAAAAATGCGAAGACCGAAACAGCTGATGGAAAACATTTCGAGTTAGCTGCCAACATTGGTACGCCGAAAGATTTAGAAGGCGTACACAAAAATGGTGGGGAAGCAGTTGGCTTGTACCGTACAGAGTTTCTTTATATGGATTCACCTGATTTTCCAACTGAGGACGATCAGTATGAAGCATATAAAGCAGTTCTTGAGGGAATGGACGGTAAACCTGTTGTTGTCCGTACGATGGATATCGGTGGCGACAAAGAATTACCATATCTTCAATTACCTCATGAAATGAATCCTTTCTTGGGCTACCGTGCGTTACGTATCAGTTTATCAGATTTGGGAGACAGCATGTTCCGCACTCAAATGCGTGCATTGCTTCGTGCTTCTGTTCATGGTAACTTGCGAATCATGTTCCCAATGGTTGCTACTCTGAAAGAATTCAGAGCTGCGAAGAAAATCTTTGATGAAGAAAAACAAAAATTAGTAAGTGAAGGAACAAAAGTATCTGATACGATTCAAGTGGGTATCATGATCGAGATTCCTGCTGCAGCTGTAATTGCTGATAAATTTGCTAAAGAAGTTGACTTCTTCAGTGTTGGAACAAACGACTTGATCCAATACACAATGGCTGCTGACCGTATGAACGAACGCGTTTCTTACTTGTACCAACCATATAACCCATCAATTCTACGTTTAATCAAAAATGTTATTGATGCAGCACATGCTGAAGGTAAATGGGCTGGTATGTGTGGAGAAATGGCAGGAGATCAAACTGCGGTACCTCTATTAGTAGGTATGGGACTGGATGAGTTCTCAATGAGTGCGACATCTATCCTGAAAACACGTAGCTTAATGAAACGTTTGGATACTGGTAAAATGGCTGAACTTGCGGATCGTGCGCTTAATGAGTGCGATACAATGGAAGAAGTCGTTGCATTAGTTGAAGAATATACAAAATAATCAATTGATTAATCAACCTGCAGATGGCGAAATCCATCTGCAGGTTTTTGTGTATTATAGGGGAAACCGATTTTGAGAATCAGTGATTACAAACAATTTCATATTTTATACCATCAGGGTCTTTAAAAAACAAGGCATAGTAATTCGGTCCATGAGAATGATGGATTTGTGGGGGATCGATGATTTCTGTATTTAGAGGCAGTAACAAGTTATAGATAGCATCTACGCCTTCTCGTGTAGTAGCGCGAAAGGCAATGTGATGAGTAGCACCAGGTTTTCTTCGGTGGATGGTTTCCTCTTCGTATTCGGGCAAGGGAGAACAGATACCAAAATCATAGGCGTCATCCAGATACTCAATGACTTCCATATTCAGTTCAGGTAGATAGGCATGAATTTTTTTTGAAAGATCAAAGCCTAATGCTTCACAAAGAATATCATAAAATGGTTCAGCAGTTTTCAAGTCTTTTACAGTAACCTGTACATGATCAATAAGATAGTCCATCTCTTTTTTTCCTTTCCACAGTTAAATTACCCAATATTTTTTCCCATCAATGGTTCGTCCCAACATGCCATATTCAATCAAGTATCTACGAACCGTTACATGGTCATCAAACATAGTAGAGATAGTTTGATTCACTTCCGCCTCAGTATAATGTTTTTCAGGTAAAAATCGTTCCATAAGCTTGCGGAACAAGATGATCCGTTTCTTTTCTTTCGTCGGAATTTTTATCGCATGTCCATGCTTATCAAGAAATGTTGCTATTATTTTTTCATCTTTGCTATTTTGTAAAGTGAGACGTGGGATTTGTTCTGCTATCTGTTCGTATTCATTAGCCGAGTCATCTAGTAAATTGAGCAATGCAATCAAAGTAGTTGCTTGTCGCCTCTTCTCTTTCAATTTGAATCGATGGTTTCGTACAGCGGACTTAGAGATAGTCATTTTCTCTGCAATTTGCTCATCAGATAATCCTTGATTAACAAGTGAAAGAAAATGCTTTTGAATATCAGTCAGTCCTGATTCGTTTTTATCTAATTGAAGTAGTGCTTCAGCAGCTCCTCCATGTTGAGAGTTCAGATGCTTTTTAATCATAAACTCCGCGTTTGCAAGATTCTCGTTATCAGGATAAACGAAGGAAGTATGATAGCTTTGGGCACAGTATAGGCATAGAAATTGATTGCTTTGTTCAACGTAACCGTTCTCCATATCAGTAATAGTAATTTTTTTCATGATATCACCTCTTTGTAATTCTAACATAAATTAAATATGCAATCAAATTTAGTTGCGATTTTAGTTTATGTTTATATTTAGTTGTTAGTCACTTTGGAATTGGCTGACCGTCAGAACAGAATACTTTTGCCTAAATTGAATAGGGCACCAAAAACGATTGAAAAGGCTATTAATGTTGTAGCGATAAAGGTCTCAGCTGAGAGAGCATAGGTAGGAAAATAGATTTTGAAGAAATTTGTTTCTTTGTTGATCAAGCTGAGTTTAGCTATTAGACGTCAAATCTGGAAAAGATGACCGTTTCCTATGATTATCGAAAAAAACGATTATTTTAGAGGAGTCGATTCCGACAATTTGAAGAGGATTAGAATAAAAAATTCCGGATTTAAAAAAAATTCCGTTTTCTATTATCGGATATCATCTAAAATATTTACATTTTCCCAGTGATAGTGTACTATTTAAAGGTATGCATAGCAAAACTATAATGTATAAATAAAAGTTATTCGGAGGGAATTTAATGTCTGCGAAATGGGAGAAAAAAGGCACAAACGATGGCGTGCTGACTTTTTCAATCGATAGTGAAACAATCGAAAAAGGAATGAAACAAGCGTTTAACAAAGTAAAAAAAGGGTTGAATGTTCCAGGATTCCGTAAAGGAAAAGTATCTCGTCAAGTATTTAACCGTATGTACGGAGAAGAAGCATTGTACGAAGACGCCTTGAACGCTGTTTTACCTGAAGCGTATGAAGCTGCTGTGAAAGAAGCAGGAATCGATCCGGTTTCTCAACCGAAAATTGATGTAGAAAGCATGAACAAAGGGGAAGACTGGGTAATTACTGCTGAAGTAACAGTTAAACCAGAAGTGAAGCTTGGCGAATATAAAAATCTGACAGTTGAAAAACAAGACCGTGAAGTAACAGATGCTGATGTTGAAGAACGTTTGACGCGTGAGCAAACTTCTCAAGCGGAGCTTGTTATCAAAGAAGATGAAGCTGCTGCAAACGGAGATACAGTTGTTATCGACTTTGAAGGCTTCAAAGATGGTGAAGCATTTGATGGTGGTAAAGGAGAAAACTATTCTCTTGAATTAGGCTCTAATTCATTCATCCCAGGTTTTGAAGATCAATTAGTCGGTAAAAAAGCTGGAGAAGAAACAGAAGTAACTGTAACTTTCCCTGAGGACTATCAAGCAGAAGATTTAGCTGGAAAAGAAGCTGTTTTCCAAGTGAAAATCCATGAAGTGAAAGCAAAAGAACTTCCTGAATTGGATGATGAGTTTGCGAAGGATGTAGACGACTCTGTTGAATCTTTAGATGAACTGAAAGAAAAATATCGTAAAGAGCTGACTGAAGCTAAAGAAGCATCTGCTGAAGAAGCGAAAGATGAAGCTGCGATCCAGCTAGCTGTAGCAAACGCTGAAATCGTTGATTTACCACATGTTATGGTACATGACGAAGTACATCGTTCAATGGATGAATTCCTGAATAATATGCAACGTCAAGGAATTGCTCCTGAAATGTACTATCAACTAACTGGTACGACTGAAGCAGATCTTCATAAGCAATTTGAGGGTGAAGCAGAAACGCGTACGAAAACAAATCTTGTGATCGAAGCGATTGCTGAACAAGAAAATATTGAAGTGACTGCTGAAGATATTGATGCTGAAATCAAAGAGTTGTCAGAACAATACAATATGCCTGAAGATCAAGTACGTCGTGTGTTGACTGAAGACATGCTGAAGCATGATATTCGTATGAAGAAGGCTGTAGAAGTTGTTACAGAAACTGCAGTTGAAAAATAAGAACTAAAAATTGAGTGTAGAACAGAAGCAGTTGCTTTGAAGTGAGTAAGAGAAATCAATGATTATCTAAAAAATTTTTGATATCTGATGATTCATTTTCAATGTGCTGGTTTCTGTTCTGCTTTTATATGAGGACAATTGATTTTTCATTGTTTTCATCGAAAAAAAAGAAGTGGGGATTAGTTGACATTCCGACCTCTTTTTTTGTTTAAATGGTTTAAGAAGCAAATATAGCACAATTAGCTTGTATATGCTATAGTTTGAAAATGAAGGGAATCATTGATCTAGCGTGATTAATCATTGGCTCTTGACAAAATGGAGGAATTTTTTAGGAAATTGAGGTGAGCAAGCCGCATATGAAGAAAACAGGAAAAATTTATATGATGTCGCAATTGAATACTCGCTTAATGGAGGAATCGATCGAATTACTCAAAGACTGGTTGAGTCTTGTGCGAATCATTACTGAGCCAACGTTTTACAAGATAGATGATGGAGAAACGTTGCCTTTTGATATTTTAACAACTAAGGCAGTAATTGAGTCTCTAACAGATAAAGATACCCTTTGGATGAAAGTCTATGCTTCTGATGGAGAATTTCAAGTACATATTTCCAGTCGCTCTATTGTTGAACGGAATATCATTGACAGTAGTACCTTTTTTAAATATCAAAAAATGATTGAAAACTATAATGATGTACGGATGGAAGTTAGCGGGGTATATGGCTATATCCGTTCTTTAGATGAATATTTATATCACAATGTCGAAAAAATAGATAAACGGGATTTTGATACTATGGAGGAGCTAGAGAGGCTACCAAAGCGCTACAACAACAATCAAGAGGTCATTGTAGACTGTAATCAATTTTCAGGCTATGATATTTTTTTCAGAGGCTTGTGTTTGACCTCTTGTTGGAAGATGTATTATTCCAGTCTATATTTTCAAGTGATTCCAAGACAAATATTTCTTGAAGTACAGCAAGTACAGACCATTGAAGAGCTTAAAAATGATATGGTCAAGGTTTCTCTCTTTCTTGATCCATTGAACTGGGAGGCGGATGCGAACAAGCATTTTCAGGAGTTTTTCAGAGCACAGATGGGCTATGATCAACTGGCATGGAACAATGGCGTAGGAATCTTACGACCACCGCTTATTGAGTTTGCCTTTATCGAAGAGATGGTTCAAACGGTTCAGTACCAAAATGAACAATTTCAACCTATTGAAAAGAAGAAGGCAACATACTTTGTAACTAGAAGTAGTGACTATATTCGTCAGGAATATTCGGAAAATAGAACCAAGGGCATTTTGAATGTTCAGGCCTATTTTCCATGGATTGATCATCAAGGAAAAAAAATGATGAATTATCGGGTTATTAATCCTCAATTGGCTATAGATGCAGGATTAGCTGCGTATGAATTCTATATTCGCCAGTATCTGGAAATTCATGTAGTCGATGAAAAGTATGACACCTATCTTGCTGTTTTGCGGTTTTATCTTCCGAAGGCCGCATTAGCAGAGCTGCCTCTAGAAGAACTTCAGGACAAGCTTTGGGATATCAATATCAGTAATTTGACGATACAAGAGGCTGTAGTTTATTTTGATTTAAGAAAAGACAGCAGTCATTTGAGGGTTGCTTTTGTAAATGCGGATCACTTAGAAATGAAGGATTTGGAAAAGCTGGATGAAGCAGAATGAAATATAATAGGTTCTATGTCAATTTGTGTTGGTAGGACAAAAAACTGAATAAAATCGTAGAACTTGGAATAAAAATCAGAGACATTCTGGTTTTGTTTCAAGTTCTTTTTTAGAAATAGGAGGACTTCTGCCAATTATCTGGGCAGCTGGCCGGAAGCGACTTGGCAAAAAGCGCCAATTCCATTCCTAAATCGAGTCAAAGTAGCTGTACATGTACTTGGATAACAGCTACTAATTCCCGATTTACCTTTATAGCTGCAGAGATATTGGTTGTGAGCCCCCTTTTAATCTTGAGAAAAAACAAGACCTTGAACAATGTAAATACGTGAACGAAAATGATAGAAATTGCGGTAGCCATAAGCCACTCGTTTGATTACCTTAATCTTGTTGTTCAACCCTTCTGTAATGCCATTAGAAAAAGAAAAACTGAAAGCATTGGTAATTCCTTGTCTGTGCTTCTTGAAGAATCTCAATTTCTTTTTGAACCAGAAAGGCAGTCGGGGATCTAGTGTATCAAGTTCTTCAAAGAAACGCTTGGCGTCTCGATGAGTAAAGGCATATTTGAGAAACTGAACAGTATCGTAAGCAATGCGCAAGGTTGAATCATAGCTGAGTAATTCATCGACAATATCTGTTTGAGTTAATGGACGTTTGAACAGTGAATGATAGGGACGATGTTGACTATCAAGCTCAGAGGAATCTTTTAAGAGTAACTTCCAATACCGTTTGAGTCGACGATATTGCTTCTGTTCTAGCGGTGAGGAATGCCGAAAGGCATTCATTGTCTTTATCCGCAGTTGATTTAACGCTCGATTCATCTGTTGGACAATGTGGAATCGGTCAGTGACGAGTTGGGCATTTGGAAACACAGACTTGAGTAATTGATCATAGCTCGCATTCATGTCCATGACCAGGTACTTTACGTTTTCTCGAGCTTCTTTTGTGTAACGCATAAAGTGTCGGGTTAAGTGTGTTAACCGTCGGTCTTCAAGGACTTCAAGAATCTTGTTGGTTTCTCCATTAACACAAATAAAACTCATGGCTCCTTCACAAGATTTCATTGATTTGAATTCATCAATACATAAAATTTTTGGAAGAAATCGCCAGTTTGGAGAATAAGAAGTAGCTAGCTCTTCCATTAAGCGAAGAACCGTCACGTCTGAAACGAAATGTTTTTGGGCAATCTCTTTCCTAGAAACATTTTTCTTTAAATCAAGCATGATTTGGAGACAGAGCTGCTTCGATAAATGATGATGCTCTTCAACTAACTCTGTTTGAGCATGAAAAGTAGCGTGACACTCATGACAACGAAAGCGTGAACGTTTCAGCTCCAATAATGTCAAGCGACCATTAAAAACAGGTAATTGAGTATATGTCCGATGGTAACCGTTTTTGATGATCTGTCCTTGATTTTTAATGCCACAGTTTCTACAATGTGTAGGTATATACGTAAGTGTTGCTTTGATGACCTGAGCCTTAACACCTTTTGAATGACTGTATTCAAGCCAATCCTCTCCAAAGGAGAGATGTTTATCTGTTAGTCCAAGCAATAATCTGGTATTCTTATCCATAGAGGAACAACCTTTCTGATGATTTGTGGTTTTTGTCGATTTCATTTTATCAGTTTGTTGTTCCTTTTTTGTGTTTGACCACTCAAAAAAGTGCTGGTGGTTTTTCCTTTAGGAATTTCCACCAACACAAAATATTATAGAACCATATAATAGAGAAGCATCACTTACCTGCTAGTAAAGGATAAGTGATGCTTCTCTTTTTTTTATTTTAAGCTACTTGTGTAACTGGTTTTTTCAGCATACCGACAATTACAGCGGATACGACTGCTCCGATAAAGATGAACAATAGATACATCAGAGGGTTGCTAAGGAGTAGGGCAACGAACACACCGCCATGTGGTGCTAATAAACGAATACCCATACCACCAACTAATCCACCAGCTAATGCAGATCCTACGACAAAACCTGGAATCACGCGAAGCGGATCGGCAGCCGCAAATGGAATAGCGCCTTCTGTGACGAAGGATAGACCCATAACAAGGTTTGTTAATCCAGCATCTTTTTGGTCTTGTGTAAACTTATTTTTGAAAATCAAGGTTGCAATGAAAATTGCCAGAGGTGGAACCATACCACCTGCCATTACGGATGCCATGATCACACTGCCACCTTCGGCAAGCGATGTTGCAATGGAGGCTGTACCAAAAACATAAGCAGCTTTGTTGATTGGGCCACCTAAGTCGATGGCCATCATACCACCAAGTAGAGCACCTAATAGAGCTGCGTTTGTTCCATCAAGTCCAAGAAGAAAATTATTCAGACCATCATTGATAATTTTCATTGGAACATTGATCAATAGCATAGCCCCACCTGTAATCAGAAGACCAAAAACAGGATAGAATAAGATTGTTTTGATACCATCCAACGATTTTGGCAGACCTTTGAACAACTTTTTCAAGAAAATGATGACATAACCTGCTAGAAATCCGCCTATCAATGCACCCAAAAAGCCAGCTCCACCAGTATTTGCTAAGGCACCAGCAGCAAAACCAACAATCAAGCCAGGACGATC
Organism: Enterococcus sp. 9E7_DIV0242; assembly: GCF_002140975.2. Classification (NCBI taxonomy): domain Bacteria; kingdom Bacillati; phylum Bacillota; class Bacilli; order Lactobacillales; family Enterococcaceae; genus Enterococcus; species Candidatus Enterococcus clewellii. The sequence continues at coordinate 4,073,453 of NZ_CP147247.1, forward strand.
AGCGATACTTGAAGCGATAAATCCGGCAAGAACAGGAAGCATAAATCCAAAAGCGGCGCCACCAATTTGATTAAACCAGCTGGCCATTTCATTATAGTTCCCAAGACTTGCAAGCTGAGTATCAGGGACACCCATGAACTGATCGATCATAAAGGACAAGGCAATTGCAATCCCGCCACCAATTACGAAAGGCAGCATATGAGAAACACCGTTCATCAAATCCTTGTAGATTCGTGAACCAATTGAACCTTCAGCAGAATTACCTTCTGTAGCTGATGCTTCTGTGCCGTTGCCATGAAAAACGGGCGCATCTCCGCTCAAGGCAAGCTCAATCAGTTCAGCTGGCTTACGGATGCCATCGCTAACCGGACGGTTCACTAATTCTTTTCCGTCAAAGCGATTCATCTCTACTTTTTTATCTGCCGCAACGATGACACCATCTGCTTTCTCGATATCTTCTGCGGTTAGGCGATTCTTAATTCCTTCAGAACCATTTGTTTCTACTTTAATTGCTACACCCATTTCTTTCGCTGTTTTTTTCAATGCATCTTCAGCCATATAGGTATGCGCAATTCCTGTAGGACAAGCAGTAACAGCTACGATGAATTTTTTGCTTGAATCATTGTTTTGAACCCGCTGTTCTTGTTGTTCTTCTAATTGCTTTTGTTGCTCAGCGGTGATAAATAACTCCTGTACTTCTTCCGGAGAGTTCGCTTGTTTTAACTGTGCGACGAAATCCGGATTGACCAATAGTCTGGAAAGAGCGGCCAATGCCTGTAAGTGTGTATCATTGGCACCTTCTGGAGCTGCGATCATAAAGAATAAGAAAGTTGGTTGTCCATCCAAGGCATCATAATCAACGCCTTGACTGCTTTTGGCAAAGAGAACGGTTGCTTCTTTTACAGCGCTGTTTTTCGCATGAGGCATTGCGATTCCATCGCCTAGCCCTGTAGAGGTTTGAGCCTCTCTGTCTAAAATCCCCTGTTTGTATACCTCTTTATCTGTGATTCGTCCCCCAGCGTACATTTTCTCAACCATTTCATCAATTGCTGCTCGCTTTGTTGTCGCTTGTAGGTTCATGATCATTACATCTTTGATAAGTAAATCTTTGATATTCATATAAACTCCTCCTATAATTGTGTAATTTGTACTTCATTTAACAACTCATTAATAAATGCGGCATGGGCAAGATCATCAGAAAAGGCCGTAGCACTACCACAAGCAACACTCCATTTAAATGCCTCTATTGGGTCACCGGTTTCAGAAAATTTCCCAACAAATCCGGCAATCATTGAGTCACCGGCACCAACTGAATTTTTTAGCGAGCGTTTCAACACATTGGAGCGAAAGATGCCGTCATTAGAGAAGAGGAGTGCACCGTCTCCTGCCATCGATACAATTGCGTAAGTTGCCCCTTCATCCAACAAGGCTTTTCCATAAGGGAGGATATCCTCTACTGTATGAAATTCGGTCTGATATAATTCTGCCAACTCATGGTTATTCGGTTTGACTAGTAGTGGTTGATCTTTCAAGGATTGTTTAAGATCTTCGCCAGTCGTATCAATAACAAATCGTGCACCACGGGCTGTGATTAATTGAATGAGCTCAGCATAAAAACCTTTAGGCAAAGAAGCAGGAGTGCTGCCTGATAGAATGACGATATCTTCTTTTGATAATTGATCAAATTGTTTTTTCAATTGAGCCATTTCTGCAGCTTGAATGCTTGGACCGGCACCATTGATTTCTGTTTCTTCAGCTGCTTTCAATTTGATATTGATTCGTGTATCTGAATTGATGGTGGTGAAATTGGTCGTGATTGCTTCTGAATGCAGCCACTCTGTAATGAAGCTTCCCGTAAATCCGCCCATGAAACCCATAGCAGTGGATTCGAGTCCGATTCTTTTTAAAATTCTGGAAACATTGATTCCTTTTCCACCCGGTAGTTTGAGGTCAGAGCTCATTCGATTCAAGCCGCCTATTTCAAGCTTATCCACGTGAACGATGTAATCGATCGATGGATTTAGTGTCACTGTATAAATCATTTTGCAACCTCCTTGATACTCGTTTTTTGCTGTAATCCGTCCAATAGCTCTTTGGGACAATAATCGATAATAAGACTTGCTTGTTCTACATCCGTCACTTTTGTAAAGGAGACCTTACCCAATTTGCTGTGATCCGCTAAAATAAAAGCTTGTTCAGCATGCTGGATTGCCAATCTTTTCAAAGCAGCTTCTTCTGGATCAGGCGTAGTCAAACCGAATTCTGCATGAATACCATTCATACCCATAAATACTTTGTTGAAACGAAATTGTCTCAACTGTTCCATACTTGTTGTTCCGATGATTGCTTTAGTTGAGAGCTTTAATTTCCCACCTAAGATAATCGTATTGATATTCAAGTCGATCAGCTTTGCTGCATGATGTACTGAGTTAGTTACTGCGGTAACTGCTTTTCCGGCCAGATGAGGGATCATCTCCAAAGTAGTTGTTCCGGCATCTAGATAGATGACGTCACCATCGCAGACAATCTTAGCAGCAGCTTTCCCTAATAATTGTTTTTCTTGAATGTTTTTGATCGATTTTTCGATCATGGATTGTTCAGAGCCAAGATCTGATTTTAATTTTGCTCCACCGTGGACCCGGTCTAGCATTCCAGCCTTCTCCAACTCTTGGAGATCTCTGCGTATAGTTGATTCAGATGCACCTAATATATCTGATAGCTCTTGAGATTTCACAATTGATTCTTGATTCAATAAGTCTATTATTCGTTGGTGACGTTCTTCTGTAAGCATTTCCATCCCTCTCTTCATTGGTATAGTAACATGGATGGAATGACTAATCAACCAAAATCGATCAAAAACGTTCAAAAAACTTCATAAAGAGATTTAGTGTAAGGATTACAATACTTTGTCTCGAAAAAAATGAGATTTTAACTATGGAAGGTTTTATTATTATGTCGAAAAAAAGAAATTCTCTCTAGAATATTAAAGAAGTATTTGTTAAGCTAGGAGAGGAGAAATAAATCAAATGCTTAAAGTTGTATAGTTATTGAAGCGTTGGCTTTTATAAATGGTAGCACTATCGCTGTAAAAAATTTTCGAGGTAAGTGAGTAGTGGTGTGCAACTAAAGAAGTGATTTGAATAAAAACTATGGATAGGATGTAAGAAATGAAAGGTAATGAGAAGTACATTGAGGGATTTAAATTTGTTAGTTTATTTGTTGGATTTGTTTGTTCTTATATAACATGGATTGGTTTGGGATCGATATCTAATCAGATGTTTACGGTTTTGTCAAAACTACTTCCTATTTCTTTGCTGATCTTGTTTGTCTTGACTATACCAGCTCTCAAAAAAATGGATTGGTTTTTTGCAGGGAGTTTGCTTGTATTGGTTGCAATACCGGCATTTTTCTATTTTAACAATTTTCCTTATTTGATATTTTATTGGCAAGTTCCCCTTTCCTTAGTATTTATTTTTTTAGTTGGTAAATTTTCTTTTGGTGAAATTTTTCAAACGATTCTTCTCTATTTTGCAGGAGGATATGTTACTGTTATGGCAATCAAAATGGTGATGGTCACGTTTGAAATTGGAAATTTAGTATTGTGGACCAATAAGAATTTGATCGCGGGACCAACCTTTTTTGCTTGTATGTTAGCAATCATTCTTATTGACAGAATGAACTTAGAGTTTTCATTACTAGTAGAAGGTCTGATTAGTTTAATGGGGATCACAGTATTTTATTTGTGTGAATCATGGACACCGATGATTTCCTTCTTAGCGTTTTTAGCAATAGGAGCTAGCTTTAGATACATAGCAGCGATTCAAAATATTGTAAAAAATAAAATACTATGGGTTATGTTGTTTTCTGCGATGTTTTTGTTTATACCTGTATTCGTGTATTTTTTCTCTTATAATGATGGATTTGGTATGTCCTTCAGTGGTCGAGTAGGTATTTGGCAGGAACTCTTCTATTCTTGGACTGCAGAAACAAAAAATGTACTGATAGGTATACAAAGTCATTTTAGCGTTGCAAGAAATGGATTGGCTGCTCATAGTGCCTATTTAGACATTTTATGGAGATACGGCATTATTGGCTATCTCATTTTATTTGGTGGGATTGTCCTATTAACATTCAGGTATAGTCAATCTAAATATTCTACAAACCAACTTTTATGTTTATTGGCTTTTTTTGTTACCTGTATTCATGCGACGATGGAAAACTACCTAAGTACATTCCAGTGGATTCCAATGATTTTCATTTTCCTAGCATTATTCGTCAGTCAGTCAGAGCAAGCTTCGGCTGAATTAGAGGAAGAAGATGATCTGGAAGAGGAAGACGAAAGTGAAGAAGCTGTGTTAGAAGAACAAGTTGAATCGGAAGAAATCACAGAGGTTTCAGCTGAAAAATCAGAAGAGGTTTTACCAGAATAGTAAATGACTTTTTATGATCAAAAATTAATGAACAGTTCACTAGATGATAGGTAATCTGGTGTGCTGTTTTTCTTTGGATTTTTGTTAGAAAATTTCTGGTATGCTGCAACTGTTTTTAAAGAATTTCAGACGGTTATTTGGTATAATAGTAAAGATTGAAATTTAAGGGAGGACGTTGTACATGGCTCCGAAACATACATTGATTCAGGGAATGAATCCTAAACAGGCAGAAGCTGTTCTGCACACCGAAGGCCCATTACTGGTAATGGCCGGCGCTGGTAGTGGGAAGACACGTGTCTTGACTCATAGGATCGCCTATTTGATTGAAGAGAAGGATGTCAATCCGTGGAATATACTAGCAATTACGTTTACAAATAAAGCAGCAAAAGAAATGAAGGAGCGGGTCGCAAGATTGCTTGAGCATGGTGGAGAAGATGTTTGGATATCTACTTTCCACTCCATGTGCGTGCGTATCCTCCGACGTAATGTCGACCAAATCGGTTATAATCGGAATTTTACGATCATTGATGCTTCTGAACAGCGGACGCTTATGAAGCGAGTAATGGCAGAGTTGAATATTGATACGAAAAAATATGACCCACGAACACTTCTTGGAACAATCAGTAACGCGAAAAATGCGTTACAAACACCGAAAAAGATGGCAGAGCTGCAAGGTAGTGTTTATGAAGAGGTTGCTGCAAAATGCTATGACAAATATCAGCGAGAATTAAGAAACAATCAATGTATGGATTTTGATGATTTGATAATGAATACCATCCGATTGTTTGAAGAACAGCCTGATACCTTGGCTTATTATCAAAACAAGTTTCATTATATTCATGTAGATGAATACCAAGATACCAACCATGCACAGTATATGCTGGTTAATATGCTGGCAGAACGTTTTCGTAATTTGTGTGTTGTGGGAGATGCCGATCAAAGTATATATGGTTGGCGTGGGGCAGATATGCAGAATATTCTTGATTTCGAGACCGACTATCCAAATGCTTCGGTGATTTTGTTAGAGCAGAATTATCGTTCTACGAAGAAAATATTATCTGCTGCCAATGATGTCATTCAAAACAACCGTAATCGCAAAGCGAAGAGTCTATGGACTGAGAATAACGATGGTGAGAAGATCGTGTATTATCGTGGGAACAGTGAGCGAGATGAAACTCAGTTTATCGTTCAGCAGATCCAAAAGGAGATGCAGGAGAATGAACGGATTTATGGTGATTTTGCGGTATTGTACCGAACGAATGCTCAGTCTCGTGTCATGGAGGAAATGCTGCTGAAATCTAATATTCCGTATACGATGATTGGTGGACATAAGTTCTACGATCGCAAAGAGATTAAAGATATCTTAGGCTATTTGAATATTATTTCAAATCCGATGGATTCTCTTAGCTTTGATCGGGTAGTGAATGCACCGAAGCGCGGCATCGGAAAAACCTCTGTTGAAAAGCTTAGACAGTTTGCAGAAATGCATGGCTGGCCTCTTTTAGAAGCTGCTCAAAACGTAGAGTTGGCGAATATTTCAGGAAAAGCGGGTAAGGAGTTGGGCAGCTTTGGTCTTATGATTCAAGAGCTGACACAGATGGTCCCTTACATGACGATTACCGATTTGGTCAAAGAGGTACTGGATCGAAGTGGTTACAAGGAAGAGTTGATTCGTCAGAATAATTTGGAATCCCAGACGCGCTTAGAAAACTTGGATGAGTTTCTGACTGTTACACAAGAATTCGATAAACGCTATGCAAAACAGGACGAAGAGGATGCTGACGCACCGGAAGAAAAACTAGCAGTTTTCTTAAATGATTTAGCGTTGGTTTCTGATATTGATGATTTAGAGGAAAGTACTTCCCAAGTAACCTTGATGACCTTGCATGCGGCTAAGGGTTTGGAATTCCCAGTGGTCTTTTTGATTGGGTTGGAAGAAGGGATTTTCCCACTTTCTCGAGCAATGCTTGAGGAACAAGAGCTTGAAGAGGAGCGACGTCTGGCTTATGTGGGGATTACCCGTGCGGAAGAAGTTCTATATATGACAAATGCTTACTCAAGAACCTTGTATGGCAAAACGCAATACAATCGCCCTAGTCGTTTTTTAAGTGAGATTGAAGAAGAACTAATGGCGCCTCAAGGGTTAGCAACGCCAAATCAGCAGCCGGTAACAAGAACACAGGAACCAAGAGTGTTCAAACCGGCATATAGTCAGCCTGCACAAAAAGCTGTTTCAGATAAAACTGCCAGTGGAGGCGAGTCTTTAGGCTGGAAAGCAGGAGATAAGGTAAAACATAAAGCTTGGGGTACAGGCATGATCGTTAAGGTAAGCGGCAGTGATAAGGATTTGGAATTGGATATTGCATTTCCGGAAAAAGGAATCAAACGTTTATTGGCAGCGTTCGCGCCAATCGAAAAGGTATAAGGACATAGGAGGTTTGTTAGAATGGAAGATCGACCACTGACATTAGGAGCGGCAACCGAAAGAGTGAAACAACTGAGAGCGGATCTTACAAAATACGCTCATGAATACTATGTTGACGACACGCCGACTGTAGAGGATTATGTTTATGATAAACTTTATCAGGAACTAGTTGATATTGAAGCGGCATTTCCTGATTTGATCACTTCTGATTCACCCACACAAAGAGTGGGTGGAAAGGTTCTAGAAGGATTTGATAAGGTAACTCATGATGTGCAGATGTACAGTTTAAATGATGGCTTTAGTAAAGAAGAAATCTATGCGTTTGATGAACGGGTGCAGAAACTTGCTGGGCGTCAAGTCAGCTACTGTTGTGAGTTGAAGATCGATGGATTGGCGATTTCATTAAAATATGAGGATGGAGTCTTTGTTCAAGGGGCAACACGAGGTGATGGTACTGTTGGAGAGAATATTACAGAGAATCTTAAAACAGTGAAGTCGATCCCATTACAATTGGAGCGCCCCATTTCAATCGAGGTTCGTGGGGAATGTTATATGCCAAAGAAATCGTTTGTTAATTTGAATAAAGAACGTGAAGAGGCTGGGCAGGATATTTTTGCGAATCCTAGAAATGCCGCAGCGGGTAGTCTTCGTCAATTGGATTCAAGTATTACAGCGAAGCGTAATTTAAGTACATTTCTTTATACCGTAGCTGATTTTGGTCCAATGCAAGCTCAGACACAGTTTGATGCGTTGGAAGAGCTGGCGGAAATCGGGTTGAAGACAAATCCGGAAAGAACCCTGTGTAAGGATATCGATGAAGTTTGGGCGTATATTGAAGCGTATCACGAGAAACGTGAGCAGCTGCCTTATGAAATTGACGGAATCGTCATCAAGGTCAATGACTTTGCTACTCAGGATGAGTTAGGTTTTACTGTCAAAGCACCTCGTTGGGCAATAGCCTACAAATTTCCACCGGAGGAAGCAGAAACAGTTATTGAGGATATCGAATGGACAATCGGCAGAACGGGTGTTGTGACACCGACTGCTGTAATGACACCGGTACGAGTAGCAGGAACAACGGTTGCTCGCGCAAGTCTCCACAATGTTGACTTCATTAACATGAAAGGAATTCGCCTAAGAGATCATGTGATCATTTACAAAGCTGGAGATATTATTCCAGAGGTTTCACAGGTCTTGCTTGACAAGCGACCGGCAGATAGTGAAGAGTTTCAGGCACCTACGCATTGTCCTGTGTGCGACAGTGAACTGGTTCATTTGGACGAAGAGGTGGCACTCCGATGTATCAATCCAAAATGTCCCGCTCAAATCAAAGAAGGGCTAAGTCACTTTGTTTCCAGAAATGCGATGAACATTGATGGATTAGGACCTCGGGTTCTTGAGCAGATGTTTGACAAAGAGTTGGTTGCCGATGTTGCAGATTTATATTTTCTGACAGAAGAGCAGCTGATGACTTTGGATAAAATCAAGGAGAAATCGGCACATAATATCTATACAGCGATTGCAGCAAGTAAAGATAATTCAGTGGAACGATTGATTTTTGGACTGGGAATTCGTCATGTAGGATCAAAAGCAGCGAAGGTTTTAGCTGAGCATTTCGGTGATCTTGGAACAATTGCAAAAGCAACGAAAGAAGAAATCGTTGCGCTGGATTCGATAGGAGAAATCATTGCAGACAGTTTGGTTACCTATTTTGAAAACGAAGAAGTTCACGAGTTGATGGCTGAATTTGAAAAAGCAGGTGTCAATCTGGCTTATAAGGGGCTACGAGCCTCTCAGTTGGATGCGGTGGAATCACCATTCAAGGATAAGACGGTTGTACTGACTGGAAAACTGGAAAAATATACTAGAGAAGAAGCCAAAGAAAAAATCGAAAATCTGGGTGGTAAGGTAACGGGCAGCGTGTCGAAGAAGACAGACATTGTTGTTGCAGGAGCTGAGGCTGGCAGTAAATTAACGAAGGCCGAAAATCTGGGCGTAGCGGTTTGGACAGAAGATCAGATGATCACAGCAATCGAAGATAGTCATTAGTAAGGAATCGTGAAAGGGCTGTGGCTTTGACTGTTCTAAGCTCCTTCTGATTTCGAGAATGGCGTACAGAAACGTGTTGTCAGAGCTGTTTAAAATCAGTACAGTTAGACACAAAAGCAATTTTTAACATTCCTGACAGAGTAAAATCAGGAAATTTTCAAGAGTTTTTCAATCATTAGATAGTTTTATGATAGAATAGAAAAAACAGTCTTTTAGAAGACTTTCGCATTTTTAGAGGAAAGAAGGGTATTTATGGCAATCAGTGAAGAACAAGTAAAACACGTAGCAAAATTGGCAAAGCTGTCATTTTCTTCTGAGGAGCTGACAGGATTTACAGATCAGCTTGGCAAAATCATCGATATGGTCGAGCTTCTTGAAGAAGTGGATACAGAAGGTGTACCGTTTACATCGAACGTCGTTGAGACAATCAATGTGATGAGAGAAGATCAGGCAGAACCGGGCATGAACAGAGATGAGTTAATGAAAAACGTACCTGAGTCACAGGATGGCTACATTAAAGTACCGGCAATCATTGACAATGGGGAGGCTGGTGCATAATGGAAAAACTATATGATAAATCACTGACTGAGCTGCACGATTTGCTTGTATCAAAGGAAATCACAGCGGTTGATTTGACAACAGCAACGCTTGATCGCATCAAAGAGACTGAAAAAGATGTGGATGCATTTATTACTATCAATGATGAAAAAGCCTTAGACTTGGCTAAAGCGATTGACATAAAAGGAATTACTGAATCAAATCCTTTAGCAGGTATTCCGATCGGAATCAAAGACAACATTGTTACAAAAGATATTCTGACAACTGCCGCGTCTAAAATTTTGAGTAACTTCAATCCAATTTATGATGCTACGGTTATGGATAAGGTCTATCAATCAGACTTGATTCCTGTGGGTAAGCTGAACATGGATGAGTTTGCGATGGGCGGAAGTACAGAGAACTCTTACTTCAAAAAGACGAAAAACGCTTGGGATCATACGAAAGTGCCGGGAGGTTCTTCAGGAGGTTCAGCAGCAGCAGTAGCGGCTGGGCAAATTCCGGTTTCATTAGGAAGTGACACGGGCGGTAGTATTCGTCAGCCTGCTTCTTTCAATGGAATCGTGGGAATGAAGCCTACTTATGGTCGTATTTCTCGCTATGGCTTGATTGCTTTTTCTTCAAGTCTGGATCAAATTGGACCATTGACAAGAAACGTAAAAGACAATGCATTGGCATTGAATGCTATTAGTGGTTTTGATCCAAAAGATGGCACATCTTCCGGTGAATCTGTTCCTGATTTCACGGAAGGGCTGACAGGAGATATCAAAGGCATGAAGATTGCCTTGCCGAAAGAGTATTTAGGCGAAGGAGTTGCTCCAGACGTGCGTGAAGCGATCCTGAAAGCTGTCGATACCTTCAAAAATCTGGGAGCAACGATTGAAGAAGTTAGTCTACCGCATTCTAAATATGGGGTTGCTGTCTACTACATCATCGCTTCATCGGAGGCTAGCTCTAATCTGCAACGTTTTGACGGTATTCGTTATGGCTACCGTTCAGAAGATGTTCAAAACTTGGAAGATGTTTATGTAAATTCACGTACAGAAGGCTTTGGACTGGAAGTAAAACGTCGAATCATGTTGGGAACCTTCTCGCTGAGTGCCGGTTATTATGATGCCCACTTCAAAAAAGCAGGACAGGTTCGTACGTTGATCAGACGTGACTTTGAAAAAGTCTTCGCTGATTATGATTTGATCATTGGCCCATCTGCACCAACTGTTGCCTATGGTATTGGTGAAAACATCAATGACCCGATCACGATGTATATGAATGATATTCTGACGATTCCTGTGAACTTGGCAGGCTTGCCGGGGATGTCTATTCCAGCAGGATTCTCAGAAGGTCTTCCGGTAGGATTACAAATCATCGGGAAACCATTCGCTGAACAAACAATGTACAAAGCAGCCTATGCTTTTGAACAGGCAACTGATTTCCATACAAAAAAACCAGTGATTTTAGGGGGAAATGATTAATGAATTTTGAAACTGTCATCGGTCTGGAAGTCCATGTAGAATTAAAAACAAACTCTAAAATCTTTTCACCGGCGCCCGCTCATTTTGGAGCAGAGCCAAACAGTAACACACAAGTGATTGATTGGGGTTACCCTGGGGTACTTCCTGTTATGAATAAAACTGCTTTGGAATTCGGTATGAAAGCAGCATTGGCATTAAACTGTCAAATTTCCAAGGATACACATTTTGACCGTAAAAACTATTTCTATCCGGATAATCCGAAAGCTTACCAAATTTCTCAATTTGATCAGCCAATCGGTCACGATGGTTGGATTGAAATCGAAGTTGAGGGCGAAAAGAAAACGATCCGTATTGAACGTGTTCATCTAGAAGAAGATGCCGGAAAAAATATTCATGGTACCGACGGCTATTCCTATGTTGATTTGAACCGTCAAGGAACGCCTTTGATCGAAATCGTTTCTGAAGCAGATATGCGTTCGCCGGAAGAAGCCTATGCATACTTGGAAGCATTGCGTTCAATTATTCTATTTACAGAAGTTTCCGATGTGAAAATGGAAGAAGGCTCCATGCGTTGTGACGCCAATATTTCTTTGCGTCCATATGGGCAGGAAGAATTTGGAACAAAAGCTGAGCTGAAAAATCTGAACTCTATGAGCTTTGTTAAAAAAGGGTTGGCGTTTGAAGAGAAACGTCAAGCAAAAGTATTGTTATCCGGTGGAGAAATCCAACAGGAGACACGCCGTTTTGATGAAACGACGAATAAAACATTATTGATGCGTGTGAAGGAAGGGTCAAGTGATTACCGTTACTTCCCGGAACCAGATATTCCTCGTTTTGCAATCGATGATGCTTGGATCGAAAAGGTACGCGAGAGTTTACCTGAGCTACCAGCTTCGCGTCGTCAACGCTATACAAAAGAATTGGGCTTGCCTGATTATGATGCAATGGTTCTTACTCTAACAAAAGAAATGTCTGATTTCTTTGAGGAAACATTGGCTGCCGGTGCAGATGCTAAGCAAGCATCAAACTGGTTGATGGGTGAAGTTTCTGCTTATATGAACAGTGAAAAGCTGGAATTGAACGATACAAAATTAACACCTGAAAATCTTGCGGGAATGATTCAATTGATTGCAGACGGCACGATCAGTTCAAAAATTGCAAAAACTGTCTTCAAGGAATTGATTGAAAATGGCGGCAATGCGAAAGAAGTTGTTGAAGCAAAAGGGTTGGTTCAATTATCTGATCCTTCTCAATTATTACCAATCATTAATGAGGTGTTGGATAACAACCAACAATCGATCGATGATTTTAAAAACGGGAAAGATAGAGCTGTTGGCTTCTTGGTTGGTCAAATCATGAAAGCAACAAAAGGAAAAGCCAATCCTGGTGTTGTGAATAAATTGTTGCAGGAAGAGCTAGCAAAACGATAGAAAGCGGCTGACAGGATATGAAGAAAGCAAGAGTGATTTATAACCCAAAATCTGGAAAAGAATTGGTAAAAAAGAATTTAGCTGATATTCTCAACGTATTAGAGGAATCTGGATATGAGGCGAGTGCTTTTGCGACGACACCTGAACAAGATTCCGCAAAGGATGAAGCAAGAAGAGCAGCATTAGCTGGCTTTGATTTGATTGTTGCTGCCGGAGGAGATGGCACAATCAACGAAGTCGTCAACGGAATTGGACCATTAGAGGAACGTCCACTGATGGCCGTGATTCCAGCTGGGACAACGAATGATTATGCTCGCGCGCTGAAAATTCCGCGAAATAATATTTTGGAAGCAGCTAAGGTCATTAAAAAGAATCAAACAGTCAAAATGGACATTGGGATGGCCGCCGAAAACTATTTTATCAATATAGCTGCTGGGGGACATCTAACGGAGCTTACCTATGAAGTCCCTTCAGAGCTGAAGAGTATTTTTGGTTATCTGGCCTATCTAGTCAAAGGAGCAGAAATGCTTCCAAGAGTGAAGCCGATCAAAGTGAGAATGACCTATGATGATGGTGTTTATGAGGGGAATGCCTCCATGTTTTTCCTAGGCCTGACGAATTCTGTCGGTGGTTTTGAGCAGATTGCACCAGATGCCAAGTTAGATGATGGCAAGTTTTCATTGATTATTGTTAAGACGGCGAATGTTCTTGAGATCGTTCATTTGGTTGCTTTGATGATGAATGGCGGGAAGCATGTGGAAGATAATCGTGTGATTTATACAAAAACGAATTATTTACATGTAGAAACTTTGGATGAAAATCATCGGATGCTGATCAATCTTGATGGCGAGTATGGTGGCGAAGCGCCAATGGTTTTCAAAAATTTACACCAGCATATCGAAATGTTTGCCAATATGGATGATATCCCTTCAGAAGCGGTGATTGGTGAGCAGCCGGAGATTGAAGAGGATGAAGCGTCTTATAAAGAGATCACGAAGGGTTTCGTCAAAGAGGTAGAGAAGCTAACAGACCAAGATATCGACGGGGACGGTAAAATTGCCGGAGAAACACCTAAAGAAAAGTAATGCTTGAAGATATCGTTGCCCGAATGCTAGTGATTGCACAGGTTTCATTTTTAGAGAGCCGGACGATTTTCAGTTTGAATATTGTCCGGCTCTTATTTACATAATTGTATGAATAGCATTGTAGATGATCAACAAAAGATTCTGACTACGAAGAAGTCTTTTCTAGGAAAGGATAGCTATGGTTTCAAAAATGAAAGAAGGATTCAAGAAAAAGTCCTTCAATTTACAGACAACAATTATTTTTGTTGTCTGCTGTTCCACACTGGTGTCATTAATTGTTTCTGCCATTTTAATCAGAAACTTTATTTTAAGCAGAAATGATGAAACAACAAACGAAAAAATATCAAGTGTTGCAAAAATCGTTTCAGCCAACGAGATTGTTAAGGAAGGTCTGCTCAATGGAGACCCTAATTTGACTGTTCAAGCATTTGCGACAGATGTTATGAAGGCGGCAAATTTGGATTTTGTAGTGGTAATGGACACCGACCGAGTTCGCCTATCTCATGCAGCGCCCTCGTATATTGGACAAAAATTTTCAGATGAAGAGGACGCTCGAAAAGTGCTTGCCGGAGAAGAATTCTTTTCACGAAAGGTGGGCGTACTGGGGAATGGTTATCGGTATTTTGTTCCGGTTTTTTATGAAGGAAAAATCATTGGTGGTGTCTGTGTTGGATTAACTTCTCAAAGTATGGGCGTCTATGTTTCTGATGCACAGAAAAAAATTCTCTTGTCTCTTCTTCTCGGATTGACTGTAGGAATCATCGGCGCAATTTTCCTTGCTCAAAAGATGAAGACAATTCTACTTGGATTGGAACCGGAAGAGATCGCCGCACAGTTAAGTGAGAAGGAAATCATTGAGAATGAGGTCGAAGAAGGCTTGATTGCGATTTCTCCATCCAAACAGATCATTTTGTTAAACAGAGGGGCGAAGGAATTGTTTGCGACCTCCAGTTTGGAAATGGATTCTCAGTTGGGCGAAGTGATTGATGAGAACCTTTATGAAGTCCTATTTAAGGCGACATTAGAGGAAAAAACAGAGATACGTAATCAATACATGTATTTGAATGGTATTGAAGTGATTGCCAGTGTTTCACCGATTTTCAGCGAAGAACAATTTTTTGGCGCTGTTGCGACTTTAAGAGATCAATCAGAGATGATGAAGCTATTGGAAGAGCTAGGAGGAACGGAGCAATACATCAATTCATTGCGAGCGCAGACACATGAATTTTTGAATAAGCTGCATGTTATTTCAGGCTTGATTGATCTGGAGAAGTTTGACGAAGTCTCCACATTTGTACAACAGTTAAATCATCATTATACGGTGGAAGTCGGCTATATAACAAAGCTGATTAAAGTACCTGCAATTGCCGGATTCCTTTTGGGGAAAATCAACGAGGCAAAGGAGCAGCAAGTAGAAATGATTATTGCAGACGATTCGTATGTTCCGGAAATGCTTGTAGATGCATCTGTTCACGCGTTATTGCAGATTCTGGGAAATTTATTGGATAATGCAAAGGAAGCGGTATTGAAAAAGGGAGAAGGTCAAGTTCGAATTCATCTGACATTTGAAGAAGAGGGACAGCTCTTTATCTTGGAGGTCTGTGATGATGGGATCGGATTGTCGGAGGAAGCACATAAACAACTTTTCAGCGTTGGCTTCTCGACAAAGGGAGAAAATCGTGGTTTCGGATTAGCTATCGTGAAACGAATCATTGAAGAATACGATGGTGTGATTGAATTTTCCAACAGAAAATCTGGGGGAACGGTTGTTTATCTGGAGCTGCCTAATAAAGTGAGGAAGAAGAAGTGACTAAAGTACTGATTATTGAAGATGATCCGATGGTAGCCGTTTTGAATCAAGGGTTTGTTGAGCAATTACCGGAGATGGTCGTTGTAAAAAATGTTCGTTCCGCTGACGAAGGCAAGAAAATTCTAGAGAAAGAATCGATTGATTTGATTTTATTAGATGTTTTTCTTCCGGGGGAAACAGGGATTGAGTTCCTCAATTGGTTAAGGATGAAGAAAAGTAATGCCGCAGTTATTTTAATTACTGCAGCTGACGACGTCAAAACAGTCAAGGAAGCTATCCGATATGGTGCAATCGATTATTTGATCAAGCCGTTCACGTTTGAACGTTTCAAACTAGCTATTGAAAAGTATCAAAAGCTAATGTTTGCTACAGATGATGGGGATCGGACCAACCAATATGCGATTGATCGTTACATGAATTATGGCGAGGTATCGGAAGGGCAAAGTCATTCAGAAGACAAAGAACTGCCTAAAGGTCTATCAAAGCTGACGTTAAAAAAGGTCAGCAAAGGGATTCAGGAGTTGAATGAGCCCTTTTCAACAAAGGATTTAGCAGCGAAAATTAGTCTTTCAAGAATTTCCACAAAAAAATACTTGCAGTTTTTGGTTGATTGTCAGGCACTGAAGGAAACCATGATTTACTTGGAAATCGGACGTCCGTTGACAAAATATGAAATTGCTAGAGGATTTACTGGAAAATTGGGGAAATACCTCTAACTAAAAATCTGTCGACCTCCGATAATGTAAAAAATGTGGGAGATCGACAGATTTTTTGTCATACAGCACATATTGAAGTTTAAAGGTGGAAAAAATCCCTGTATAGAGGCTTTTCTTCCACCTGTAGCTTGAAAAATGAAACTACAGTTATTGACATGATTTTATTTAGTCAGGTAAAATGAATGAAGAACGGGTTCAAAAATAATAGATCGACAGAATGGGCTATTGAAACCCTTGATATACAAGGGCTAAAATCAAGCAGGTCTTAATCTAAACAGAGTGTAATGTAAATTAGAATCAAAGTCAGGAGTATTTACCCCTTTGACCTGTCTTAATCTAAACAGAGTGTAATGTAAATGTAGTCCAAGCTTGTTCAATTTCATCTCTACTGATTGTCTTAATCTAAACAGAGTGTAATGTAAATGTCTGTAGAGTGTAGGGGGGTGTTACTAGACCCCCGTCTTAATCTAAACAGAGTGTAATGTAAATATGTACAGTGTTTGCCCTGTAAGCTCACTTTGTGACGTCTTAATCTAAACAGAGTGTAATGTAAATCCCATTAGGTATAATGTACCAGTATAGGTAACCATGTCTTAATCTAAACAGAGTGTAATGTAAATACATTAGATTCTACATTGGCTTTTATGAAGCAGACCGTCTTAATCTAAACAGAGTGTAATGTAAATAGTGAAATGAGCTATGAGCAATTAATTGAGCAGAGCGTCTTAATCTAAACAGAGTGTAATGTAAATGAGATAGGTAAACACCTAGAGTACCACGAAGCCATGTCTTAATCTAAACAGAGTGTAATGTAAATATTATTTGTGAAATCGAACTTTCTAAACGTGGTTATGTTTTAATCTAAACAGAGTGTAATGTAAATTCCCATACTACAACATCAATATTGAAGTCTTTTAACGTCTTAATCTAAACAGAGTGTAATGTAAATGTAGATGCGTTCAACTGTGGCGGTAACTGCGTGAATGTCTTAATCTAAACAGAGTGTAATGTAAATGCTGATTGAACACGCGACAGCAGCACAAGACGCGCGTCTTAATCCAAACAGAGTGTAATGTAAATGGTCCTTAGTAGCCACGCTGATCACCAGGGCAGTCAGTCTTAATCTAAACAAAGTGCAATGTAAAATCATTAGCTCGCCTCTGTGTTCCTCGTGTTCTACAGATCTTAATCTAAACAATTTTTCTTGAAAAGATCAACAGCTCGGTTGTTGGTCTTTTTTTTATGCTAACCAGAATTTCTCGCAAAATCGAACAGTTAAAAAAGACAAAGCAGGATTTTTTTAGTATGATGAATGAGAAAAGGGGGGAACACGATGGATAAAGCCCAAAAATATATACCTGAGCTGTCCTCAGAACTAAGACAGAGTATTATCAAGATGCCTAAAGTGATTCGTGAAGCAAGTGGTATCAGTATCTATGGGAAGCGGATCAAAAGTATTATTTATACAATGGATGTTGCAGTGATAGCCAACAATGATGCGGATGCTATCTTGGCTGTTTATCCATGGACGCCGAATACTCGGATTTTATCTGCTGTCTCACAGGTTTCACAGGCGCCTATCTTCGCTGGAATCGGCGGTGGACTGACCTCAGGAAATCGATCTGCTCGGTTGGGGACTTTTGCAGAAGAGCAAGGGGCTTATGGTGTCGTGCTAAATGGACCGGCAGACATACATACGATTGAAGTCGTCAATGAGTCGGTGGATATCCCTATCATTTATACTGTTGTAAATGACAAGCGAGATATAGGAAAGCTGATTGAAGCTGGCGTTGATATCTTTAATGTAGCGGGCGGAAAGGATACAGTTAAGCTAGTAAGTTGGATTAGAGAACAGTTTCCAGAGTTTCCGATCATTGCATCAGGAGGGAAGACAGTCGCAGAGATTAAAGAAACAATCGATGCAGGAGCCAATGCCATTACTTACACAACCTATGGAAAAACAGAAACATACTTCCAAGAAAAAATGGAAGAATATCGTGAACAGATGATTGAAGATGAGCACTAATTTTTTATTAAAGCTTTTACAAAAACAAAAATGAACGAAGTATTGCTTCACAGCACTTCGTTCATTTTGTTTTTTTATTTAAACTGCCTGACTTACTTTTGGCAGTTCCAATTCGTTAACGGATGTTCCTGTTGTCAGGATATCATTGAAGTTTTCGAAGCTAGTTGTGATCATATTGCTTAAGGCTTCATCGGTGTTTGACCCGATATGAGGAGTCACAAGTACTCTAGGATACAAATCAATCAACCGTTGAACTGTTCCATCCGGAAGTGCTTGCCAAGGCTGGAAGGCTTTGAAGAATAGATCCTTTTCGTTTGCAAAGACATCTGTTCCGAAGCCAGCTAAGTGATTGCTTTCAAGGGCATTCAAAATTGCTTCATTGTCCTGTAGTTCGCCACGTGCTGTATTGATGAGAATGGCACCAGGCTTCATTTTTGCAAGAAATTCTGCATTGATCATCTGATCGTTTTCTCCTGGAATGAAGGGCACATGCAAGCTGACGATGTCACTTTCAGCAAGCAGTTCATCTAATGCTTTAAACGTTAGAACTTCTTTTGCTGCATCGGGTTGATAGATATCATAACCAATAACATGTGCACCTAAGCCTTTGAAGAGACTTGCCTCGGTCAAACCGATTTTGCCCGTGCCAATTATACCAACTGTACAATTTCTTACTTCTTTACTGAACATTTCTTCATTCACAATAAAATTTTTGTAAGAGGTACGCATGGTTGTGTAGGCAGTATGGCGCAGTAACATCATTGCTAAAGTCAAAGACAGCTCAGCGATTGCGTTAGGCGAATAAGAAGGTACGCGTGTTACCCTCATCTCATATTTTGCAGCAGCTTCTAAATCAATGTGATTAAAACCAACCGTACGGGTAAATACATACTTGATGCCATATTCCTTGAATTTATCAATATTCTGACTATCAGCTACGCAGTTCCCTCTTAGTAATACTGCATCGTGTCCTTGTGCAGTGTCGATATTGTCATGTGTTAGTAGTCCTTCGATCAATGTTAGTTCATAGTTGTAGATATTCAGCTGATTGAAAAAAGCTACTTCGTTTGGTCTGACGCCATAACAGGCTATTTTAAACATGGTATATCCTCCCTGAGTTTATTCGTTTTGTTAAAACATGCCGATATTTTTAATAACTTCAAGTACAATGATCCAAATAGGTGTCATTGCGACTGCGACCACAGTGGATAGCAAAGAAGCGTTTGATGCTAGTACTGCATCCTTGTCAAAGCTGATAGCGTAAGCTGCAGCGACTGTTGCCGTAGGGGCCGCCATCATGATGACGATTGTTGCCAATGATTCAAAGTTGATCGGTAGAATGTTTGTTGCTGTAAGCAAGGCAAGACAAACGATATTGATTGCTGGAACAAAAACAATTTTCACTAAACTGTAATACCATGAAGTTTTGTCTGCTGCTGCTTTTTTGAAACTTACTTCTCCTAATGTTGCTCCAATAGACAACCAAGCGAGTGGAGAAGAAAGACCAGCTAAATACTCCATCGGTTTGAACAACCAAACGGCTGTTTGATCGATTCTCAAAAAGGCAACATTTGTAGTACCACCCTCAGCTAGCGCAACAGTTACTTGAGGCAGATAGCCTTGGAAAATCCAGATCAACAAGCCTGCGAATGTTGCGATAATGATTGGATTCATAAACATGGTTTTGATATTTTTCAATTCCATTTTCAAGCCGCTCATTTTGATATAGCCGTAAGAATAAAGAAAGATACGGTAGCCAATGTTAAAAATCGACGAGTACATGACACCGACAGAACCGTAAATCGCACTGACAATTGGTGTTCCAAAGAAAGTTGTTGATCCAAAAATAGTTAGAACACGTAAGGTATCTTGTTTGTCCCCTTTATAGCTAAGGAAAAATGGTTTAGAGATAAAGATAAGTAAGATGTAAATCACTAAGCCCCAAATCAACACATTGATTCCCTGTTTCAGTAAATCTGGATTGATATCTTGCATAAATGCTTTGAAAGCTAACGCCGGTAAAGCAACAGTCAGAACAACTTTTGAAAGAATTTTTCCGACTTGCTCATTGAAGATGCCCCTTTTTCGACATAAGAAGCCTAGCATGATAATAAATACAGTAGATGTGATAGAGCTGACAATGCTCATATCTGTGAGTGTCGTTTTAAAAATGTCTAAAATGTTCATAAGTTAATAAGTCCCCAATCTTTGTATGGTATTTCACAATATAACGCGTATAAAAATTATTGAAGTGCACTTCTATAGAGTAAATAGTAAAGTTTTAATGTGAATAAATGAACAATTAGAAACTAAACTAATTTATGTAACTAAAGTAAGTAGAGCGATTGTTGGTTGTGTCTGACTTGTATTTCGAAATAATAGCTATTTTGTAGAGTAGGAAGGATGAACGAAAGTATGGAAAAAGCATGAGAGTTGGTTGCTTTTACACCTTTTTTTCATTAGAATGGAACAAGTGAGAAAAGAAGGGACGAATTATGAAAACATATCCTGTAAAGAAAAATGAAACAATTGAAGTTGAGATTATTGATTTGACACATGAAGGTTTAGGGGTAGGCAAAGTAGATGGTTATCCTCTATTTATAGAAAATAGTCTGCCAGGAGAAAAGGTGCGGGCGCTTGTTCTGAAAGTAGGGAATAAGTTTGGTTATGGAAAGGTTATCGAGCGATTGAATGATAGCCCGGATCGTGTGGAGCTGACGGACGAGAGCTTGCTTAGAACAGGCATCGCGCCGTTACAGCACATGACCTATGAAGCGCAGCTTTTGTTCAAGCAAAAGCAGGTAGAAAATGTTCTGAACAAGATCAGCAAAATGCCTGATGTGCCTGTTTTACCAAGTGTTGGAATGGCCAATCCTGTCGGCTATCGAAATAAAGCACAGATACCGGTTCGTAAGGTAAATCGTGAGCTTGAAACAGGATTTTATCGTAAAAATAGTCATGATTTGGTACCAATCACGGATTTCTATATTCAAGATCCAGTGATCGATCAGGCGATCGTGACGATTCGCGACATTATGAGACGCTTTAGTGTGAAGCCGTATGATGAGGCTGAGCATACAGGAAATCTACGTCAAATTATTATCCGCAGAGGTCATTACTCTCATCAAATGATGGTTGTTCTTGTGACTAGAACAGAGAAGCTTTTCAAGCATGAGCAAATCGTTGAAGTTATTTTGAAGGAATTGCCGGAGGTTGTTTCGATCATTCATAACATCAATCCGGATAAGACTAATGTTATTTTAGGCAAAGAATCCAAAGTGTTGTATGGTCAAAATTATATTGAAGATCAGTTGCTTGGAAAAACGTACCGAATTTCTGCGCCATCCTTCTACCAAGTAAATACAGAACAGACAGAGTATCTGTATCAAACTGCGATGGATTTTGCCGGGCTGACAAAGGACGATATTGTGATCGATGCGTATTGTGGTATCGGTACAATTGGTTTGTCTTTAGCGGATCGCGTGAAGCATGTCTACGGTGTTGAAATCGTTAAGGACGCAATCGAAGATGCAACAATCAATGCGTTTCATAATGAAATCGACAATGTGACCTTCAAAGCTGGTTCGGCTGAAAATCTGATGAAACAATGGAAAGATTCAGGTATCGATCCAACTGTTCTGGTTGTTGATCCGCCGAGAAAAGGCTTGACTCCGTCATTCATCGAAACAGCTATGGAAATGGCACCGGAACGTATCGTTTACATTTCTTGTAATCCGGCAACGTTGGCAAGAGATTTGAAATTGTTTGGTGAGCAGTATGAAGTGAAGAAAATCCAGCCAGTGGATCTTTTCCCGCAAACAGCTCACGTAGAAGCAGTTGCGTTGTTACAAAAACGTTAAGAGCTAAAATTCTTTGATTTACACATATTGTGTTTATCAGTAAAGATGAAAACATATGATGTAAAAAGGTACGAGACAGTATCGATGCTCTCGTAAGTACAGATATGGATTGCGAGAACCAAACAAACGAAATTTGAACACTAGAGTAAGTAGAGCTGTTTGTTCTCTAAAGAGACTGCGGCAAACGTCAATAGTAGAACACCAGTGAAAATGGTTAAGAGTCATTTTCACTGGTGTTTTTAGCTAAAATAACCGTGTAGATGATTTTCTAATAGTTTAGAAGAATACATGGTAAAACTGTTCAAGAATAAAAAGTTACAGCAGCTGTTTATTTTGCAGTGATCAATGCGAGATTATATGACCGATATAGTTGGCAGATAAATCGATCATTTCTATTTTTAAATCGGAAATACAATAGATGAATAAAAAAGGGAAAATGACTAGTGTGAAAAAATGGTATGATGAAGAGTGAGAGAAATAGATAGAAGACGACGCAATCGTGGAGGTGTTTCCTATAGATCGTTTAGACCGACTAGATAAAAAAGTTGTTAAGCAGTTCACTGGGCTAACTTTTTTAATCGCTTATGGTATAGCGGGCGCTTTAATCGTGCTTGGACATTACGGTTATTCAGTCAGTAACTGGATTCAGACTGTCCAGGAATTCTTGATGAATGTTCCCTTTTCCATGTATATTCTATCTCCCGCGATTGCTTGCTACATCGTTTTGAAGAAGAACAATAAGATTAGTGGCTTGTGGGAGTGGGTTAAAACAGTATTTTATTTTAGAAACAATGGCCTTCCCTATCTGTATGGTATCTTCGTTTTGGCCATCTATTTTGGCATCCATCTGTTTGTCAATGGCAATCCTAAAACGATCCTTCCGTTGTACTATTTCTTATTCTATCTTCCAGGAGCTTTATTTATTGGTGGATTGGAGGAAGCAGGGTGGATGTATATTCTTCAACCGTTTTTATATGAAAAATATGGATTTATTCGCTCTTCCATTTTTTCAGGTTTTATTTGGACGTTTTGGCACATTCCCCTATTTTTTATTGCTGGCACAAACCATGGGGATGGAAAAATTAATTTTATTATGTTTGTCATTCAACTATTTTCTTTCCGTTTTATACATGGTGCATTTTATGCAATTTCTGGAAAAAGTGTGGTATTTATGAGTGTGTTATTTCATACCTTGTTCAATGCCCTATCTCCAGTTTTTACTAATATCACAATGACCTGGATTGGGACGTTGGTTGCAAATAGCGTGCTAATTGTCATTGCAATTGCGACAGTAGCTCTTCATAAAAAGAAGAGCGAGTAACTATCAAAGATTGGGCAAATAAAAATGGATGGAGGGAAAGATGGAAAGAAAAAAGCAGCTATTATTAGTTATAATTATTTTAGGGATACTATCTTTTTTTCTGGTAGTGGTCGTCCATTTAGATGAGCCTTCTATCACAATTGATGAATTGCGACAGATAGCTGGTTTTACTAATAGTGATGTGACTGCCGAATATGAAAATCAAGAATCAATAAAGCAAGCTCTATCAGCAAGTAAAGATGATATCCACATAGAATATCTTGAGCTGGACAATCATAAAGAAGCTTCTGCTCTAGTTGAAATGACTATTATTGAATTGAGACAAGAATATGGTGAAGAACGCTCTTTTGTCCAAAGGATAGGGCGGGGTCAAAAATATGAATTTTTGTCAGATAGTGAGTGTGTCATCATAGCTTATCGCAATCAATTTTTGTGGTACGGCGTCGCAACCGCCAAGAACAAGGATGAACTGAAGCAACTTATGAATGAGTTGATACCTGTAAAGGGTGCAGTCATATTATTCTTAATGGCGATGGGCACTGGATTTTCAGGATTGTCTGCAGGGTTTTTAATTCATAGCAAAAGGAAGCGTGAACGCTGTAACTCCTTGGCAATTGCAACTGTAGTAGGGAATAAAAAAAGATTGACAATTAATGATAGTAAAAACAGAAATAAAAAACATTTTGGTGCTTCAAAAGCATATTCTTTTTCTCCTGTCTTTTCATATAAAGTAAATAGGCAAAAAATTGAAACGACTTATAGTAATGGCTTGCCAAAGCCAATGGCTTTAGGAGAAAAAATTGATATTTTGTACAATGATAAAAATCCAAAGGAATTTTGTTTTGCGAATAGAAAGCATGAACGACCATTTATGATTGTTGCTTATGTTTTCTTGATAGTAGGAGTTGGTTTCTTTTTAGGAGCTATATTCTTTACATGAAGCATCGATCCATTAGCCAATAAACGGCTTAACTAGGTTACGGATGGAGAAAGAAAGATCTGAAAATGAGCATGACAGTTGTCGGTAAAAACAGAATGATGGATCAAGAAAAAAATTACTAGAAGAATGGCTTAAAAATGAGTATAATGTAAAAGAGACTGAAAAGATTCAGAAAAATATCGTGAACAAGTAATTTCTGCGGTACTGAAGAAAATGGAAATTGCCCATATAAACTAGTCTTAATTCATAAAACAGAAGTTAAAATGGAACAAACTTAACTCGAAAAAATACTAAAAAGCGTGATGATTTATGTTCACAAGTCGAAAAAAATACATGGAAACAATTGCGTTAGTGATAAAGGTGGTGTAACGAATGAATAAAAAAGATAAAGAAAAAATGTTAGAGCTGATCAAAAAGAAACAAGGCGGTGGTCGTTCTGAAAAGATGGAAACACCTAAGAATGATCGTACTAACATGCGTAAGGGACCGAAGATTTTCAATAAATAATCTATGGTATATTATTTGAATACCAGATTACAAAATAGACGATCAATGACAAACTGAAAAGTGAGTCATTGATCGTTTTTTGAATTTGAGTTGAGAAAGAGACTAGTAGATTTTCCCTCTATTTATTGCTCTTTTTTGTATTGCATTATGGATTTCTAAAATCAAAACAAGTAGACTTATTTTCTATTTTTGCTGATTTTCACAAAGAATTTCATTGAAAAGGCTTATTGAGAAAAGTTCTCAGTGCTTTTAGTGAATTAATTGTATATTTTTTCACAATTTGACTTTTGTTTTTGATATAATTAGGCTGTCTGAAACTGGAAGCGCTATCTAATTCATTTAAATAGAATCAACTGATTGAATGGAATCAGAGAAAGGAGCTGGATAATAGTGAGTGTAAGTGTAAAAGAAGTTTTTGAATTTATTGAAACAGAAAGTCAGTATCAGGAATTTGAAACCAGTCTGAGTTTTATCATCGGTCAGGAAGGGGCGCAAATGCCGGCGTTACAGGAAGCTCAAAGGATTTATGGCTATTTACCGATTGAGGTATTGGAACGTATTTCAGAGCGACTGGATATTCCCTTGGAACAGCTGTACAGCACAGCGACATTTTATTCCCAATTTACCTTCGTACCTAAGGGGGAATATACAATCAGCATCTGCTTAGGCACAGCCTGTTATGTAAAAGGTGCAGGCAATATTTTAGATTCATATGAGACTGAATTAAAAATCAAGGCTGGGGAAACTACCCCTGACCGAAAATTTACATTGGAATCCTGTCGTTGTATTGGTGCTTGTGGGCTTGCACCTGTTTTGACTGTTAATGAAGAAGTTTATGGCCGTCTCACTCAGAAAAAAGGGGATAAGGTTCTCGTCTCCTACTTGAAGAAAGCTTAGTCTGTTGCGTAGGTATTAAAACAGGAGAGAGAGTCTATGGAAAATTGGAGTCAATTAAACGAGCTTCGAGAAGTCTATCGAGACAAAATCAATATTCGTCTTGATGAGGGGGGCGAGTCTCAGTACGAAAAAGAAATCATGGTTTGTGCAGGGACAGGCTGTTTGTCTTCAAAGAGTATGGAGTTCATTCAGGCGTTAGAGGGAGAACTTGAGAAAAATGGTATTCGCGAGAAGGTAAACATTGTTTCTACTGGCTGCTTTGGGTTATGTGCACAGGGACCAATAGTGATCATTTATCCCGAAGGAACCTTTTATCGTCAAGTCGAGCCAAAACATGCGAAGAAAATTGTAGCTCAGCATATCATGAAAGGCGAAGTGGTTGAAAAGCTGTTATACCACGATCATGAAACAAAAGAAATTATCAATAAACTACTAGATACACCGTTCTATCAAAAACAAGAACGAGTAGCTTTACGTAATTGTGGTCGTATCGATCCGGAAAAGATTGAAGAGTATATCGCTTTTGATGGGTATCAAGCGTTAGCGAAGGTCCTGAATGTCTATACGCCAGATGATGTGTTGACGACTTTGAAAACATCTGGTCTGCGTGGTCGTGGTGGTGCTGGCTTTCCAACTTTTATGAAGTGGAGCTTTGCGAAAGAAAGTCCTTCGGATCAGAAATATGTGATTTGTAATGCCGACGAAGGCGACCCGGGGGCATTTATGGATCGCTCGGTTCTTGAAGGTGACCCGCATGCAATCATTGAAGCGATGACGATTGCCGGCTATACGATTGGGGCCGATCAGGGCTATGTTTATGTGCGTGCGGAATATCCGACGGCTGTTAAGCGGTTGCGTATTGCGATTGAACAGGCACGAGAAGCAGGGTTTTTAGGAAAGAATATTTTAGGAACATCCTTTAGCTTTGATTTGGACCTGCGATTAGGTTCAGGAGCGTTTGTTTGTGGAGAGGAAACAGCCTTGCTTGAGAGCATTGAAGGCAAGCGTGGGGAACCGCGGCCACGTCCGCCATTCCCAGCAGTTAAAGGACTTTTTGGCAAACCTACAATTGTCAATAATGTAGAAACCTATGCCAATATCCCGCAAATCATTGTTAAGGGATCAGAGTGGTTTGCCTCTATGGGGACAGAAAAATCTAAAGGAACAAAAGTATTTGCTTTAGGTGGTAAGATTCAAAATACAGGTCTGGTTGAAATTCCTATGGGTACTACGCTAAGAGAAATCGTCGAAGATATCGGCGGTGGGATTCCGGATGGTAAGAAGTTTAAAGCAGCTCAGACAGGCGGACCTTCTGGGGGATGCATCCCTACTGAGCATTACGATGTGGCAATCGATTATGATAACTTGATTTCGATTGGTTCAATGATGGGTTCCGGCGGTTTGATCGTTATGGATGAACAAAATTGTATGGTGGATATTGCAAAATTCTTCTTAGAGTTTACGGTGGAAGAGAGCTGTGGGAAATGTGTACCATGCCGTATCGGTACGAAGCGTCTACTGGAAATTTTAGAAAAAATTACAATGGGAAAAGCAACCTTAGAAGATTTAGATAAAATGGAAGCGTTATGTAAGCATATCAGCGAAAATTCGTTGTGCGGCTTAGGGCAAACAGCACCGAATCCAGTGTTGTCTACGTACCATTATTTCAAAGAAGAGTATTTGGCGCATGTCTTGGAACACCGTTGTCCGGCTGGTGTATGTAAGAATCTGATTCAGTATACGATCGATCCGGAAAACTGTACTGGCTGTACGGCGTGTGCAAAAACTTGCCCTGTTTCTGCGATTCACGGCGAGGTCAAAAAAGTACATGAAATTGATCAAGCAGTTTGTATAAAATGTGGACTATGTATAGATACTTGTCGTTTCAAAGCGATCAATGTGGGTTAAGGAGGTGGAACCTGTGAAAGAAATTACGATTACGATCAACGGTAAGACATGCAGTGCTCCTGAAGGGTCCACGATCTTAGAAGCGGCACGCTATAACAATATTGATATTCCAACACTGTGCTTCCTAAAAGAAATCAACGAAATTGGTGCTTGCCGGATGTGTGTGGTTGAGGTGGAAGGGGCAAAAAGCTTAGCTACCTCTTGTGTCTATCCTATTCGTGAAGGCATGAAGATTGTTACCAACTCAGAAAAGGTCTTCCAATCTAGAAAAATTAACTTGGAGCTGATTCTTTCGACACATGAACGAAAATGCCTGTCCTGTATCCGCAATGGGAATTGTGAGCTGCAGAAGCTGTGTAAAGACTTCAATGTCGATGATGAAGATTATTATAATGGGGAAAATTATGAATATGATTTCGATGATAGTGCTGTGCATATGTATCGAAATAATAACAAATGTATTTTATGCAAGCGCTGTGTCGCAGCTTGTTCCAAGGTGCAGGCAATCGGTGTGATCGGCTCGAATGAGCGTGGGTTTAAAACCCATATCGGCTGTGCCTTTGAAAAGAATTTGGGCGAGGTCTCTTGTATTTCCTGTGGGCAATGTATCGTCGTTTGTCCAACAGGTGCAATTGCAGAAAAGGATCAGACCAAAGAAGTGTGGGAAGCACTGGAAGATCCATCTAAATATGTAGTCGTTCAAACCGCACCATCGATTCGTGTGACACTAGGCGAATCCTTCAATATGCCAATTGGTACCAATGTCGAGGGCAAGATGGTCGCTGCACTGCGACGTATAGGGTTTGATAAGGTCTTTGATACGAATGTGGCGGCAGATTTCACAATCATGGAGGAAGCGAATGAGTTCTTGGATCGGGTAGCAAATGATGGACCGTTCCCTTTATTTACTTCTTGCTCTCCGGGGTGGGTCAAGTACTGCGAATCCTACCATCCAGAATTGATTCCGAACCTGTCTAGCTGTAAATCGCCGCAACAAATGTTTGGGGCACTGGTAAAAACGTGGTACGCAGAAAAAATGGGTATCGACCCAAAGGATATTTTTGTTGTTGGAATCATGCCTTGTACAGCGAAGAAATTTGAAGTGACACGGGAGGATGAAGCGGCAGCAGGGTATTCTGATGTGGATGTTGCACTGACTACTCGTGAGTTAGCACGAATGATCGACAAAGCAGGTATTCGCTTCCCAGAATTAGAAGATGAAGCCTTTGACAATCCGTTAGGTGAGGCAACCGGTGCCGGCTATATATTTGGTGCAACTGGTGGTGTGATGGAAGCAGCATTGCGAACAGCTGTAGAAACTCTTTCAGGAGAAGAACTACAGGCGCTTGATTTTGATGATGTTCGTGGGATGGCTGGAATCAAAGAGGCGACATATGAAGTGAATGGCGTAGAGGTGAAAGTTGCGGTGGCTTCGGGAATCGGCAATGCAAAACGATTGATTAAGAAAATCCAAGCTGGGGAAGCTTTTTATCACTTTGTGGAAATCATGGGTTGTCCTGGTGGCTGTATCAACGGTGGCGGTCAACCTGTTCAACCCGCCTCTGTACGAAACTTTATTGATTTGAAAGCGAAACGGGCGGCAGCACTCTACGAAGAGGATGCTGCGAGGAAGCTGCGGAAATCGAATGACAGTCCAATTGTTCAGCATCTTTATAAGGAATTTTTAGAGCATCCGGGCAGTGAAAAAGCGCACCACTTACTTCATACTTCATATAGAGATCGGTCGGTCGTTCAGCATTCGTAGGTAGAAAAATGTACAGAAAAAAGACATGAGAGGCTCTTCGAAGAAGAGGCTTCTCTCATGTCGAGTAGATCAGACTAGTTTTCCTGCGGCAATGCCCGAGTCAATAATGGAATGATTACGATTGCTAAAGCGCCGCCAATCAAAGCTGTAAAGAGCTGTGGAAATGAAAAGGCAGCAGAAACTACGGTAGCATTAGGTTCAGGAATTCCTAAAACGATTGGAACAACCAGTTTAACGACTAGGCCATAAAGAACAAGAAATTTGGCTATAGCTGCAATGACAGTTGCTGTTGTAAATGCGACGAGCTGATTTTTCGATATTCGCTTAAGTAAGTGCCAGAGAATGACCAGTACAGCGTTTCCGATAGCAACACAAAGGATAATTTGCCAGAACTTTGGTCCAATACCAACCATAAAGGCAAAAAATGGCGAAAGTAGGGCAATGGTTAATCCGCTAGGTAATCCAATGACGGTAACGCTTACAATTAAGATGAAATTGACGAGTGAGCCGGTTAGCAAGGTACTGCCAAAGCTGGAAGTAACAGCCTGTACAGTAATCAAAAGGGCAAGAAGCACAGCAGTTTGGGTAATCCATAAAGCTTTTCTGTTCATAATCAGCGACGTTAATCTAGGATATCTCTGAATTTTTCAGATATATTCTAGTTGTGATTAAATTCACAATTACGTCTATTCACTTCCCTTCGTTTCAGTATGGAGCTAGTAATTGTGGATTTTGCTCATTCAGTAATTATTTTTAATGGGCTTGACCACAATAAAATCTTTACAAGGTCATTGTAACAGATTTGTTCTTGTGATTTAAGCAGAAATTGTGGTTGCTAGGCAGAAAAGCGAAGCCGGATCAGCGAATCGGCAAAAATGTATCAAAAAAGAGCTAGTAAATGAACGAAATTGAATGCGATTGTGTTCTTATTTATTTTGATTTTAATGAGGAACGATAAAAAAGGTTTTAGTGAGAGACTGTAGTTTAAGTTAGTTGAACGCGTTGAAGCTTGGAAATAGACGTCTTCAAAAGCAAAGGAAAACTTTAGTACACTCTCTCTGTAAAAATAAATTACTTAAAAAATGAAAGGAAGATTATCTATGACAGTAGCAAAAATTGTGTATGCAAGTGCAACGGGGAACACAGAAGGAATTTCAGAAATTTTAGAGGCAGCTTTTGAAGAGCTGGATATAGACGTGGAACGCATTGAAGCAGACGATGCTGACGAAGATACTTACGAAGATGCGGATATCTGTGTTTTAGCAACTTATACAGATGGTGATGGAGAACGACCATTTGATTTGGAAGATTTTTATGAAGAATTGCCTGAACAGGATTTATCAGGAAAAGTCTACGGAGTTGTCGGTAGTGGCGATAGTGAACTTTATCCAGATTATTTCTGTCACGCTGCCATTGATTTTGATGAAGCGTTCGGAAAGACGGGTGCTGTTAAAGGCGCTGACTTAGTGAAAATCGAAAATGCCGCTGATGATGATGACGAAGAGCTATTGAAGGCGTTTGTTAAAGCCTTGGTAGCAGCAACAGAAGCGTAAAAGGACGTGTGAGTAATTTTGTTTAAAATAATAGAACGCAAAGAATTAGCACCTACAGAATTTGACATTCTTGTTGATGCGCCTCGAATTGCACAAAAAGCACAGCCGGGACAATTTGTTATTCTGCGTATTGATGAAAAAGGCGAACGTATTCCGCTAACGATCGTAGATGCAGATGCTGAAAAAGGCTGGATCAGGCTGATTTTCCAAGTAATCGGGAAATCAACGGCTCAGCTGGCGACAGTTATGGCTGGTGATGAACTGACAGATTTAGTTGGTCCATTAGGAAAGCCAACTGAAATCGAGAATTTCGGTACAGTCCTTTTAGTCGGCGGTGGTGTGGGAATTGCAGCATTGTTCCCGATCGTCAAAGGCTTGAAGCAAGCTGGAAATCGTGTAATCACGGTTTTAGGAGCAAAAACTTCAGAATTACTCATATTACGTGATGAATGTGCCGTGTATTCCGACGAATTGATTCTAATGACTGATGATGGATCGGTTGGCAAAAAAGGACTGGTAACTCAGGCAATGGAGGAAGTCTTTCAGCGAGAGAAAATCAACTGTGCTTGGGCGATTGGTCCGAGTATCATGATGAAATTTGCGACCATGACTGCTCAGAAACATGAGGTGCCTATCTATGTTTCGTTGAATCCAATCATGATTGATGGGACAGGGATGTGCGGAGGCTGCCGCGTGACAATTGCGGATTCGATCAAATTTGCTTGTGTCGATGGTCCTGAGTTTTTAGGTGAAGAAGTCGATTGGGATGAGTTCATTAATCGGATGCAGCAATATCGACCGGAAGAACACCAGTCAAATGAATTATATGAAGAGCAGGTGAAACAGCATGGCTAAAGTAAAAAGAAGTTATACCCAAACACCAATGAAGGAGCAGGAAGCTTCTGTTCGCTGCCATAATTTTGAAGAGGTTGCTTTTGGTTATACGTTAGAAGAAGGACAGTTAGAGGCAAGCAGATGCTTGCAATGTAAGAACGCTCCTTGTATTGAGAATTGTCCGGTCATGATCGACATTCCGGGCTTCATCAAAGCGATTGAAGATGGTGATTTACCGAAGGCTCATGAGGTGTTAAGCAAGTATACAAATCTGCCTGCAATTTGTGGCCGAGTTTGTCCTCAGGAAAAGCAATGTGAACTGGTTTGTCGCTTGGGTCGCTCGAAAAAATTTGAACCAGTAGCGATAGGCAAGTTAGAACGTTTGGTCGCTGACTGGGCATTGGAACAGCCGATTGAGTATAAAGAAGGAATTGGTGAAAAAGGACGTGTGGCTGTGATTGGCTCCGGGCCATCGGGGCTGACAACTGCTGGTGATCTGGCGAAGCTAGGGTATGAGGTCATCATCTACGAAGCCCTCCACTCTCCTGGTGGTGTATTGACCTATGGCATTCCTGAGTTTCGTTTGCCAAAACGAATCGTGAGTAAGGAAATTGAACGAATCGTAGCACAAGGAGTAAAAATAGAAACAAATGTCGTGATTGGTAAAACCATAACGATGGCAGAGATAATCGAAGAGTTTGATGCTTGTTATTTATCTGTTGGTGCCGGCGCGCCGAACTTCATGGGGATTTCAGGAACTTCCTTGAATGGTGTGTACTCATCCAGTGAATATTTAACGCGGATCAATTTGATGCATGGATATGAATTTCCCCAATATGATACGCCTGTTCAGAAATCTAAAAACGTTGTAGTTATCGGCGGTGGGAACGTAGCGATGGATGCGGCGCGTTCAGCCAAACGATTAGGTGCAGAGAATGTTTATGTTATTTATCGTCGTTCCTTAGAAGAGCTGCCGGCCCGCATAGAAGAATACCATCATTCAGTAGAAGAAGGAATCAATTATCATTGGCTGACCAACCCTATTGAGTATGTAAATGACGGCAAAGGGACATTAAAGGCAGTCAAATGTGTCAAAATGGAGTTGGGTGAGCCCGATGAATCTGGTCGGCGAAGACCAGTAGTGATTCCGGGCAGTGAGTTTGTGATCGAGGCAGACACAGCCATCGAAGCTATCGGCCAAGGTGCAAACAAGGTTCTATTGGATACATTCCCAGAGCTTGCAACGAACAAATGGGGGTATGTAGATGCTGATCCGGAAACAACAGCAACATCGATCCCAGGTGTTTTTGCCGGAGGGGATATTGTTACAGGTGCAGCCACTGTGATCCTAGCGATGGGAGCAGGAAAAATTGCGGCGAAAGAAATCGATCAATACATTCAAAAGGTGAAGCAAGAGATGCCGGTTTAAGTATTAAGTGAGGTGGTAAAGCAATGAAGAAAATGAAGACAATGGACGGCAACACAGCTGCTGCTTATATTTCCTATGCATTTACTGAAGTAGCTGGAATCTATCCCATTACTCCGAGCTCGACCATGGCAGAGGTTGTGGACGAGTGGGCGGAAAATGGCTTAAAAAATATTTTTGGCGAAACGGTCAACTTGATTGAAATGCAATCGGAAGCCGGAGCCGCTGGAACAGTTCATGGGTCGCTGAAGACAGGTGTTTTGACATCGACCTATACAGCATCACAGGGCTTGCTTTTAATGATCCCGAATATGTTTAAGATCGCCGGTGAGCTATTACCGACAGTCTTCCACGTTGCAGCGAGAGCAGTTTCTACGAATGCGCTAAGTATTTTTGGCGACCATAGTGACGTGATGGCAGCGAGACAAACAGGTTTCTGTATGTTAGCGGAGTCAAGTGTTCAGGAAGTTATGGATTTATCGGCGGTTGCTCATTTAGCGAGTATTGAGGGAAGCTTGCCGTTCATGAACTTCTTTGACGGTTTCCGGACTAGTCATGAGCTGCAGAAAATTGAAGCGTTGGACTACGAAGATTTGAAAGCAATGATGAACTGGGAAGCGCTTGAAAACTTCCGTAAAAGAGGAATGAATCCGAATCATCCAACTGTTTCTGGAACAGCACAAAATCCGGATATTCATTTCCAACAAAGAGAGACAGTCAATGCGTATTATGATGAAATGCCTACAATTGTCCAAAAATATATGCAAAAAATCAATGAACTGCGCGGTACGAATTATGATTTAATGAACTACTATGGTGATCCGGAAGCGACTGAGGTCATCATTTCAATGGGTTCAGCTTCACCGACCATCCAGCAAACGGTGGATTATCTGAACAGTCAAGGACGGAAGGTCGGGCATATCGATGTTCATTTATATCGTCCGTTTCCTGCGGATAATCTATTAGAAAAGCTTCCGAATACAGTGGAACGAGTGGCTGTTTTGGATCGTACGAAAGAACCTGGTTCAGATGGTGAGCCATTGCTGTTAGATGTTCAAAGTGTTTTGTATCGTCATGAAAATCGTCCAATCGTTATTGGCGGTCGCTACGGAATTGCTTCAAAGGATGTGACACCAGATCAAATCGTAGCAGTCTATGACCATATGGTATTACCAGTGAACGAGCTGAAACAGCGCTTTACGATTGGGATTATTGATGATGTTACACATCTATCATTACCGATGACAGAAGTATTGGATTTGACAAAAGATGCGACCTTCCAAGCGAAATTCTGGGGCTTTGGGTCAGATGGAACTGTAGGTGCGAACAAACAGGCAATCAAGATTATTGGAAATCATACAGATAAATATGCTCAAGCTTATTTTGCCTATGATTCCAAGAAATCTGGTGGGTTGACCGTTTCTCATCTGCGCTTCGGAGATGATCCGATTCGTTCCACGTATAATGTGGAATGTCCGGATTTTGTCGGCTGTCATAATGCGGCGTATCTGCATAAATACGATTTAGTCAAAGGCTTGAAGGATGGCGGAACGTTCTTGTTAAATACGGTTTGGGATGAAGAACGTGTGAAGACACATCTGCCAAAACCTTTGAAACGCTATCTTGCAGAGCATAACATTGAATTTTATATCATCAATGCGATGGAAATTGCTCAACGGCTGGGGTTAGGTCGTCGAATCAACACAGTCATGTCGGCAGCATTCTTTGAAGTGACAGATATCATGGATCGTGAGACCTTCTTACCGCTTCTGAAAGATGAGGTAAAAGCAACCTACGGTAAAAAATCAATGGCGATTGTTGAGAAGAATTGGGAAGCGATCGATGAAACGTTTGCGGCACTGACAAAAGTTGAGATTCCAGCTGAATGGAAGGCCTTGGAAGTGGCGACTGCGACTGTTGACACATTAGATAAGCCAGCCTATGTTCGGAATATTCTCGAACCAATTAATCGTCAAGAAGGCAATCAGCTGTCAGTCAATGACTTGATCGAAAATGGCATGCTTGGCGGTGAAATGGCGATGGGTACAGCGGCATTTGAAAAACGCGGAATTGCTTTAGAAGTACCAGAGTGGATTTCAGAGAACTGTACGATGTGTAACGAATGTGCCTTCATCTGTCCGCATGCTGCGATTCGTCCATTCTTGCTGGATGATGCTGAGATGGCCGAAGTACCGGAAGGCTTTATCACACGTACGATGAAAGGCCCTGACAATTTAGAATACCGGATTCAGGTATCTCTGGAGGATTGTACCGGCTGTGGTCTTTGTGTAGAGATGTGTCCGGCCAAAGAAAAAGCGCTTGTATTGAAACCGTACGAAGAGCAAAAAGAAGAAGCAATCAATTGGGCCTTTGCTATGACCTTACGTCAGAAGGCGAATCCAATAAAGAAATTCTCAGTGAAGGGTTCGCAGTTTGAACAACCGCTGATTGAGTTTTCAGGTGCTTGTGCAGGCTGTGGTGAAACTCCTTATGTGAAACTGCTGACTCAGCTGTATGGCGACCGTATGATGATTGCTAACACAACGGGTTGCTCATCTATCTGGGGAGCGTCTTCCCCTGCGACGCCGTATACAGTCAATGCGGAAGGCAAAGGACCAGCTTGGAGTAACTCGCTATTTGAGGACAATGCCGAGTACGGGTTAGGTATGTATATCGCCAATGAAACGAAACGTAAACGTGCGGCAACACTGATTCAGAATGCTGTAGACAATGGATACGGTTCTGAAACAACACTGGCCCAAATGCAGGATTGGTTAGATCATGTAACCGAAGGCGACGGAACGCAGCAACGTGCGGCCAAGCTGGCACAAGCGCTTCGGGAAGATTCGGACGATCGGGTCAAAGATATTCTGAAGCATGAAGAAATGTTTGCTAAGCCAAGTCAGTGGATTCTTGGTGGAGATGGCTGGGCCTATGATATTGGCTACAGCGGTATCGATCATGTGTTGGCAACTGGTGCAGATGTCAATATCTTTGTCATGGATAACGAAGTGTATGCCAATACGGGTGGTCAAATGTCTAAGGCAACACCAACCTCAGCTATCGCAAAATTTGCGGCTGGTGGGAAGAAAACGAAGAAGAAAGACCTTGGCTTGATGGCGATGGCGTATCGAGATGTCTATGTTGCATCGATTTCAATTGAAGCCAACCCAGCACAAGCATTAAAAGCGATCACTGAAGCAGAAAACTATCCGGGACCATCTCTGATAATCGGTTATACGCCATGTATTAATCATGGCTTGCGAGGTGGTATGAGTCAGTCCATTAAGGAATCTAAAGATGCCGTAGAATCTGGCTACTGGCCACTTTACCGTCATGATCCTCGTTTGAGAGAAAAAGGCAAAGATCCGATGCGTGTGGACTTTAAAAAGGCAGACTTCTCAAAAATGGAAGACTTCCTACGCAATCAGGTTCGTTTCTCTGCGTTGCATAACGTGAAAGACGACGAGGTGGAGGTAGAAGAAATGCTTCACCAAACTGTCAAGGACATGGAAGATCGTTCAGAAAGCTATACACAGCTGGTGAAAAAATAGGAATTTAAAAGGTAATTATAAAAAGAAGTAGGCGGTAAACTAGTGCCTACTTCTTTTTTTTGTTATGATTTATAAGGATGATACAAACGCTTCATACGAGGCTTAATTAAAAGGAAGTCAAAAGCAGTCTGACCGCCTTCAAAAAAATAAAAGGAGCGAAATTATGAAAAAAGCACTAAAAATCAGCGGTTTAGTCGTTGGACTGATCCTGTTGATCGTAATTGTGTATGTGGGGTATGTATTTTTAAGTTATTCGCGTATTGAAGACGATTTGACCTTGAAGGTTGACCAAAAAGCTGTCATTAAGCAGGTCGAGCCGGAAAAAGAATACAAAGCAGTGACCTTTAATATTGGTTACGGTGCCTATCCGCCGGACTATACTTTCTTTATGGATGGAGGGAAAGAGTCGAAGGCGCGAAGTGAGGAAGCAGTAAATGAAAATATCAATGGTGTGATTCAAACCCTGGAAGAAATCGACGCGGATTTTGCAGTGCTTCAGGAAGTGGATGAGAAAGCAACCAGAAGCTTCGGTGTAAACGAAGTGAAGAATATCAGTGATAGCTTCAAAAACTATTCATCGGTAGCGGCGACCAACTACGATTCTGCTTATTTAATGTATCCTGTTCTTGACCCGATCGGTAAATCGAAATCTAGCATTTTGACCATGAGTAACACGTCAATCAATAACAGTATTCGTTATAGTCTGCCAATCGAAACGAACTTCAATAAGTTTTTCGATTTGGATCGGGCGTTTACGGTTTCTGAGTTAGCCGTTTCAAATGGAAAGAAGCTGATGCTCTATAATGTTCATTTATCTGCATATATCAAGGATCAGAAAATCCAAAAAAATCAAATGATGATGCTGTTCAATCACATGAAGAAGGAATATGATAAAGGCAATTACGTTGTGTGTGGTGGCGACTTCAATCATGATTTGTTACCCTCTTCATCAGATACCTTTGGCAACGATACGAGCAAAGACTACTCTTGGCTGCAGGCATTTCCATCAAATGAATTACCAGTTGGCTTGAAGGTAACGGAATTCTCTGATAATGGTGAAGCAATCCCGTCAACCAGAAATCTGGATACCCCTTATGAAAAAGGAAAATCCTTCGTTGCTTTGATAGATGGCTTTATTGTATCCGATAATGTGAAGGTTTCTGAAACAAAAGTGATGGACGAAGAGTTCCAATACTCTGATCATAATCCTGTTGAAATGAGTTTCGAATTAAAAAAATAAAAGTGTATCTAACTTCTTATATAGCGCATGGAACAAGCGTTTTATAAGAGGTTTTTTTCTTTTCATAAACCATTATTGAAATAGTCCAGTCAAAAACCTTTACAAACAGCTCATCAAAAGTTATGATAATTTATGTGATATACCCATAGGGGTATAAGAGGAGGGGACCATGTTTCTATTTAATAGAATTAAAGCAATTTCTGGAAAACAACTGGAAAGTCAATTAACGGAACGTCCAATTATTTTGGATGTTCGAGAAAAATCAGAGTTTATCGGTGGTCATATACCTGGGGCGGTAAATGTTCCGTTAGGAAAAGTAAAGAACTATAAACCAAAGAAAGAGCAACCGATTTATGTGATTTGCCAGTCTGGCATTAGAAGCAAACAAGCTGTAAAAATATTGATGAAAAAAGAGATCGATGCTGTGCATGTCAAAGGTGGAATGATCCGTTGGCAAGGTGCAGTCAAAGGAGGAAATTATTAAGATGAGAGTAGTGATTGTCGGCGGAGTTGCCGGAGGAATGTCAGCAGCAACAAGATTGAGACGCCTTTCAGAGGAAACAGAGATCATTGTTTTAGAAAAAGGACCGTATGTTTCTTTTGCAAATTGCGGGTTACCCTATTTTGTGTCAGGAGAAATCAGTGAGCGAGAAGAATTGATTTTGCAAACACCAGATCAGTTGAAACGTCGCTTCAATATCGATGTTCTTGTTGAAACGGAGGCAGTAGGTATAGACAGAGAAAACAAACAGGTTTCAATTAAAAGTCATGGAAAAGAAGAACAGCTTTCCTATGATAAATTGATTCTTTCACCAGGAGCGGCACCGCTAGTACCGCCAATCGATGGTTTAGCAGAAGCTAGGAACGTATATACGTTGAGAAATGTACCGGATGTCGATAAAATCACAGCGGCAATTGCTGAAAAGCAGCCGAAAAAGGCCGTAGTGATCGGAGCTGGATTCATTGGCCTGGAAATGGCAGAAAATTTGAAGCAATCAGGATTGGAGGTAACGATCGTTGAAGCTGCACCACAGATTTTACCGCCACTTGATAGAGAGATGGCAGCCTTCGTGGAAAATTGTTTGAAAGCTGAGGGAATCGCTGTGTATACTGGTGCAGCCGCGGAGTCTTTTAAAGAAGAAGGACAAATCATCGAACTAGGCACAGGTGAGAAAATTACTAGTGATTTCACTATTCTTTCGATCGGTGTGAAGCCTGTCAATGAGTTGGCAGTTGCCGCTGGCTTGGCAACTGGCTTGAGAGGTGGTATCGTTGTCGATGAGAACTATCAGACCAATGATCCAGATATTTTTGCGGTAGGGGATGCAATTATCGTCAACCAACAGATCACAAATACAGAAGCAATGATTTCATTGGCTTCTCCGGCGAATCGACAAGGTAGACAGGTAGCAGATGTCATTTCTGGTATGAAGCGGAAAAATAAAGGAAGCATTGGCACGGCTATCGTCAGAGTTTTCGATTTGGCTGCAGCAAGTACTGGATTGAATGAACGCCAGTTGACTGATTTAGGGATTGCGTATAAAGCTGTTCACATCACAGCGAAAAGCCATGCGGGGTATTTTCCTGAGAGCCAGCCGATTACATTGAAGCTCATCTTTGATCCTGTAAGTGGAAAGCTCTTTGGGGCGCAAGCGGTAGGTAAAGATGGAGTAGACAAACGAATCGATACATTGGCGACAGCGATCAAAGCTGAAATGACTGTAATGGATTTACCTGAATTGGAATTTACGTATGCACCGCCATTCGGTTCCGCAAAAGATCCGGTCAATATGATTGGCTACGCAGCCTTAAACATTGTTGAAGGCCTGTCAGATAATCTTCAATTCTACGAGCTAAAGGAAGCTCAAAAGGCAGGTGCTGTCTTTCTGGATGTACGAAATCCAGAGGAGCTGAAGAATAATGGCAGTATTGGAGAAGATATCAATATACCATTGGATGAACTGAGGGAACGAGTGGATGAGCTGCCTAAGGACAAGCAGATCATCGTTAGCTGTCAAAGCGGACAACGCAGCTATTTGGCAGAAAGAATCCTAAAGAATAACGGATTTAACGTGAAAAATCTAGATGGTGCTTTTCAAATTTATAGTACAGTTTATCCTGAGGAGGTAAAGAAATAATGTATCAAACAATGATGGTTCCGGAATTTGAGCAGTTGGTAAAGAACGAGAAGGTGAATATTCTTGATGTTAGAGAAGTGGATGAGTTTCAATCTGGTCATATTGAAGGAGCAATCAATCTTCCTTTAAGTGGCTTTCCTGAGGCGGCAGAGGCATTGGATCAGACGAAAGCGTACCATGTTATCTGTCATTCTGGCAGTCGTTCACAAATGGCCTGTGACTATCTTGGTTCTAATGGCTTCGATACAACGAATATCATGGGTGGTATGTCCACTTGGAGAGGAGCAATCGTCTAATGCAGTGCGACAAAAAAATAGCGAATCGTCTAAAACGCTCGGAAGGTCAGATACGAGGCATCCTCAACATGATGGAAGAGGGCAAGGATTGCAGAGAAGTCGTTACCCAGCTGATGGCTGTTCGCTCAAGTATTGATAAAGTGATTGGGTTGGTTGTGACAGAAAACCTCGTGCAATGTATGAATGAAAAAGACATTGATCTATCCAGTGAAGAGGTAGAAAAAGCGTTGGAAATGATCGTGAAGACAAGATAGTAAAGAGAAGTTATCGAACAGAACCTGACAGGGGAAAGACTGTGGGTTCTGTTTTTTGTATTAAGAAGAGTGATTTATCAGAGGAAATTGAGGGAATGAAAAAAGAAAAATAATTTAAATAATCGATACACGAAATATTCAGGAATGGAGGTAGATCCGAAAACTGAGAATTTCCAAAAATGAATAGCATTTGGAAATAGCATTAAAAAAAGAAATCATGATAGAAGTCAGTTTGTTGTGTAAATTAATTCTAAAATAAATATGTATAAAAATAAAAAATACAAAAGTTATTGAATTTATATTTTTTGTTTGGTAAAATAAAAACAAAAAGGAGTTTTTTTGCTATGAGAAGAAGAAATATAGTTACATTTGTTGCGGTTTCAGTAATCGGATTGTCAATGATACCTTTTGTTGCTAAAGCCGCTGGAGGGCAAAGCTTTGTTCAAGCGCCATCAATGGACATAAGAGATAATTTATATGGAAATATTGCTGACGGCCTTTCGGAAGCAGGAGAATACAACCGTTTGAATGATTTTAAATACGTTTATGAGCAGTATGGCGTTGTTCCAAGAGAATACATGGACATGGTGACACATGTTGATTCAGATTGGGAGGAACCATATCTGAATGGATTAGAATATGCGGAAAATTTGGAAACCTTGCAAGGTGAATTTATAGAAGAGTTACAAGAGTTGTCTCCGATAAAAGATTTGGTTAATCTAAAATCTATTTGGATAGAATATGGTGATAACACTAATTTAAAAGAACTTAAAAATCTAACATCGTTGGAAACACTTAGAATCTCTAGTAGCGGTTACTCAGACAGAGCAAATGATGAAGGTACGGACGAAAAACCAGATATGTTGGCATTGTATGATATTTCTGAGTTATCTAACCTATCAAGCTTGAACGAAATTAAAATCTATACTCAAGGCTTATTGCAAACAGTAACGATGAAGAAGGGGACAACTAGTTATGAAATGTATAGTCCTGTGATTAAATCTGAGCAATTTGGAGATAAAAAAATAGAGTATAGTGAAGCTTATTCAAATGGTGAGAACGAGTTGTTTACAGAGCAGGACAGCTTATTAAAATGGGAAAATATCCCCTCTGATGCAGAGCACTTATCATTTAGTTGGAATGTTTCTAATGGAAAATCTTTTGCATTTAATGGAGAAGTATTAATTCCAATTAACTGGATAGATTAAACTGAGTTAATCGTAGGTGGAGATAAATATATTTAGTGAATCAAGAGAAGCGTGAGTTAATTCATGCTTCTCTTTTTATCTTGGATAATAGAGAATGTCGATTCGATAGTAATAGTATGCTTAAGGTATAAGCTAAAATTATTTTGGGAATGAGTGTTCATGATAGAAATAAGTGATTGGAGGGTTAGATTAAACCTTACAACTTATTTTTTTGATGATCTCTCGATAATTATTCAAGAAATGAACGATTGCCGAATTCTTTTACTTGGTTTTTAGAGTAAATTTAAACTAGGAAAAAGACATTTTTGATCATATTTAGTTGTTGTGTAATAGACATGCACTATTGGTCGTCTTTACAAAAAGGAGAGAGCGGAATGGCAGTAGAAAGAGACATTTTAACCGATGAAACTCAATGCTTACAAAACAATATTGGTTTATCTGGTGTGTACGATACGTTAGAAGAGTTGCAAAATTCTTATCCTAACGGTAAAGAAGGACTTTTTGAGGTTATTGCTGATAGAGATTTATACACCTACTCAAATGGTTCGTGGACTCGATTAGTAGGGCAAGGCTGTGATGATTTAATGCAAAAATCTAGAGTCGATCCGGCTTCTAAAGCTTCTCTTC
The DNA here is from genome assembly GCF_002140975.2 of Enterococcus sp. 9E7_DIV0242. NCBI lineage: Bacteria > Bacillati > Bacillota > Bacilli > Lactobacillales > Enterococcaceae > Enterococcus > Candidatus Enterococcus clewellii. Next base: position 4,115,779 of record NZ_CP147247.1, read on the forward strand.
CTGCACATCCTGCATTAGAGCAGGCGTCGCCAATATTGGTAGACCCTAAAGCTTTACCATTCGGAAGTTTTCATACACAAATAGCTGCAGGTGTTACCGAAAATATGCCTAAAAACCATTTGATTGGACAACATTATATGAATAAAAATGGCGTTGAGGGTGGAGGGAGAGAATATTATGATTTAATAAATGCTGTTCAGCCAGTTTATTGGACCGGTGTTAGAAGCGAATACATGAATGAAGAGATTCACTGGACCTATCATGGACTAAATCCTGATGAATATTTGCGTGCGTTGTCTACTCACATTTATGGTTTAAAAGCTAAGAGAGAGCGTTACGATATAACGAATAGAGTAACTTTTTTACAGGAGACAGACACCCATGTTGCCAAACATCAGCATGATATAGGAAGGAATAATATTGCCCCACTAAATATTGATAGGTTCGAAGCAATAACAACATTGTTAAATGACGATTACGACTTTAGATGTCATTTAGGTGATTGGTTTGACGGTGAAGGTCCTAAAAATGAATCGTTTGCTGACTTGCATAGCATTACTAAAGTTTTTTTTAGTCGTGATAAGAAAAGCTTTGGTGTAGTTGGTAACCATGATTATAATTGTGTTTATCCTACTACAGTGATCCCGGCTGATCAACCTAAGGACTTTTTCTCACATGAGGAGGTGCTAAGCTTTTTCCATAAATCGACACATCCCGATACAATTTATAAAGATAATATGTATTACACTGATCTTGTCAATAAGAAAATCAGAGTAATCGTTTTAAATGCATTTGATAATGAAGTAACCCCTAATGCTTCTGGTTCTATTAATATTTTAGTTAGAAACACTAGTAGTTATGGAAATAAGCAAGTCACTGATTACTATGATACATTAACTAACACACCTGCTGATTATAACGTGATCGTTTTAACACATAACACTTTCCAAAACGTTATTAACACTATTAACCAAATTAACGGAACAACCATGAGACAGATATCAGAAGCGTTCCAAAATTCAAAACGGAACAATGTGACTGAAACAGGAATCAAGTCAGAGAATATGGAATACGATTACTATAAATTAGGTATGGACATTGATTTTACTGGTAAACCTAAAAATAGAATTATTGGCATTTTCTCAGGACATCTACACGCTGACCATTACAAGAATATCAATAACATAAACTACATTGTTTCAAAAAATGCTTACTTTTCCGGTATTGGCCAGGGAGGGATCATTAATACGTTGACTGAAGCTGCTTTTGATATAATCGACATTGATTTAGATAGAAAAATTGTCTATTGTAATCGAATTGGATGGGGCGTAGATAAAAGGTTTGTTTATGGGAAGAATTTGCTGACAAACCAGGACCAAGTTTTTACTGTTACTAGTAATGGCGGTTCAAATGAAGTGACAAGCCTAACCTCGTTTTCTGATACTGTAGCTAATCTTGGCTTAATTTACGGACAAAAATGTGAAGTAAGTATCGATGTTACTATAGACACTCCTGTATCGGGTAGCTTTAGAATTGAAACGGCTGGTAGTGTTATTCAATCCATTTTGCCAACAACTCAAATAAATACCTTCAAGCCTAATCTAACTCGTAGATTAAGTTATACTATGACAGTAGGAACAGCATTGATTAGTTCTACGAATATCTTGAAGACAGCTGTTCGTTGTAATTCAGTTTCAGCTACAACCAATATCCAATTATCAAATATAAGGATAACGCCGCTGTAATAGTTTCGAATAGTTCCTATATAATATTGCAGCAAATGAAAGAAGGAGGTAGGCATTCTAAATTGAAAGTGAATCTATATTGAAAACGATTTCTTTTCTTTTTCTTTTTTGCTATTATTATTAGGAAGTGAACATTAGGAGGGGAATTATAAATGAAAAGAAAATCATTGCTATTTATTGGTTTGTTTTTATGTTCTTTAGGTTTTACAAACGAATCGGAGGCTGCGGGAATCCACAATGGATACATACAATTTCCGAATGATATTATTGCAAACGAAATTTCATATAAATTAGAAAGTTTTGGTTTGTTAAATGAGTCCTATTATGACTATGGAGTGATTGAGGAATCCAACTTTGATTTGCTTCCTAACGGAAAATTTGATTCTATTGGACCATTTCCATTCTCTTATCTTTCCAATAGCTTAGAGAACCTACAATATGTCAAAGCCAAAACATTAAATTTGCAAGGGACATATCCTGAATTAAACCAAATTGGTGCAAATGAAGCTTATGAGGAAATGAATGTTGTTATCTCAAACACTCAATATCCTGGTACCCAAAATACAGGTGTTGCAGATTTATCTTTTATGAACAATTTACCAAATTTAAAAATATTTAATTTTAAAACAGTAGCTGGGTATGCGTTGACAGATATTTCAAAACTAGGTGATTTCCCGTCTATTACACAAGCCACAATTGAAACAGAATCAAAAATGCCAGCTATAACGCTCAAATCTGGCTATAGAAAATATGAAGTACTTGATCCAATTATACTTTCCTCTCAATTTTCCGGAGCAGAAATAAATTATTCTTCTAATGACTCTACATTTACAAATACAGATGGTTTACTAAAATGGAATGCGATTCCTTTTGAAACAGAGTACTTAAATTTGCATTGGTTCGTTAGTAAAGGTAATTTTAGTTATACTGGTGATGTACAGATACCTATCAATTGGAAATAGGCTTATTTTACTTAAATAATCTTCTTTAGAAATGAAGGGGATTATTTTTTATGATAAGAATTTCAACTTTACAAATTTGTTCGTACTTTTTTATCTCATTAAAAAATATGTACTTTTTTGATGCTAAATGAGCTAGTGACTTCTGATTTGGTTGTTTCAACAGCATATCATTCAATACTTAGGGAGACCTATGCTAGAATAATGAGTGAATAGGCAAGTTGAAATCAAACTGAAAAATGAGAGGAGCAACGGAATGAACGTTTTATTGGCAATCAATCCAAGTGCCGGTGGAGAGCAAGCAAAAGAGTATCAAGACTTGGCTGAAGAGAGTTTAAAAAAGCGTTTTGATGAAGTAACCACTGTTTTAACAGAGGGCGAAGGTGATGCGACGAGGCTAGCTAAAAAAGCTGCTGAGGAAAACTACGATGCCTTTTTTGTCATGGGTGGTGACGGGACAGTCAATGAAGGAATCAGTGGTTTAGCAGAATTAGAAGAACGTCCTGCATTTGGCTTTTTCCCGTTAGGAACAGTGAACGATTTAGCAAGAGCCTTAGGAATTTCAATGGACCCGAAGGAAGCAATTCGACAAGTTGAAAATTATCAAACGAGGAAGCTGGATATTGGCAAAATCAACCAATCGTATTTTATGAATGTGGTAGCAATTGGGGCGATTCCTGAAACACTTAATGAAACGAGTATCGAAGATAAAACAAAGTTTGGAAAGCTAGCTTATGTTTGGAATGGACTAAAAAGCTTTATGGGGAATCAATCCTATGATTTTCGTTTGGTTTTGGATGGCGAAGAGCAGACGATCCACAGTAGTACAGTGATTATTGGTTTAACGAATTCAATTGGTGGCTTTGAAACGCTGCTGCCTCATGCAGAAATCAATGATGGTCTGTGTCATTTGATTTATCTCAAAGATGGCTCGAAGCTTGAGACGCTTCAAGCTGTGCCTGAGTTACTTAAAGGTGTGGAAAAGGAAAGCGATCATTTGAACTATCTGACGTTCAAAAAGGGAACGATTGAATTGATGTCAGGGGAGTCTCTCCAAGTGAATGTGGATGGTGATCCGGGAGATGAGTTACCAATCGATATTCGTATCCTTTCTGGACATCTGGATGTGTACTGTCCGATTGATTAAATAATAGATAGAAATCCCCTCAGGCGAGCAAGTTCCTTCGTCTGTGGGGATAGTTTCATTACCATTCCGGTTGTTCATCCGTCTGTTCATCTACTTCAAACGGTTTACCTGCGTAGGTATATTCTGTCTCTAATGTTCCATCGTATTCACGAGTAAGCAGCTGGCGTTCAAATGGAAAGGTTGCTGGAACCCCAGAGGCTGTTTCAGCTGCTGGTAAAGTAAAGGTATTCTCACCCGTCTGATTCAAGTGCAGCAATACACGTTCAAGAATTTTTTCATCGGATTCATTTGGCTGATTACTGACATTTCTGTAATCTGTTAAGAAGGTTTCTTGTTGCTTAATGACATTTTCTAACATGGTCGTTCCCCCTTGAATTAAGTCTAATAACTTCTACAATAACATGGTAGCGCAAATGGGAAAAACTGTCTAAATATTGGTTTATATAAGAAGATAAAAATCAATCTGTCGACATCCGATAATGTAAAAAACAAGGGAGCTCGACAGACGGTAAAAAGCTTGCTGTTATTGACTTTTATGTAATTAGTTAGGTAAAATGAATAAAGAAGAGTAGTAAAACTTGAGGGTCGACAGAATACCCTCTAGAAACCCTATTATATCAGGCTTGAAACTGGGGTGGGTTTTAATCTAAACAGAGTGTAATGTAAATCTTTGTAAGGGAGTAGATCATAAGGGACGTACTAGTTTTAATCTAAACAGAGTGTAATGTAAATGGTGCTTTGACTTCACCATTGGGGTTAGCAACAGGTTTTAATCTAAACAGAGTGTAATGTAAATTCCCTATGCAGTGAGGTAGAGCTTCTCTTAGGCACAGTTTTAATCTAAACAGAGTGTAATGTAAATATATGAATGAACGTGAAATGGAGTTGAGTCTATCGTTTTAATCTAAACAGAGTGTAATGTAAATGATATTGATGAACATGGCGGCGGAGGAGGATACGGAGTTTTAATCTAAACAGAGTGTAATGTAAATTCAAATACAACTGTGTCAAACTCGATCCATGCATGTGTTTTAATCTAAACAGAGTGTAATGTAAATGCAAACACCGTCAAAGGTGGCGAAGATGTTGTATTCCGTTTTAATCTAAACAGAGTGTAATGTAAATCCGGTTATTGAGGTAGTTGAAACACCTGAGACGGTTGTTTTAATCTAAACAGAGTGCAATGTAAATGTTCTTGAGAAGCCTATACCTTGATTGTTGATAACGTTTTAATCTAAACAAAGTGTAATGTAAATCACTTAATCACAGCGATTAAATTGCATATCAGCGAGTTTTAATCTAAACAGAGTGTAATGTAAATTTCGCTGATAAGCTTTCTATCACCGTATCAGAATTACGTCTTAACCTAAACAACCTGTAATCCAGACCAATTTATTTCGTCTAAAAATAAGTATCAATCAACTTCTCATCTAAGGCTCGCAAGAGTCAATCCAATGTCGAAAGGAGTATCTCTCTATGTCTCAACAGTCGCGTATGTTTTATATCATGAACTATCTGAGCGTGCATCAAGAGACGACAGCTCCTTTTCTGGCGGAAAAGCTGGAGGTTTCTGTGCGAACGATTTACCGAGATCTGGACAATCTTTCCGGGCTCGGTTTTCCTGTTTATGCGCAAAATGGTCGAAACGGCGGGATACGATTACTGGAAAATCATCAGTTGCCCGCGACTTTTGTAACGGAGGAGGAGCAAGAGACGATTTTATCTGGATTAGAAAATCTTGCTGTAACTGAGTTTGGCGGTGCCGATGAGTTGGCTGTAAAGATGTCTTCCTTGTTCAAGCGTTCTGCGGATTCGTGGCTGGCTATCGATTATTCTGGTTGGCGTAAAACAGAGGAAAAAGACTATATCGAGCTATTGACGATGGCTAGAAAACAAAAGAGATGCGTGTTTCTTACCTATGAGAACAGCCAAGGCGAGACGAGTGAGCGTGAGGTTGCACCGAATAAGCTTTTCTTTAAGCAGCATAATTGGTATTTGTCTGGTTATTGCTATTTAAAAGAGGCACATCGGGTTTTCAAGCTGAGACGAATCAAACAGCTGAGCATATCGGATCGTCCACTTGATCCGTCACTTTTGACAGAGGATTACATGCCGGAATATTCCTATCAGCAATTGGAATTTGCGATTGAGGCAGAGTTGCTGCCGAGAATGCAAGAGGAGTTGTCGAATTTGCAGATCGAACCGCTGGGTAAACGTTTAAGGGTAAGTACTTGGCTCGCAACTGGGGAATGGCTTTTTTCATACTTGCTTTCGTATGGTGCATCGTTAGAGGTACTGGAACCGAAAGAAGTGAGGGAGCGAATTGAGTTGGAAATTCAAAAATATCAGAAGCTTTATTTAAAACATGACAGCTAGTTGTCATGTTTTTTTGTATATGATAGTAAAAAACAAGGAGGAATGACAAATGAATGTTTACGAAATTGGCTCAATCAGAACCAATAATTTTACCGCAGATATGGGGGAGAAAATTGGCGGCTTATGGCAACAGGTTATGCCAGATATACAGGGGATCGCACCGATCTATGCGATATATCATGAGTATGAAAGCAACTACACTGGTGACTATACTCTGTCGCTAGCGGTAGAACCGGCGAAGAGTGAAAATATACTGGAATTAGATGAAGGGCAGTATCGAATATTTCCAGTCGAACAGACACCTGAAGACCCGTCTAGGAATAATGTTGCTGAAACTTGGCAGAAAATTTGGCAACTAGAGGAATCCGGTAGCTTGAATCGTCGCTATGAGAAGGATTACGAGAAGTATGCCGCAGATGGCACTGTAGCAATTCATATCGGCATCAATTAACTTGAATCTCGCTACTGACTATTGAATCGGAGTTGCAGAAAAATTTATTTCCTGTAAGATATTACTAAGGTGTTTCTGAGGATTTCAGAGGATACTGGAATTTTCAGAAGCACACTAAGAAAGAGGCGATAACATGGGTAATATCTGGATGGAACGATTGATGAGATGGCAAGCAAAATTGCAGAAGCTTATGCGTGGGCGCTATGGTCATTTCGATAAGTTAAGCCGGGCGCTACTGGTCGTGAGTCTGGTCACAGTCCTGCTAAATCTGTTTTTAGGCATGGCTGTTTTACGCTGGGTCGTATTTTTCCTTTTGGCAGTGGTATATTATCGTTTTTTCTCAAAGAAAATCTATGTTCGATCTAATGAAAACCAAAAATATATGAATTGGATCAGCAAGTACACGAAACGGATCAGCTACTTGAAGGAACGGATTCAAAACAGGAAGACCTATACGTATTTTTCCTGTCCGGAATGCAAGCAGCATTTACGGGCACCAAAAAACAAAGGGCAAATCAAAGTCACCTGCTCTAGCTGTAAAACACAATTTCAGAAAAAAGTATAAGTCTTGCGATTTTCAAAAAGCGTCGCAGTCAGGAGCCTTAGGCGAGCAACACGTCTAAAGGCTCTTTTTTTCTTAAATCTTGATCAAACAGTAAAATTTTCCCGATTATCTGATAAAATAAAGAGAACTGAAAGGGGCGAATAAGATGAAGATCAATGAAGTCAGTAAAAAATATCAGCTATCCTTATCTACCTTGCGTTACTATGAAAAAATTGGATTGCTTGATCCTGTAGAGAGGGTTAGTGGTATTCGCCAATATGGAGACCAAGATTTCGATCGGATCGAATTCATCCTCTGTATGAAGGAGTCTGGACTAAGTCTTGAGATGATCAAAGAGTATTTTGACCTCTATAAAGAAGGCGATCATACGTTGGAGAAACGACTGAGCTTGCTGCAAAAGCAGGAGCAGGAAACCAAAGAAAAGCTGGAAAGAGTGCAAGCAACATTAGACTATATCCATTATAAAATGGGATTGACAAAGTCAAATATAAAAAAACGAGATAAGGGAAAAGCGGAGCCTGTTAAAAGCAGTTAGGCCATGCATGGAAAGAAAGCTTGAAGGCAACCAACATTAGACTTGACCTAGAATTATCTAGCGAAAAAATCCAACTGTTTTTATAGACAGTGGATTTTTACTATATACTGATTAAAAAAGTTGGCTAAACGAAATGGAGGCAAAAAAGTATGAAAGTATTGGTTTTACTCGCAAAAGGTTTTGAAACGATGGAATTTAGTGTGTTTATTGATGTACTTGGCTGGGCAGATAATGATTTTGGTGCAGAAATTCAAACTGTAACCTGTGGGATGCAGAAAACGGTCAATAGTACTTTTAATGTACCGATCAATGTAGATGTGTTACTTGATGAGGTCGATGTGTCTGACTATGCGGCACTAGCGATTCCCGGTGGCTTTGAAGAATATGGCTTCTATGAAGAAGCATACAGTGAACCATTTTTAGAACTGATTCGTCGTTTTGAGAAGCAAGGAAAACCAGTTGCCTCGATTTGTGTGGCAGCCTTACCGTTGGCTAAAAGTGGTATTTTAGCAGACAGAAAAGCAACGACCTATCATTTGAAGGATGGCCAGCGTCAAAAACAGTTAGCGGATATGGGGGTAGAGGTACTTGCAAAACAGCCAATTGTTATTGACCGTCAGGTGATTACGTCTTATTGCCCGGAGACAGCAGTTCATGTTGCTTTTGAGCTGTTGGAGCTTTTGACGGATAAATCGATGCGTCAGCAAGTGATGCATGCAATGGGCTATTAACTGAATCACGAACGATAACTGATTTTATAGAGATTTCGTTCATGAATTTAGCGTTTCTTGCTCGGAACTATGCTATAATGAAGCAAAATAATGAGGAGGTTCATTTATGCGTGCAGTGTTAACAGTAATTGGTAAGGATAAGGTAGGAATTATTGCGGGGGTCAGCACAAAGCTGGCGGAAATGGGAATTAATATCTTAGATGTTTCGCAAACAATCATGGAAGAGTATTTTACAATGATGATGATTCTATCTTTTTCAGGAAAAGAGATAAACTTTGAGGCGATTCGTGAAGAACTGAATTTGCTTGGGAAAGAGCTTGGTGTGAAGATCAGCATTCAAAACGAAGAGATTTTTAATGTCATGCACAAGCTATAAGAAATTTTGACAAGGTGTTCATTAACTAAAAACAGAGGTGAAAATTTTGGAAACCACGCAAATATTAGAAACGATTCGAATGATCGAAGAAGAAAATTTAGATATTCGTACGATTACAATGGGGATTTCTTTATTGGATTGTATTGACAGTGACAGCGATAAGGCTTGTCAGAAAATTTACGATAAAATCACACGTGTAGCGAAAAATTTGGTACGAGTTGGTGAGGACATCGAAGCAGAATATGGGATTCCGATCATCAATAAACGAATCTCTGTTACACCGATCAGCATCATTGCAGCAGCAAGTGCAGATGAGGATTATGTAAAATACGCAATAACTTTAGATAAAGCGGCTCAAGCAGTGGGCGTCAATTTTATCGGCGGCTTCAGTGCATTAGTGGAGAAGGGCTATCAGTTTGGTGATGATCGTTTGATCAACTCGATTCCTCAAGCCTTGGCGGAAACTGATTTTGTCTGTTCTTCCGTTAACATTGGTTCGACAAGAGCAGGAATCAACATGGATGCGGTTCGTCACATGGGATACATTATCAAAGAAACAGCTGAAAAATCTGATATGGGCTGTGCCAAGCTGGTTGTTTTTGCGAATGCAGTAGAGGATAATCCGTTTATGGCTGGAGCGTTCCACGGTGTAGGAGAAGCAGATTGTGTTATTAATGTTGGAGTCAGTGGACCGGGTGTCGTTAAACGTGCGTTAGAAAAAGTCAAAGGCGAACCTTTTGATGTGATCGCTGAGGTTGTGAAGCAAACGGCGTTCAAAATCACACGAATGGGTCAGTTGGTTGGCCGAATCGCTTCCCAACGCCTGGATGTACCATTTGGGATCGTCGATTTGTCCTTAGCACCTACGCCTGCTGTAGGAGATAGTGTGGCACATATCCTGGAAGAAATGGGTCTGGAAAGTGTGGGGACACATGGTACAACGGCAGCTTTGGCTTTACTAAACGATGCTGTGAAAAAAGGCGGCGTGATGGCGTGTAATCATGTTGGCGGTCTTTCAGGCGCATTTATCCCGGTTTCTGAGGATGCTGGTATGATTGATGCTGTGAACAATGGCGCGTTAAATCTTGAAAAGCTTGAAGCGATGACAGCTATTTGCTCGGTTGGGTTGGATATGATTGCGATTCCGGGTGCGACATCTGCTGAGACGATTGCAGCCATGATTGCTGATGAAGCAGCGATTGGTGTAATCAATCATAAGACAACTGCTGTTCGGATCATTCCGGCGAAAGATACAAAGGTTGGCGATATGGTGGAATTCGGTGGTTTATTGGGAAGAGCACCGGTAATGAAGGTTAATCCATATGCTTCTACAGATTTCATTTTACGGGGGGGACGAATCCCGGCGCCGATCCATTCGTTTAAAAATTAGCGTATAAATAATTTATTTTTGAGCAATAAAATAGATATGGATATGTTATAATAATTTTTATAAGGAGGGTGATATCAGTTGGAAATCAAACGTCAACAAGAACTAGTGGAAGGCTTTCACTATGACATGCGTAAACCAGATGCAGAAGTTGAGACACAACTACGTGTAGGATTTTCTCCAATCGAATCAAAAGATGAGAACTATCCTGCTGAAAATACAATTATTGCGTCACGCTTGGAGTTTCGTTTAGCTTTTGATGAGTATGTATTGTCAGGAGCAGTTAGCCAAGTATCGCATATTATTAATCGTAAAATTGCGAACCAACAAGATTTATCTCAAGAAGATGTAGATGAATTAGTTGCTCCATTGTTCGATATCGTGAAGCGCATGGCTTATGAGTTAACAGAAATTGCTTTAGATAAGCCGGGCATTCAATTAAACTTCCAGTCATCACAACCGGAAGAAGAGTAGTAAATAAAAACTAGCGATAGCTTTAGGCTATCGCTAGTTTTGTTTTTGTATCAGGCAATAAGCAAAAAAATCGCTTTTCTTCCTTTTAATAAGTTAAAATATATCTATCACTGAATGTTTAATTCAGGGTAGCTGCTGAAGAGTGGCTACCGGGAACCTTTACTTCCTTTGGTGGACTTGTCATTAAAATAAATGAACACAGGAGGAAAAAAATGACAACACTCATCACAGTTTTAGTGGTTCTTGCATTTCTTGGCGTAGTTTATGCCTTTTATCGGATGCAGGCAAAACACTTGAAATTCTCAACACGGGTATTTGCGGCGTTAGGTGTAGGTATCGTATTGGGCGCAATCATTCAAATCGCTTTTGGTACACAGAGCGATATTACTACTCAAGCAATGGAATGGATCGGAATCGTTGGTAATGGTTATGTAGCGTTATTGCAAATGTTGATCATGCCATTGGTATTTGTTTCTATCGTAGGAGCATTTACAAAAATGAAAGAGTCCAATAAGCTGGGAAAAATCAGCTTTAATGTTTTGGCTACTTTATTAGGAACGACAGCAGTAGCGGCATTGATTGGATATGGCAGTACTATTTTATTTGGATTACAAGGGGCGCAGTTTACAGAAGGTACAGCAGAAACAGCACGTATCGCTGAGCTGGCAACGAGACAGGAAACGATTGAAAATCTGTCTATTCCACAGCAAATCCTGTCATTTATCCCGAAAAATGTTTTTGCAGATCTTGCCGGCACGCGAGCAACAAGTACGATTGGGGTCGTTATCTTTGCGGCTTTCGTAGGTATCGCGTATCTTGGCGTAAAGAAAAAAGCGCCAAAAGAAGCGGAATTTTTTGCTAATTTGATTGATAGTTTGTACAAAATCGTTATGAGAATCGTTACATTAGTTCTACGTTTAACACCTTATGGGGTCTTGGCGTTGATGACAAGTGTCGTAGCGACAAGTGATTTTGAAGCAATTTTGAACTTAGGTAAATTTGTAGTGGCATCCTATGCGGCGTTGATTGTTGTTTTGTTGCTCCATTTGGCTATTCTAGCAGCAATAAAGGTTAACCCGTTGAACTACTTGAAAAAAGCATTCCCGGTATTGAGCTTTGCTTTTACTTCAAGATCAAGTGCAGGAGCACTACCTTTAAATATTGAAACTCAAACAAAAGCGCTGGGTGTCGATGAAACAACAGCGAATTTTGCGGCAAGCTTTGGCTTGTCCATTGGTCAGAACGGCTGTGCGGGAGTTTATCCTGCGATGCTTGCAACAATTGTAGCGCCAACGGTAGGAATTGATGTATTCAGCTTAGAATTCGTCTTGATGTTGATCGCCATCGTAACAATCAGCTCCTTCGGTGTTGCCGGAGTTGGTGGTGGTGCGACCTTTGCTTCATTGATCGTTCTTGGCGCAATGAACTTGCCAGTAGCAATTGTTGGTTTGGTTATTTCTGTAGAGCCATTGATCGACATGGCAAGAACAGCAGTAAACGTGAGTGACAGCATGGTAGCAGGTATGGTTGCCAGCTCTCGAATCGATCAATTGGATCGCTCTGTCATTACAGATGATGAATTAGTTGTAGAAGCAAAATAGAGAAATAAAAAGACATGGATCGGAGAAAACGGTTCTATGTCAATTTGTGTTGGTAGGACAAAAAACTGAATAAAATCGTAGAACTTGGAATAAAAATCAGAGACATTCTGGTTTTGTTTCAAGTTCTTTTTTAGAAATAGGAGGACTTCTGCCAATTATCTGGGCAGCTGGCCGGAAGCGACTTGGCAAAAAGCGCCAATTCCATTCCTAAATCGAGTCAAAGTAGCTGTACATGTACTTGGATAACAGCTACTAATTCCCGATTTACCTTTATAGCTGCAGAGATATTGGTTGTGAGCCTCCTTTTAATCTTGAGAAAAAACAAGACCTTGAACAATGTAAATACGTGAACGAAAATGATAGAAATTGCGGTAGCCATAAGCCACTCGTTTGATTACCTTAATCTTGTTGTTCAACCCTTCTGTAATGCCATTAGAAAAAGAAAAACTGAAAGCATTGGTAATTCCTTGTCTGTGCTTCTTGAAGAATCTCAATTTCTTTTTGAACCAGAAAGGCAGTCGGGGATCTAGTGTATCAAGTTCTTCAAAGAAACGCTTGGCGTCTCGATGAGTAAAGGCATATTTGAGAAATTGAACAGTATCGTAAGCAATGCGCAAGGTTGAATCATAGCTGAGTAATTCATCGACAATATCTGTTTGAGTTAATGGACGTTTGAACAGTGAATGATAGGGACGATGTTGACTATCAAGTTCAGAGGAATCTTTTAAGAGTAACTTCCAATACCGTTTGAGTCGACGATATTGCTTCTGTTCTAGCGGTGAGGAATGCCGAAAGGCATTCATTGTCTTTATCCGCAGTTGATTTAACGCTCGATTCATCTGTTGGACAATGTGGAATCGGTCAGTGACGAGTTGGGCATTTGGAAACACAGACTTGAGTAATTGATCATAGCTCGCATTCATGTCCATGACCAGGTACTTTACGTTTTCTCGAGCTTCTTTTGTGTAACGCATAAAGTGTCGGGTTAAGTGTGTTAACCGTCGGTCTTCAAGGACTTCAAGAATCTTGTTGGTTTCTCCATTAACACAAATAAAACTCATGGCTCCTTCACAAGATTTCATTGATTTGAATTCATCAATACATAAAATTTTTGGAAGAAATCGCCAGTTTGGAGAATAAGAAGTAGCTAGCTCTTCCATTAAGCGAAGAACCGTCACGTCTGAAACGAAATGTTTTTGGGCAATCTCTTTCCTAGAAACATTTTTCTTTAAATCAAGCATGATTTGGAGACAGAGCTGCTTCGATAAATGATGATGCTCTTCAACTAACTCTGTTTGAGCGTGAAAAGTAGCGTGACACTCATGACAACGAAAGCGTGAACGTTTCAGCTCCAATAATGTCAAGCGACCATTAAAAACAGGTAATTGAGTATATGTCCGATGGTAACCGTTTTTGATGATCTGTCCTTGATTTTTAATGCCACAGTTTCTACAATGTGTAGGTATATACGTAAGTGTTGCTTTGATGACCTGAGCCTTAACACCTTTTGAATGACTGTATTCAAGCCAATCCTCTCCAAAGGAGAGATGTTTATCTGTTAGTCCAAGCAATAATCTGGTATTCTTATCCATAGAGGAACAACCTTTCTGATGATTTGTGGTTTTTGTCGATTTCATTTTATCAGTTTGTTGTTCCTTTTTTGTGTTTGAACACTCAAAAAAGTGCTGGTGGTTTTTCCTTTAGGAATTTCCACCAACACAAAATATTATAGAACCGAGAAAACAGGACTCCGATCCATGTCTTTTTTTGTTTGAAGCTAGCTGACTTCTTTATTTTTAACCAGTTCTTGATAAGAGGTGCCCCAGTCTAACATGACATCCAGAATTGGCTTAAGGCTATAGCCAACTTCCGTCAGGGTATATTCTACTCGTGGTGGTACCTCAGCGAAAACTTCTCGCACCAACAAACCATCCGCTTCCATTGTACGTAGATTACTAGTCAGAACTTTTTTTGAAATCGCGCCAATGGAACGATGAAGCTCGCCAAATCGCATAGTCCCATCCATCAAGTCACGAAGAATCAAGACTTTCCAACGGTCACTAATCAACATCAAGGTTGTTTCGACCGGACATTTTGGTAAGGGTTTATTCATTTTTCTTACTCCTTTTTCTTTCTATAGTTACTTATGGGTACCTAGGTAACAAAAATGTGCTTACTTTACAATAGTTACTTATGAAGCTATTATAAGTTTATCGACCTATTAAAACAAGTAGGAATACAAATTATTGGAGGAATGGAAGATGAAAATTGCCGTAGTAGCAGCAAATGGTAAAGCAGGAAAACAGATTGTTGAGGAAGCTGTCGCACGTGGACATGAGGTGACTGCTGTTGTCCGTGGAGAAAACAAAACCAAGGCACAGTATCAGTTGATCAAAGATTTGTATGATTTGACTACAGAAGATTTGAACGATTTTGATGTAGTTGTTGATGCGTTTGGCATATTTGATCCGGAGAAAATGGAAGAGCATCAAACATCATTGAAGCATCTTGCTGATATTCTTAGCAATACCGCCACACGCTTATTGGTAGTCGGCGGAGCAGGCAGCTTGTATGTTGATCCTGAGCATACAGTTGAATTGATGAATACGCCTGATTTTCCAGAAGCATTCAAACCATTGGCTTCAAACATGGGTAAAGCGTTAGCAGCATTGAAAAACCGTAATGATGTGAACTGGACATATATCAGCCCAGCGGCAGATTTTCAAGCGGATGGAGAAAAGACAGGGAAGTATTCAGTAGCAGGAGAAGAGCTGACTTTGAATAGTAATGGTGAAAGTGTCATCAGCTACGCAGATTATGCAGTAGCGATGGTTGATGAGATTGAAAATGGAAAGCATATCAAGGAACGGATTTCAGTTGTGAAGGCTTAAATAAAACCGTTTTTGGATTTAAACATATAAAAAGGCTTGTACCGGCTATCTATGAGGGAATTATTCATATATAGTCGGTACAAGTTATTTTTTCTTATGAAAGAAAATCGATTAGACACCAGCAACTGCGAGCGCTTGAAGGTCTATCATCGTGCTTTCAAAGTTTTCCTTATGCCAATTTTTATAGGCAGCTCCCGAAGTGCTTGCTTCATATCCAATAATACCACTTGAACGAAAATCGCTAAGCTCCTTTTGTTGGATATTCAGTTGAATCGTTTGTTCTTCTGTATCTATTGAAACGAGTGTATTGAAGCCGCTATCCTCAACAGATAGCTTTTGAATATGCTCATTTTTTATTGTCAGCAAGCCATTTTCCCGTACATCCTCTTTTTTCAAGTTTAGGTTCCATGTAGAAACAGGAATAAAAGCAACTTCCTGTTGACAAAGTTGAAGAATAAAGTATTCTCCAACAAAAAAATCAGCAACTCGGGCACTCAAATTTTTTGGTGCATATTTTACAACGATTGCTCGATTTTTGATAGGTTCCAAACCTAACTCGACCATGAAATCGTAGATATCTTTTTCTTTTGCCATAAGGCACCTCTTTCTCTTCCTTTTTTTATACTGATCAGCTTATAAAAAATATAGCATGTAAAAAAGCGATTTCTTTCTTTTTAATACTATTATTTCGTAAGCACCGAATTTTTCAAATAATCAGAGGAATTATAGTGTAAGATGAAACTATAGTTTTTTTGGAGGTATGGGATGAAAGAGAAAACGGGGGTCCGATTTAAGTATTATCGCGAAAAAAAAGGAATGACCATTAAAGAAACAGCAACTGGCATAGTATCACCGCAATTTTTGAGAAAATTTGAAAAAGGGGATAGTGATATCAGCTTTACGAATCTATTGCTTCTTTTGGAAAGAATACAGGTAACAATGAAAGAATTTATCCACGAAGAAGAACGGTTCGTTTTAGAAAATTACATAAAGGATTTTGAACGAGAAGTAGATGCTGCTTTGAGAAAAAGTGATTCTATCCAACTCAAAAAGATAATCACCAAAACAACTGATTTATATCGTGAAACTGGAAACCAACACTACCATTTATTAAGTATCGCTGCAGAGTGCTATTATAAATTGATATTTCAACCATATTCGGTAGATCATTTTGATTTGACACCGGTTACTGCTTATTTAAGTCGAGTGGAGGAGTGGGGGTATTTTGAACTTTTTCTTATTTCCTATACAGCTTGTCGCTCCTTGACCATAGATGAGCTTTACTATAGGTGTAAAAGGTTTTTAGATGCAGGCTATGAAGAGAGTGTGAATTACCACTCGATTTGCGATTTTATTATTCATGCGGCTTACGAGCTATGCCGGAAAGGTGCGCTTGAATCAGGTGAAAAAATCATTGAACGTTATTTAAGTGATATTGATGCAAACAGAGATACTCATTTCATCCACTATGATTTATTTGCAAAATATGTAAAAGGAATCATTTTAATAAAAAAAGGTGATGCGACCGGTATCAAGCAATGTCAGACAATCATTGATATTTTTGCCAATGTATTAGGCTATGAAAATTATGCAAACCGACTGCACATTAGCTTAGAAATGATCAAGGATAATGAAATCATGAAAGAGGATCATAAACCACATGAACTGAAAACATAATCTTGGGTAATAGGAGAGGAACAGCTATGGCAGATACGATCGGTGTATTTTCTAAAAAAGTAAGTCTATCAATCGACACCTTACGTTATTACGAGAAAGAAGGCTTGATTATTCCAAAACGTAATGCTATCAATCGTAGAGTGTATGATGAAAACGATGTGGCTTGGATAGAATTTATTAAACGCTTAAAACAGATTGGGATGCCAATCAAAAAGATTCAGGAGTACGCTGCATTACGGTATCAAGGAGATAAAACAGTCGCGGATAGACTTGAGTTGCTCAACGATCAGTATGAGCTTCTTATGCGCCGAAGAGAAGAGCTTGATCAGAATATGGATTTTTTGATGGGGAAGATGACAATTTATAAAAAGATGCTTGAACCAGAAAATAAACGCTGATTCCAATAATAATGGAATCAGTTTTTTTATTGACATAGAGTACACTCCAGCATGTAAAGTAGGAATACAACAGTGAGGAGGAATAACAATGAAAAAATATGTAGCGATTACTGGCGCCAGCTCAGGGATTGGCTGGGCAGCTGCTGAAAAATTTGCAGAGCAAGGAAAACATTTGATTGTGATTGCGCGAAGGGAAGAAAGGTTACACCGTTTGAAGACAAAGCTTCTTGAAAAATATCCAAAGCTTGAGGTTATTATAAAAGTTGCAGATTTGACAGATAGTGAAAAAGTAGAAAAGTTGTTTGAGGAATTGGATAGCTACTTTATTGAAGTGTGGGTAAACAATGCCGGGTTTGGTCATTATGGTGCTGTTCAGGAGCAAGAAGTAGCAAAAACAAAACAGCTGTTGTCACTAAATGTTGAAGCATTAACGCTTTTCTCCATCTTATATGTAAAAAAATATCAGCAGAAGGAAGGAACCCAACTGATTAATGTTTCGTCAGCTGGCGGTTATACGATGGTTCCAACAGCAGTGACTTACTGTGCCAGCAAATTCTACGTCAGTGCATTTACAGAAGCTTTAGCGTTGGAACTGCAAGCTGCTCATTCGCCTCTACAAGCAAAAGTATTCGCTCCGGCAGCAACAAAAACTGCCTTTGGGCGAACGGCAAACGACCGAGAGACATATGATTATGATGAAGCATTCGGAACGTATCATTCCAGTGAAGAAGCCGCAGAATTCTTGTTGGCACTTTATCATAGTGACCAAACAGTTGGAATCGTTGATCGAGAAAGCTTTTCGTTCAAATTAATGAACCATCGATTTGCGTATGCAGGAGCTTCTTCGACCAATCAAGCATTAGATTGAATGAAAAGGAATACCTAAGCAACCAGTATTTGTGAGAAAAAAGTACTAAAAAGCAGGCATGGTGACTTTGTTCCATGCCTGTTACTATAACTATTTATTTAATCTTGCACCATTTCCTGTTTCCGTTTGGTTCTTGAAGCGTGATTGATGACCCAGGCACATTCCTTGGTCATCTCCGGCGTCTTCCAAGAGGAGAGAATCAAGTCGAATTTTTCTGTATCTTCCTTATAGAGATCATTCAGATTATTGGCGACACTCTTTTGAATGGTCTTATCTGGATCATCCTTTAGATTTGTCAGTAGTTCAGAGTAGGCATCAAAATGCTCAAGAGCAACAAACATTTTTTTAGCCCAAGGTAGACGGATACGCAGACATTCGCTAGCAAGGCGCCGAACACGTTTGTTCTCATCAACACTCCATTCCAAAAGCAAAGCCATCGATTTTTCGGGAAAAGCGGCAATGATGGGGCGCATACAGAATTCTCCGGTAAAACGTTTGGTTAGCTCTTTGCTAAAGGAGGTACTGGTCTCGAAATCTGTCTCTCCATACAATTCTACATATTTTCCAAGCGGCCATAACCAATACCCTTCGGTAAACATCCCCAGACTGCCTTCTAATTCAGGGCCAAGAATCTGCTGGAAAATCTGGATCGTTGCTTGATAATCAAGTGGGATGCTTTCCTTTAGCGCCTGTGCGAGTAATACTTGCCGATCATTAAATTCAAGCTGTTCAAGAGTGGGTGAAAGCAACGAGAGAAACAATTCTGAATCAAATGCAGGATAGACCTGTGCTATTTTTTGTGCTAAATCATTGGCGTATTCGCATGTATAATAATCCTTAACCTTTATGCCCATTTTTTCTAAAACCTTTCAATAAGTGAGTGATTGCAACATGGCATTTGTCTTTATCCAGCATGTCTGTCTCAGCTTGATACAAAGAAAGATCATTTAGTGCGCCGGAAATCATATGTGCGATCATGCGAACGTCTAAGTTGATCAGCTCGTCGTTCTCTTGAAGGACCAAAAGCTGTTCTTCAAGCAGAGCAACTGAATTTTCATTATCGATTTTGCGCCACTCGGTCCAATCGATCACGTTAGGTGCATCGATCAGCAAGATTCTTCGATTTGTCTCCAAAGTAGCAGAGGCGACAAAACCGACACAGCCTAGAACCAGCTGTTCCCAGTTATCATCAGAAGTCATAGCTTCTTTCTCCACATTTGCTCCCACCTCCGTTTGTACCTGTTTCAATACAGCGAGAAATAGCGCCTTTTTTCCTTTGAAATGGTGGTAGAGCGCACCACGTGTGATATCTATATCCTCTACAATTGCTTCAAGAGAAGTTTTTGCATAGCCATAGGAAGCGAAGTGTTTTCTAGCGGTTGCTATCAGGTTCTGTGTGGTTTTGATAGAAGCTAGTTCTTTTTTGTTTTTAGTCATGTTCATTCTCCAAAGTCGTATAGCTTTCCAGATATTCTTCGCTAGGAGGGATATTTTGAATGACATCAATAAGTAATTCGTCAGGACTTTCGATCATAAAATGCCTCTGTCCAAATGCTTCATTCTTTATCTCCATTATTATAGAAACATCTTTTCTATTGGTAATCTCAGCATAAACCTTGTCGACATCCTCGACCTCAAAGTTCAGGATGACTCCTTTGCAATTGGCTTTATATTTATCAGGAATCGTCTCATGACTGCTGTCGATTAAAGCTAATTCAAAGTTTTGTTCATTCTTTAAACTCACATACCACTCGCTTGTAAAGGTTACTTCAAAATGAAAAAGCTCGATAAAGAAGCGTGTTGATTCTTCGATAGTTTGGCTCATAAGTACAGGATAGAAACTAGTCATTTTTTTGTCCTCCTAAATTGTTTTTCTTATTTTAGCATACATACTGTATGTATGCAATCGAATAAGGAATAAAAAAACTATGACCATCAATAGATCATAGTTCAAGATATTCAACGAACAGAAGAGAAGTATTAGTCCCACTCAATACTCATCCCAACGCCCACCTCACCAATTGGTATTTCCTGATGGATCGCTGATTTCGCTGCAAAAGAAACACAGTGACAAGGCAAAAGCTCAGGTATGTTGTTTTCTTTAAAATAGCGAATGGTTTCGGCTAACTGTTCATCTTCCTCAAACAAGTGAAAGCCACCGATCACACCGCTGATTTTATCAACACCAGTCACTTCTTTGGCGTATTCACAGATATTACAGATACCACTATGAGAACACCCAGTGATAATATAGATACCCTCTTTTCCTTTGAAAACCAACGCGGAATCATCTAATACATAATCAGCAACATAGGCATCTTCAAGCTTCGTTTCGCCGACCTGCTGACGAGGTTCAAAATTGACTAGTTGAGGAATTTCTCCCAAGAAAGTAATGTTCGTTGAAACCGAGATCGGCGTTTTAGATAGAGTCAATAGATAATTTTCCCGCAGTTTTTCTGCACTTTCAGGAGAACCGATCGCGCCTTCCTCTGCTCTTTTTGGAAAAAAGGTTAAAGGATGTGCGATAATTTCCGGTTTTTGCTTTGTAAAAAGAGAATCAATATGAACCAATCCGCCCGTGTGATCGTTATGCCCATGTGAAAGAACTAGTTTTTGACTACGCGTCAAATCAACCCCCAGTTTTTTTGCATTTTCAAAAAAGACATGGCTGTATCCGGTGTCAAAAAGAATCGATTCTTCTTCATCTTCAATAAAAAGAGATAACGCAGGCTCACCATAATAATAATGATCGATATAGACATTATTATCCACTAAAACAGTTAATTTCATTTTTAATTCCCCCTTATGAACAAATAGTTATTTTTTTAGCATAACATAAGTTAAAATAGATTGTATAGACTTATATAAATTGTTGGAGGGAAAGAAATGTTTACAGAACAAGTAAAAATCATGTTATATGTGAATGATGTGAATGAATCCAGTAAATTCTGGCAAAGTATCGGCTTTATTGAAAAAGAAAGAGATGCAGTGGATGGCACGATTGTTGTAGAAATTGCCCCTAGTGAGACCTCATCTACGAGAATCGTCTTGTACGAGCTGGCTTTCATTCAGCAACATTCTCCAGAGGTAGCTGGAAATACGCCTTCTTTGATGTTTTTCAGTGAAGATATCACAGGTCTTTATAAAGGAATGCAGGAACAAGGTGTGACTCTTGGGGATCTGGTTCAATTGCCGGGTGGGGACTTGGTATTTAATTTCGCAGATAATGATGGCAATTATTTTGCTGTATCCGAACAATAACAGCAGACTCCTATAGAGAATAACAGCTTTAGAAGAGCTGTATCAGAAAGTAGACAAATATATTCAGTGATTCTATACTTGAAAAGCTGGACGTAGTTGTCTACTTATTTTTTTACTTAATAACTATCTATCATAGAAGCAATTACGCAATGCTAGCTTAGCTTTCCCTAGATTTATCAGTGATGCAAGCAACACTTTCTTGTTTATAAAGAGAAAAACCTCTACGATAATAAAAGGCTAACGAAAGGAAATTTTACGATGGAATTTGGAGAGAAGATTAGAGAACTGAGAAAAGAAAATCAACTAACACAGGAACAGTTTGCGGCACAATTAAATGTAACAAGACAAGCTGTATCGAATTGGGAAAATAACCGTAATCTCCCAGACCTTGAAATGTTGATTTTGATTAGTAGTAAATTTCATATTTCGTTAGATGAATTGATTTTAGGAGGGAACGACATGAACAATATTACAGAAAAATTGATACAGGATGGTAGTGAGACCAGACGAGCAAAATTCAATTTATTTTCCATTATTTTTGGGACCTTTCTATTATTATTTGGATTTGCCTGTCTAGTGATCAAAGCTAACTCAGTAGAGTATATTGACGCTGCTGGAATTTTACATGAGAATTTCTATTTATTACCGATTGGCTTTCTGTTTTTATTTGTTGGTTTGATTGTCTTTATAGTCATAGGAATCAAGTTCCTGTATCATTTGAAAAAAGCTGAATGAGATAGACATACCTAGAAAAAATCCATCTGTATCAAGGTGGATTTTTTATTTTGCCAGCCAGCATCATAATAAGAACGGACTTTTATAAATTTGTGCAATTATCTACAAGCATAAATCTGGTGTTTCGACTTTTCCATTTTATATACTAGAACGGTATGAGTAGAAAGTGACGGATTCTATCACTAAAACATAAAGGAGCTTTACGATGACTTACCAAGTACTTTTATATTATCAATACACGACGATCAAAGAGCCGGAACAATTTGCCAAGGAACATTTGGCCTTTTGTCAGTCGTTGCATTTAAAGGGTAGGATTTTGGTGGCAACTGAAGGAATCAATGGGACGCTGTCTGGGACAGTAGAAGAGACCAACAAGTACATGGAAACGATGCTGGCAGACGAACGTTTTAAAGATACCTTTTTCAAAGTGGATACTGCGGAAGAACATGCCTTCAAAAAAATGTTTGTTCGTGCAAGAAATGAGCTGGTTGCTCTAAATTTGGAAGATGATATCAATCCTTTAGAATTGACAGGAAACTACCTTGACCCGGAAGATTTCCGAGAAGCTTTGATCGATGAAAACACTATTGTGTTGGATGCCAGAAATGATTATGAATATGATCTGGGTCATTTTCGTGGAGCGATTCGTCCAGACATACGAAATTTTAGAGAGCTGCCACAATGGATTCGTGACAATAAAGAACAGTTTATGGATAAAAGGGTGGTCACCTATTGTACAGGCGGGATTCGCTGTGAAAAATTCTCAGGGTGGCTTCTTCGTGAAGGGTTTGAGAATGTTGCTCAGCTGCATGGCGGTATTGCAAATTATGGCAGAGATCCGAAAACGCAAGGTGAATTCTGGGATGGGAAGATGTATGTGTTTGATGAACGAATCAGTGTAGAAATCAATAAAGTTGATAAGCAAGTCATCGGGAAAGACTGGTTTGATGGTACACCGTGTGAACGCTATATCAACTGTGCCAATCCTTATTGCAATAGACAGATTCTTGCCTCAGAAGAAAATGAAGAAAAGCATTTGGGTGGCTGCTCTCCGGAATGTAGTCAGCATCCGGCAAATCGTTATGTACAAAGGCATCATCTGAGTGAAAGCGAAGTTGCCAAACGACTGGCTCAATGAATAAAATAGAAAATGTTGAACAACGAAAGAACATAAATGTGTGTTTCTTTCGTTGTTTTTTGTGTTAGTTAAATGGAGAATACATACATAAACAAGCTCTTTTTCTTATTGACTGAATTGGTAAAATCAAGTATAGTGTATGCAATAACATAGGTTATACGCGTTGAAAAGAAGAGTACAGATTGGTGAATTTTTAAGAGAGCTTCGGTAGGTGAAAAGAAGCAAAGGAAGCAATTTGGAAGATGGTCTTGGAGCAGATGGTCGTGAATCGTCGAGATAAACGATCAGCGGGAATGCCCGTTATAGCATAACAGTATTGATGAACTTGAGAGAGACATCTGTACTGGTTAAGGCTGCAGCTGCAAAGTGGCAGTGAAAAAAGGTGGTAACACGGAGTTAAGGCTCCCGTCCTTTTCCGCAATTATGCGGGAATAGACGGGGGCTTTTTGCTTATAACAACGACGCGATTGAGATGAATGACAAAAAATGAAGCAGAGAAATCATGGAGGGATCGATTATGGAATTTGAAACAAAATGTTTGCATGCGGGCTATCAGCCGGGAAACGGGGAACCCAGAGTAGCACCAATCGTTCAGAGTACGACGTATACGTATGATTCAACAGAGGAGATCGGGAAGCTTTTTGATTTAGAAACAGCAGGATATTTCTACACGCGGATCGGGAATCCAACAACGAATGCAGCCGAGGAAAAAATTGCAGCATTAGAAGGCGGCGTTGGTGCTCTATGTACAGCTTCGGGACAGGCAGCTACTTTTTTTGCTATTTTAAACATTCTGGAATCTGGAGATCATCTCGTTTCTTCTTCTTATGTTTATGGAGGGACATTCAATTTATTTGCACATACCTTTAGAAAAATGGGAATCGAGGTCACTTTTGTCGATCAGACAGCACCGTTGGAAGAGTTAAAAAAAGCGATTCGTCCCAACACAAAAGCCGTATTCGCTGAGACGATCGCGAACCCGGCGATGCACGTTCTTGATATTGAAAAATTTGTTCAGCTGGCGCATGAAGCAGACCTACCGTTTATCATTGACAATACCTTTGCGACGCCGTATTTCTGTCGACCAATTGAGTATGGAGCAGATATCGTGATTCACAGTACCACAAAATACTTGGATGGTCATGCGGTACAAACAGGTGGTGTGATCGTTGATA
Source organism: Enterococcus sp. 9E7_DIV0242 (assembly GCF_002140975.2). NCBI lineage: Bacteria > Bacillati > Bacillota > Bacilli > Lactobacillales > Enterococcaceae > Enterococcus > Candidatus Enterococcus clewellii. The sequence continues at coordinate 4,140,269 of NZ_CP147247.1, forward strand.
GTGGAAAGTTCAATTGGAATAATGGCAAGTTTCCTCAATTGAGCGAGCCAGACGTGACTTACCACAATTTGGTTTATACAGAAACCTTTGGCCCTGCGGCTTATATTACGAAAGCCCGTGTGCAGCTGATGAGAGATATAGGTGCAACACCGTCTCCGCAGAACTCTTTCTTGTTGAATCTGGGCATGGAAACACTAGCAGTTAGAATGGATCGACACTATCAAAATGCGTTAGCGGTTGCTGCCTTTTTAAAAGAACAACCATCTGTTTCATCAGTGACGTATCCTGGTTTGGAAAGTGATGAAAACTATGCGTTGGCTCAAAAATACGTGCCAAATGGCTTGTGTGGTGTGATCTCGTTTGAAGTAGGTGCTGGAAAAGAAGCAGCAGCGAAATGGCTTGACGCCCTATCCTTGGTATCCTTAGAGGTTCATGTAGCGGATATTCGGACATGTGCGTTGCATCCTGCAACATCTACTCACCGTCAACTGTCAGACGAGGAATTGAAAAATGCCGGTATTTCTCCTGGACTGATTCGTATTTCCTGTGGAATCGAAAACGTTAAGGATATCCTGGCAGACTTAAAACAAGCATTTGAACAATTGGAGGCTTAAGTGGAATGCCAATCAAATTGATTGAAAATTTTCCTGCAAAACAGGTACTGGAAAAAGAAAATATATTTGCTATCGATAATGAACGGGCAGCAACGCAGGATATTCGTCCACTGAAACTGATAATCTTGAACTTGATGCCAAATAAAATAGATACAGAAACGCAGTTATTGCGATTGATCAGTCAAAGTCCGTTGCAGATCGATGTCGATTTTTTAAAGATTTCATCTCATGAGCATAAAAACACCAGCGTGACACATCTGGCGCAATTCTATCTGGCCTTTGGTGAACTAAAGGATAAAACCTATGATGGAATGATTATTACCGGAGCACCGGTGGAGCAAATGCCTTTTGAAGAAGTAAACTACTGGCAAGAGCTGATGGAGATCATGGATTGGAGTCAGACCAATGTGACCTCTGTTATCCATATCTGTTGGGGCGCGCAAGCCGGGCTATACCATCATTATCAAGTAGATAAGACAAGCTATGATAAGAAGCTGTTCGGTATTTATAGTCAATATCCGCAAGAAAATCATCGCTTGTTCCGAGGCTTTGATGATCGGTTTGATACGCCACAATCTCGCTACACAGGCATCAATGAAAAGCAGATCGATCCGGCGCGTCTTCGAGTGATTGCTAGTAACCCGGATATTGGTGGTACGATCTTCATCTCTACAGACGATCATGATATTTTTTTGTTAGGTCATTTTGAATACGACACAGAGTCGTTGAAGCAAGAATACCTTCGTGACAAGGAAAAAGGTCTGGATACTGCAATGCCTGAGAATTATTTCATTGATGATTCTGTAGAAAAAGGAATCTGTAATACATGGCGCAGTCATGCTCATTTGTTGTATCTCAATTGGTTAAACGATGTTTATCAGCTGACACCATACGATCTGAACGAAATTTTAACGATTCAGAAAAAGCGATTGAAAAGGTAATATTTTATGAAGAGGAGTTGTTTTTAGCTCCTCTTTTTAGACTGTATTTATGGCTCATATTGCCTATGAGGTCAGTTTGTGCCAAACTTGATAGGAGAGGTGAGAAGTATGGAAAAATTATTTATCAGTCCCAGTAAATATGTTCAGGGGGAGCAGGTGCTTCAGCAAAGTGCCGATTATTTGAAGGGATTAGGAAATACCCTTCTATTACTTACAGATTCCTTTGTCTGGGATATGATGGGCAGCAACTATGAAGAATACTTGAAAAGAGCCGGACTGTCGGTGGCGTCTGTTATCTTTTCAGGAGAAGTATCTCCTGAAGCGATTCAGGAAGTGACAGAAACTAGTGAAGCGAAAGGAGCTGAAGTTCTTGTTGCTCTGGGCGGTGGAAAAATCATTGATCTAGGAAAGGCGATAGCCGCTAAACAACAGCTAAAGCTGGCGATTCTGCCAACTACCGCTTCAACAGATGCTCCAACGTCCTCTGTCTCTGTTATCTATGAAGCCGATGGACGTTTCAGAAATTATGAATTTTATCAAAAAAATCCGGACCTTATTCTCGTAGACACTGCTGTGATCGTGAATGCACCAGCACGTCTTTTAGCTGCTGGAATTGCGGATGGACTATCAACAGCGATTGAAGCGCGAGCAGTCTGGAAAAAGCAGGGACAGAACATATTGGGAAAAGCTCCTACATTGACGTCCTTAGCCATTGCTGAAAAATGTGAAGAGATCCTGTTTTCTTATGGGTTGCAAGCAATAGAAGATAATAGGAATAAGACTGTGACACCAGCCTTTGATGCAGTTGTTGAAGCCAATACCTTGATGAGTGGACTAGGGTTTGAGAGTGGAGGCTTAGCAGCAGCACATGCATTGCATAACGGCTTTTCAGCGATTCATGGAAAGGCAGATCAACTGATGCACGGAGAAAAGGTAGCCTTTACGACTTTGGTGCAATTGGTCTTGGAAGAACAGCCGGAAGCAGTTTTGAAACGCCATGTTGATTTTTACAGGAAGCTGGAGCTGCCGACAACATGTGAAGAAATGGGACTTGATCCTAAGGATGAGCAACAACTTTTAGCGATTGCTCGACAGTCTATGGTTAAGGGAGACAGTTTACAGCAAATGCCGATGGTGCTGACTGAACAAGCTATTATTGAGGGGATACGTAAACTGGAGTCATTCATTTCTGCAAATTATTCTTAAAAAAACAACATAGATTTAAACCGACCTCCAAAAGCTAGATTTCTGGTCTAACTTTTGGAGGTCGGTATTTTTATGACTAAATATAGAATAAAAAGAAAAGAATAAATGCTGCCAGAAAGATGAGATTGACCACTGTAAATTCTTTTAAATAACGTTTCGCTTCATTGGGATAATAGAGCTTAAAGATTTTGAATCCGATCAGATTAGCGAGTGAAGCAATCAGTGTACCTAAACCACCTACATTTACGCCATAAAAAAGTGCTTCTATATGCTTTGTAAATGGAGCAGCGAGGATAACAGCGGGGACATTGCTGATTATCTGACTAAGCAAAATACTGATAAAAAATGTCTGTTTTTCAGTCTGGAACCGGGGCTTTAAAACTTGTACAATGGCATCTGATTGTGAGAAGCAGCCCACAGCGATAAAGAAAAGGACAAATGTAGCTAATAACCGATAATCTAGTTCTCGAAATGATTTTCTATCATAGAGGAAAAGCAAGACAGCTGCAATTGGTATACTGATAAAGTAGGGAACGAAATCAAATACTCCTGCAAGAATAAGTAAGAAAATCATTGTGAGAAACGAGGCTTTTCTTGAGTCAAAAATCTGAACGTTCTTCGTTTGTTCAGCTAAATAGTGTTTTGGTACAAACAAGAAGGAGAACAGTAAAAACAGTAGTGAAGCGCTCATCAAGGTTATTGCCCAATGAAAAAAATCAGAAAGTGCTAATGAAAAGTGAGACATCAAAAAGAGATTCTGAGGATTTCCAAAAGGGAAAAAACTACTTCCCAGATTCGCTGCAATAACTAAGAGAACAGCGCCAAAAATTTTTTTGTGGAGGACATCGATTTTTTTTGTGATTTTTAAATAGATCGGCATCAATGTTAGGATGGCTACGTCATTAGTTAGAAGCATAGAGCTGAAAAAGGACAGTAAAGTGATGTTGAGGATCAGCCGACGTGTATTTGACGAAATCTCAATCATTTTTTCAGCAAAATAATTGAGAACACCAAGATTCTCCACATTCTTTATGAGCAACATCAGACCAAACAAGCAAAGAATGACCTTGAAGTCGACCATGTCTGCCGATGGTTTACCGAAAAAAAGGCTGAGGCCGACAGCTAGTAGGGAAAAAGAAAACAAAAGGTCTTCTTTAAAAAAATAGAAAATAGATTTTAACATATGGGTTGATACCTCATTTCAATAAATAGTCACTTCGACTCTTTGCATTGATTGTTTTGACAATTAAAACGTAATACAGGAAAAAATTGAGGTTTGTGCTTTTGGAACACTGTTTATTCGTTTTTAGAGCAAATAAAAGAGTGGGAACTAACCTTTGTCCCACTCCCATATCTAAGTTTAAATGTTTAATACTTTATTCAAGAAGTCTTGTGTCCGCTCATTTTGCGGTGATTCAAAGATTTGTTCTGGTGTGCCATCTTCAAGGAAGTTGCCCCCGTCAATGAACATTACTCGATTAGCAACCTCTTTAGCAAAGCCCATCTCATGCGTAACGATGACCATCGTCATCCCTTGTTTCGCCAGTTTTTTCATAACGTTCAATACATCCCCAACCATTTCCGGATCAAGAGCAGAGGTCGGTTCATCGAACAACATAATATCTGGATTCATTGCAAGGGCACGAGCAATCGCAACACGCTGCTTTTGTCCGCCAGATAATGATTTAGGGTAACTGTCTTTTTTATCAGCCAAACCAACTGTATCCAGTAGCTTGACAGCTTTGTCGTTCGCTTCTGACGGGGACATCCGCCCTAAATCAACAGGAGCTAAGGTGATATTTTCTAATACAGACAGGTGAGGGAATAGATTGAAATGCTGGAAAACCATTCCGATATGCTGTCTGACTTTATTGATATCTGTATTTTTATCTGTTAAGTTTGCCCCATCAATGATGATGTCGCCGCTCGTAGCTTCTTCCAATTGATTCAAGCAGCGTAGAAACGTACTTTTACCTGAGCCGGAAGGCCCGATAACACAAACAACATCACCTTCGTTGATTGATACATTGATATCATTTAGAACGGTATTGTCACCGTATTTTTTTACAAGATGCTCAACAAGAATTTTTTCTGTCATTTATTTCACCCTCTTTTCCAGCACTTTAGCCAGTTTTGTTAATGATGTAATTAGGATAAGGTACATCACCGCAATGATTAAGTAAACCATCGTACTTTGTAGGTTACGGGCAACAATGATTTTTCCTGTTTGCAAAAGTTCGATTAAACCGATAGCTGAAAGGATCGTTGTATCCTTCAATGAAATAACGAACTGATTGACAAAGGAAGGAAGCATGATTTTGATTGCCTGTGGTAAAATAATTTTTTGCATTGTCCGGTTATAAGAAAGTCCCAAGCTTCTTGAGGCTTCCATCTGTCCTACTGGAACAGCCTTGATACCACCACGAACGATTTCTGATATATATGCACTGGCGTTCAAGGTCAAGGTAATGATACCTGCGATAAACACTGGAATATTAAAGCCAAGCAAGCCTGGTAGACCAAAGTAGATGAAGAATGCGACAACCATTAAAGGAATTCCACGAATGACATCAACATAGATAGTTGCCAATACGCGTAAAGCTTTGGATGGAGAAACACTGAATAATCCAAAGATAACACCTAGAATCAAAGCAAGTACAAAGGAGATCAGTGTTAATTGAATGGTCATCCATAATCCACTTAACAGACGTTTCCAGTTGTTTTTGATCATACCGACAAAGGTTGATTCGTCTACAGTGTTTTCAACACTGCCGTCTTTGACATACTTACCAACGATTTCATCGTATTCACCCGTGCGCTTCAATTCAGCCAAGCCTTCATTAAACATCTCAACCAACTCGGCATTCTGCCCTTTTTTCACAGCAAACCCATAAGAGCCGCCTTCTTCACGAGGAATAGGTGTTGATAAAGGTTGACCTTGGGCAATTCCATACCCGATTACAGGGTAGTCGTCCATCATTGCTGCGATTTCGTTGATTTCCAAAGCACTGTATAGCGCATCTGTCGTATCTAAATACTTGATAGAATAGCCATATTTGTCTTTGTTTGCTTCAAGAAAATCAGCGCTTTCTGTTCCGATCTTTGCACCGACTGTTTTGCCTTTCAGATCTTCATAAGAAGTGATATCGTCATTGCCTTCCTTTACAGCGATTTGAATCCCGCTATCAAAGTAAGGAGTAGAGAAATCAAAAGATTTTTCACGTTCGTCTGTGATTGTCATCCCGGCAATCATACCATCGGCTTGTCCGGATTCAACTGCTTGGACTGCTGAGCTGAAGCCGATAAATTTGAACTCAATGTTGAAATTTTGTAATTCTGCAATTCGATTCATCAAATCAACATCGATTCCTTCGTAGTCGCCATCTGCATTCTGAAATTCAAATGGAGCGAAGGTTGAGTCACTTGCGATTGTATACACGTCTTTTTTTGGCTCGATCTGCTTCATTTCTGTCTCATCATCTTCTGCGCCAGAAGAGATATAGGTAGCAATGATCTTGTCATAAGTGCCGTCTTCTTTTAGCTTTTTCAGACCGGCATTGAATTGCTTGATCAGCTCAGGATTTTGGCCTTTTTTTACAGCAAAGCCATAAGAACTTCCGGTTTCTTTTTCACCGATCAGTTGTAGTTTTTGGCCGTTTGTTATCGCATAACCGAGTACTGGATAATCGTCGAAGATAGCGTCTGCTTCACCATTTTGAAGTGCTTGATACAGACCTGTCGCATCATCGAAGTTCTTGATTGTGTAGCCATATTTTTTTTCGTTCTTTTCAAGGAAAGCTGCACTTTCTGTCCCGACCTTTGCGGCAACTGTTTTGCCATCCAGATCATCGTACGTTTCAATAGAAGTATTTCCCTGCTTGACTGCCATTTGTAAGCCACTGTCGAAATAGGGTTCTGAGAAATCAAAGGATTTTTTTCGTTCATCAGTGATACTCATGCCGGCAATCATACCATCAATTTGATTGGACTGAACGGCTTGTATTGCTGAATCAAATCCAAGGGGTTTTAGATTTACTTTGAAGCCTTGATCTTCAGCGATCGCATTCAGTAAATCTATATCAATACCGATGTATTCGTCATTTGAATCTTGAAATTCAAATGGAGCAAATGTTAGATCCGTCCCGATATCATACGTTTTTTCCTCTGCTGAAACAGGTTTACCGATTGTCAAAGCAAACAAGCTGAAAACCATGGCAAGCAAAGAAAATAATAGATGTTTCTTCTTCATAAAAAATCCTCCTAAATATTTGCATATTTAGTAATTATATAGCAAAAAGCAGGTGGAAAACAAATATTTCATTATAATTTCTGAAAAAAAGCTGAAAATCTGACTTTCTATGTTATGTTTTGTTACATGTATATGGAAACCTATCAAAAATAAAAAATTATCTTTTTGAATTTTTATTTAACCTTTAAGAATAGTTTTATTTATATTTAGAATTATAAAATAACAGAAAATATAGAAGTGGCGAAAATATGTTCGGTATGTTAAAATGGTTCAGGGAGTAGAAATACTCTTTTCCTTTTTTAGTGAGAATGACTACACGAAGGGAGTATATTAGATGATTGAAAGAGATAATTCTAAGAAGTTTGAACTGGTTTCTAAGTATCAGCCAGATGGCGATCAGCCTCAGGCGATCGAAAAGCTGATTGAAGGAATCGAAGGTGGAGAAAAGGCACAGATCCTTTTAGGAGCGACAGGGACAGGTAAAACATTTACCATTTCGAACGTTATAAAGGAAGTAAATAAACCGACACTTATAATTGCACATAATAAAACACTGGCAGGACAACTGTACGGGGAGTTCAAAGAATTTTTCCCCAATAACGCAGTAGAGTATTTTGTCAGCTATTATGATTTCTATCAGCCGGAAGCCTATGTTCCTTCAAGTGATACATATATTGAAAAGGATGCAAGCATCAATGATGAAATCGATAAGCTGCGTCACTCTGCAACGAGCTCTTTGCTTGAGCGCAATGACGTAATCGTCGTGGCTTCAGTTTCCTGTATTTTCGGTTTGGGTGATCCTGAAAAATATAATGATCAGGTTGTTTCGTTACGCGTCGGTATGGAGATCGACCGAAGTGAGCTGCTAAAAAGATTGGTAGCAATACAATTTGAGCGCAACGACATTGATTTCCAACGGGGACGTTTCCGTGTCAGAGGAGATGTCGTAGAAATTTTTCCGGCGTCTAAAGATGATCATGCGTTGAGAGTCGAGTTCTTTGGTGATGAAATCGAACGAATTAGAGAAGTCGACGCATTGACTGGCGAGATTTTGGGAGAGACAGAGCATGTTGCGATTTTCCCGGCGACTCACTTTGTGACAAATGATGAGCATATGGAGCAATCTATTGATAAGATACAGGCGGAGCTGGATGCTCGTTTGAAAGTCTTACGTTCTGAGAACAAGCTTTTAGAAGCACAAAGACTGGAACAGCGAACGAATTATGATATTGAGATGATGCGTGAAATGGGCTACACATCCGGTATCGAGAATTATTCCAGACATATGGATGGTCGTATGGAGGGAGAACCGCCATATACGCTATTGGATTTCTTCCCGGATGATTTTCTACTCGTGATCGATGAGTCCCACGTAACGATGCCTCAAGTGAGAGGGATGTATAATGGAGACCGAGCGAGAAAACAAATGCTGGTTGATTATGGGTTCCGTTTACCGAGTGCATTGGACAATCGACCTTTACGATTGGAAGAATTTGAGAAGCATGTTCATCAGATCGTCTATGTTTCTGCAACACCCGGACCTTATGAACACGAGCAGACGGATACCGTGATCCAACAAATTATTCGTCCAACAGGGCTCCTTGATCCTCTAATTGAGGTACGTCCAATTATGGGGCAAATTGATGATTTGGTTGGCGAAATCAACGAACGTGTGGAGAAGAATCAACGGGTATTCGTCACGACATTGACGAAGAAAATGTCCGAGGATTTGACCGATTACTTCAAGGAGCTTGGAATCAAGGTAAAGTACCTGCATAGTGATATCAAGACCTTAGAACGGACTGAGATCATACGTGATCTGCGTTTAGGTGAGTTTGATGTGTTGATCGGAATCAATTTGTTGAGAGAAGGACTGGATGTTCCAGAGGTTTCTCTGATTGCCATTTTGGATGCGGACAAAGAAGGCTTCTTGCGTAGTGAACGTTCTCTAGTACAGACAATTGGTCGTGCGGCGAGAAATGAAGAGGGCAAGGTCATTATGTATGCAGATAAGGTGACTGATTCGATGCAAAAAGCAATGGATGAGACGGCTAGACGTCGTGCCATTCAGGAGAAATACAATGAAGAACATGGCATTGTTCCTAAAACAATCATTAAAGAAATTCGTGATCTAATCATGATTTCTAAAGTGGCTGAGGATGATGCAGACTATACAGCAAGCAAGTCTTACGACAAGTTATCGAAAAAAGAAAAAGACGAGTTGTTGATGAGGTTGGAAAAAGAAATGAAGGATGCCGCCAAAGCGCTTGATTTTGAGGCAGCGGCTACATTGAGAGATACGATTCTGGAACTAAAAGCTTCAAACTAGGAGGTAAATAATGGCAAACGATAAAATCGTGATTCATGGCGCGCGCGCTCATAATCTGAAAAATGTAGATGTAACGATTCCGAGAGACAAGCTGGTTGTAGTGACCGGCTTGTCAGGCTCGGGAAAAAGTTCTTTGGCTTTTGATACGCTGTATGCAGAGGGACAAAGAAGATACGTAGAAAGTCTTTCCGCGTATGCTCGCCAATTCTTGGGACAAATGGATAAACCGGATGTCGACAGTATTGATGGGTTGAGCCCGGCTATATCCATTGACCAAAAAACAACAAGCAAGAATCCCCGTTCTACTGTTGGTACAGTAACGGAAATCAATGATTATCTTCGTTTGCTGTTTGCTCGAGTAGGTCACCCGATTTGTCCGAATGACAATATTGAGATTACTAGTCAATCAGTTGAACAAATGGTTGACCGAGTACTGGAACTACCGGAACGCACAAAAATTCAAATCATGGCTCCCGTGATTGTGAAGAAAAAGGGGCAGCATAAAAAAGTCTTTGAAGCTATTCAAAAGGACGGATACGTTCGTGTTCGTGTAGATGGTGACGTCTATGATCTGAGCGAGGTTCCCGAGCTTGAAAAGAATAAGAAGCATGATATTGAGATTATTATTGATAGAATCATTGTTAAAGAAGGCATCCGTTCTCGTTTGTTTGATTCCTTTGAAGCAGCCCTTCGTCTTGCGGAAGGTTATGCTTTAGTAGATGTGGATGGAAAAGATGAACTGCTGTTTAGTGAACATTATGCTTGTCCATACTGTGGATTTACAGTTGGAGAGTTAGAACCACGTCTGTTTTCATTCAATGCGCCATTCGGGGCATGTCCGGATTGTGATGGTCTGGGGATGAGGCTGGAAGTCGATCGCGATCTTGTTATACCCGATCCGACAAAAACGTTAAAAGAAGGAGCGATTACTCCTTGGAACCCAATCAGTTCACAATATTATCCGCAAATGCTTGAGCAGGCCGCTGAGGGATTTGGTATTGATGTAGATACACCATTTAATGAGTTGCCGAAAGAACATCAAGATATTATTTTGAACGGTTCAAATGGCGAAATATTCCATTTCCACTATGAGAATGAGTTTGGCGGTGTTCGGGATGTTGATGTTGCATTTGAAGGGATTTTGAAGAATATCAAGCGTCGCTACAACGAAACGAATAGTGACTTTACAAGAGAACAAATGCGGTCTTATATGACGGAACTACCTTGTCGAACTTGTAAAGGCTATCGATTGAACCCACAAGCGTTAGCAGTCAAGATAAACGGAAATAGTATTGCTGAAATCAGTGAGTTGGCTATTAAGAATAGTCTACCATTTTTTGATCAGCTAACTCTTTCTGAACAAGAGCAAATGATTGCAAAACCTATTTTAAAAGAGGTAAAAGATCGACTGACTTTCCTTGAAAATGTCGGATTAGAATATTTGACACTTAGCAGAGCTTCCGGCTCACTATCTGGTGGTGAAGCACAGCGAATTCGTCTGGCCACACAGATCGGTTCAAATCTTTCTGGTGTCTTGTACATTTTAGATGAGCCCTCAATTGGACTTCATCAACGGGACAATGATCGACTGATCGATTCATTGAAAAAAATGCGTGATTTAGGAAATACATTGATTGTTGTGGAACACGATGAAGATACGATGCGCGCTGCAGATTATCTAATCGATGTTGGACCTGGTGCTGGAGAGCAAGGTGGAGAGATTGTAGCTTCTGGGACACCGGAAGAAGTAATAGCGAATCCTGATTCCTTGACAGGACAATACTTATCAGGGAAAAAGGTCATTCCAGTTCCTACTGAACGTCGGAAAGGAACAGGAAAGGCAATCAAGGTCACAGGAGCGGCAGAAAACAATCTAAAAAATCTAACTGTAGAATTCCCGCTGGGAGAGTTCGTTGCAGTAACAGGGGTTTCAGGGTCAGGCAAGAGTACATTGGTCAACCAAATATTAAAGAAAGCTTTGGCTCAGAAAATCAATCGTAATTCCAATAAACCTGGAAAGCATAAGAGTGTGACTGGGTATAAAGGAATCGAGAAAATTATTGATATCGATCAAAGTCCGATTGGACGAACACCAAGAAGTAACCCCGCAACTTATACAAGTGTTTTTGATGATATCCGTGATTTATTTGCTAAAACGAATGAAGCAAAAGTACGTGGGTATAAAAAAGGGCGTTTCAGCTTTAATGTCAAAGGCGGCCGTTGTGAAGCCTGTCGCGGAGATGGGATCATCAAGATAGAAATGCACTTCTTACCAGATGTATATGTTCCTTGTGAAATCTGTCATGGGAAACGTTACAATTCTGAAACACTGGATGTACATTATAAAGAGAAAAATATTGCTGATATACTTGAGATGACTGTTGAAGATGCGGTAGCATTCTTCCAACCGATTCCTAAGATTCATCGGAAGCTGCAGACAATACTGGATGTTGGTCTAGGCTATGTCACCTTAGGACAACCGGCAACGACCTTATCTGGAGGTGAAGCGCAGAGGATGAAGCTTGCCAGTGAATTACATCGTATATCTAACGGAAAGAATTTCTATATTTTAGATGAGCCGACAACCGGGCTTCATACAGATGATATTTCACGATTGTTAGATGTACTGAATCGTCTGGTAGAAGCTGGAAACACTGTTCTGGTGATTGAGCATAATCTAGATATGATCAAGTCAGCCGACCATGTGATCGATCTTGGACCGGAAGGCGGCGACGGTGGCGGCACAATCGTAGGAATTGGTACACCGGAAGAAATTGCAAAAATCAAAGAAAGCTATACTGGGCAGTATTTGAAGCGTGTATTGTAAATTGGTATACTCCATTTCGGAGTATATTATTATAATGATTAAGAAAATGATAAATTTTTATAAAACAGCAAAAATACTTGATTTTGATCTGTCCATAGCGTAAAATCTTACCCAGATAGAAAGATTATTGATGTGAATTGGTCTATATCTATCTCTCTATAAATAATCCGTTCAAAAAGAGAAAGAGCATCCTTTGTTTAGAGAAAGCAAAGGGTGTTCTTTCTGTTTGCTCATAAGGTTTTAAAAAAAGTCAAAAAAAGAAAAAAACTATCAGAATATTGAGTGAGCACAGAAAAATTTTCATGCTATTCTATAGGTATAAAACATATAGAGAAGAGGCGAAACAATGGATAGAGGAAATATCAGAGTTGGTGGTACCTATCTATGCAGTTCAGACTATTTATCATGGTCCTTTATTGGCAGAGCCGTTTCTATGGGAAAATACACAGTAAAGGTAGAATTGCTAAAATGTCATCCGTCTGACCGCTTGGCACTGGATAGCGATAATCCAGTATTGAAGGTAAACTACTTAAGTGTTCTTGATGCTATATAGGGGAGAATTTACGAAGGCAGATGCCTTCTTTTTTTTGCAAAAGAGTCTAAAGCTTCCTTTGATACGCCCGGAATGTTATACTAAGGAAAGTACGTTGAGAAAAACAATAACAATTTGCTTCAATTACAATATTGGAGATAGAGTCGTTGTGCTTCAAAAATCAACTATTAATTATGAATAATGGTACAAAGAAGATTCACTACTTTGTTATGGAAATTTTTATGTAAGCTAGTTTTATCGACAAAGAAAAGGGGTTCGATTTTTATGGTAGATAATTTACAGTTAGTGATAATTACTGGGATGAGTGGTGCTGGGAAAACAGTGGCTATTCAATGCTTTGAAGATATGGGGTATTTTTGTATTGATAACATGCCTCCAAGCTTGATTCCTAAATTTTGGGAATTAATCAAAGAATCTGGAAAAGTCTCTAAGATTGCGTTAGTTGTCGATTTACGCTCACGGTCTTTTTTCAGAGAAATTCAAAATATGCTTGTGGAAATTGAAAATACAAATGTCATTGATACAACCGTTATGTTTTTAGATGCAACAGATGAAGAGCTTGTTTCACGTTATAAGGAAACAAGAAGAACACATCCTTTAGCTATGGATGGATTGATTACGGAAGGAATTCGAAAAGAGCGGGGATTACTTGATGAAATCAAGGGAGATGCTCAGTTGGTTATTGATACAACGGATTTATCTCCTCGCCAGTTAAGAGAAAGAATCAGCAATGAGTTTCGCTCAAAAGATACGCATGAATTTCGAGTTGAAATGGTTTCCTTTGGGTTCAAATATGGATTACCAATAGATGCAGATATCGTGATGGACGTTCGCTTTTTGCCAAACCCTCATTACATCCCGGAACTGCGTCCATTAACTGGACTTGATAAATCCGTCTATGAGTATGTGATGAATTTTCCTGAAACGGAAGAATTTTACACTCGCTTTACAGAGTTGCTTGAATATGTGTTACCTGGCTATAAGAAAGAAGGGAAATCTAATGTAACGATTGCTATAGGCTGTACAGGCGGACAGCACCGCTCTGTTGCTTTAACCGAGCGTATTTCTCATGAATTAGAGAAGCTGTACCATGTAAATGTGACGCATCGTGATAAAGACAAGCGGAAAGAGACGGTGAATCGCTCATGAAAACGTATCGTATCCGTAAGCCTAAAATTGTTGTAGTTGGCGGTGGCACTGGTCTGCCTGTTATTTTGAAGAGCCTTCGAAACCAAGGAGCAGAAATTACTGCTGTAGTAACTGTTGCTGATGATGGCGGTAGTAGTGGTGAGATTCGAAAATCAATGAACTTAACGCCACCAGGTGATTTAAGAAACGTATTGGTCGCTCTTTCAGACATGCCCCAACTATATGAAGATATTTTTCAATATCGCTTTAATGAGCAAGATCAATATTTTGCCAATCATGCGATCGGAAACTTGATTATTGCAGCCGTTTCTGAGATGAGAGGCAGTACTTATGAGGCCATACAGTTACTTTCGAAGATGATGCATGTAGATGGTCATATCTATCCTTCCTCGGAAAGGCCGCTAACGCTTCATGCAGTCTTCAAAGATGGAACGGTTGCCGTTGGAGAATCGACTATTGCTGTGGATCGAAAAACAATCGATCATGTATTTGTCACGAACACAAATGACGATGAACAGCCAAAAGCAGCAAGAAAAGTTGTAACAGCGATTGAAGAAGCTGATATGATTGTTTTAGGTCCGGGTAGCCTTTTTACAAGCATTTTACCTAATTTGGTGATTGGTGAGATTGGCGAAGCTATTCTGAGACGATCAGGTGAGGTTGTATATATTTGTAATATCATGACACAAAAAGGTGAGACAGAGCATTTTACGGATGCGGACCATATCCGAGTGCTACATGAGCATTTGGGTGAAAAATTTGTAGATACTGTGTTGGTTAATACCGAACCTGTCCCAGATGGTTACATGGATTTTGATGTGTATGACGAATATCTTGTTCAGGTTGTCCATGATTTTCAAGGGCTTAGGGAAGAAGGCTGTCGAGTGATCTCCACTGATTTTTTGGAGCTCAGAAGTGGCGGTGTTTTTCATGATGGAGAAAAGGTAGTCGAAGAGCTGTTTCGAATTGTTTTTGGAGCAAAATACTGATAGTTAAAATAGAACAGAAGGGAGGCGTATCTTATGTCATTTGCATCAGATGTCAAAAAGGAATTGACGACATTGGAAGTTCATAGGGAACACGCACGAGCAGAATTAGCAGCACTTATTCGGATGAACGGTTCCTTAAGCTTGGTTAATCAGCAGTTTGTATTGAATGTACAGACAGAGAATGCTGCGATAGCGCGAAGAATCTATTCTCTTTTGAAAGACCATTATGATGTTCGCTCAGAACTATTGGTCCGTAGAAAAATGAAGCTAAAGAAGAACAATGTCTATATTGTTCGGCTAAAACAGGATACGGAATCAGTTTTGGCTGATTTGGATATCATGGATGGTTTGATGTTTCAGGATCATGTATCAGAAACGATCGTTGGAAATGCACAGAAAATGCGGTCCTATTTGCGAGGGGCCTTCATGGCGACCGGTTCGGTCAACAATCCGGAGACAAGCAGGTATCATTTGGAAATATTCTCGATTTATGAAGAACATAACAACGATATTTGCGATATGTTAAATTATTATGATTTGAATGCTCGAACACTGGAACGCAGAAGCGGCTATATTTCTTATCTAAAAGGTGCGGAGAAAATTGCTGATTTTCTAACGTTGATCGGAGCTACGAATTCCATGCTGAAATTTGAAGATGTGCGGATTGTTCGAGACATGAGAAATTCAGTTAATCGGTTGGTCAACTGTGAAACGGCCAACTTGAATAAAACGATCGATGCGGCTTCTAAGCAAATAGAAAATATCCAATATATTGATAGTACGGTCGGATTGCATGCGTTACCGGGCAAGCTGCAGGAGATTGCAGAGCTTCGATTAGAGCATCCGGAGGTCAGTCTGAAGGAATTGGGAGAAATGATTCCTTCTGGGGTGATATCTAAATCGGGTATTAACCATCGCATTCGTAAAATCAATGAGTTTGCAGATAAGCTGCGAGAGAAAAGTGCTTGATGTATAGTATAAAAGAACATGTCAAAGCCTATGATTGTGCTTCGATATGTTCTTTTTTTGGAGAAGTTTTATTGAAAATCAACTTTCTAAGTTTTGAAAGTAACGAACTGTATAAGTTAAGGAAAAGGCAGAGAGGAGAATGAAGCTAGTGACCTTTGTAAGTAGTGCAACAAGGGGCAGCTCAATTCCTGCTAAAACCATGATAACCGTCTGAAGGGTGACCATTAGGCCAACAGCAGTGCATAAAATCAATGTGACGGGTAAAAAGATATGAGTGGATACATGCTCTTTTTTCAACAATGCAAAAACAATAAAGATAAATGGGCTGATAACACCCATATCGATGACATAGGTAATCTCGGTTGTATAGATGGCTATTTGTTCTAAGCTTTTTCCTGTAAGTAGTGAAGAAAGAATGTCGGGCAGCCATGCAACGAACAAGGCTGTTCCTGCGATAAGCAGAAGTAATTGAACACCTCGAGTAGCTGGATTCCAGTGTTGTTTTTCTGCAAGCAGTTGAGGATCAAGCTGAATCAGGCAGAAAATAAAGCCAAAGAAGCTAGCACCAAAGCTGGTAATGTAGACTAATTGAAGTTGGTTATAGACGACTCCAAATCCTTGGCTGAAAGAATAATACAAGTGGATAGAGAGAAGACCTGCCAAAAACAGAAGTGATTTTTGGCTGTTTTTCCGTCTAAAGCTAATCAAAGCAATGCCCATCAATAATAATACAAAAAGCATGGTGATGTCTGTTCCAATAAGGATAGGTGCTTTGAAATAGGAATCATGGGCATAGATACCTGCGCCCCACAAAGTAACGGTGTCTCCGTATTGATTTATGACGTCATACGATTGATTGATGTTGAAAGAAAGAATCCCGGGAATTAGAGAGAGAAAGCCCGTGACAATGGATAAAACTGTAAGAATCTCAATTTTTTTCTTCATTTTATGCGTCTCCTTGAGCTAGCTGATGTGTTCAGCTACTTCTTGTTTAATGAGTTAATTTTTTTGATTCATCTGGTAAATCAATTGATTTAGTGTTGTCATGTCTAATCTTTTATAGTCAGTTTTTGGTTCAAAAGGGATCTGATTATCAGAGAAAACCTTTTTCAAAATTAGTTTCTCAAATAGATTCATTTTTGGAATCAGGCTAATCCCTCCAATAAATACTGTGGCCTGTGCGGTTTTTCGTAACTCTTCTGGAAAAACTGCTTCAAGCTGAGAGGAAATTTTATCCTGATCAAACTGAATTCCTGTGTTAACTAAAAACAAACGTTTTTCCGTGAGTAGAGAGTGATTGTCCTCTAGAAAAGTAGCTGCTGCTTTGCGTAAGCTTCCTGCATAGGTTGGTGCGGCAAATAGAACTTGGTCGTAATCAGATAATTGCTCTGCTGAGAAATTTTCGATAGATTGTACAGCTGTTGCGTGAGTAAGCTGTTGTGAAATTGCTGTGACAACTTGTTGTGTGCCACCTCTTTTAGAATCATAGATGAGGAGAGTAAGCATATTTTTTAACTCCTTTTTGAACTTAGTTTATATAATGAACAGTGTTCATTTTTTAATAATGATACCATAATTATAGAAAAAGTAAAGAGAAATAATGCTTGAAAATAGAAGCGGAATTTACTATAGTAGGGGAAAGAAGAATAGTGAACAGTGTTTATTTTTTAAGGAGAAAAATGATGGACAGTAAAACGAGAAAAGAAAAAGATCGCAAATTACTTGAAGGTAAAATAGTTGATGCGGCTGTAGAAATAATTGCAGAAGAGGGATTCAACAGATTGTCGATTCGAAAGATAGCAAATCGAATCGGTTATGCTCCAGGTACTATCTATAACTACTATAAGAATAAGGATGAGATTTTAGATTATATTTACCACACGGTTTATTTGGAGGTAGTGGAAGAAGTCAAGGCAACTCTTGCGGTAAGCCGAAATCTACCGGAAAGTGAGCAGCTTAGAATGAGTAGCTTGATTTTTATTTATACGATGACAAAATATCCGGAAAAATTCAAAGTGGTGATGCTCCGAACCAAAGAAGACCGTAGTGACGATGAGCCGACAAGTGATGACAGCCAAGGAATCGATATTTTACGAAAATTGATTTTAGATGGGAAAGAAAAAGGGGTATTTCAGTCTGCAACGGAGGTTTCTGCAGAACTCATATTGGTGGCATTGATGGGCTTTGTTTTCCATATAGTCAATAATGACATTTCGATGGAGCAGCAAGGAAAAAGGATGGCAGAAGCATACGTTGATTTTCTTATTTCAGGGCTAAACTAAGAGGATGGACTAGAAGCTTATTGCCGAAGAGCTTTGAAACACAGTGGGTTACCACTGATGTATTTTCGCTTATGGCTCGTCGCAGTTTAGTGCATACGGTGTTGAGCCTGACACCGACGCAACTAGTTGCTAGCAGTTGCGTCAGCCCAGCAGTGGGGGAATCGCTTTTAGGTATAAATAGAGGTTGTGACAGAAGTGGTCAGATTCAAGCAATAAGGTGGAAATTCCGAAAATTGTTCCATAAATTTTTGCGGATTTCCACCTTATTGTCGAAGAATCTACTTCGGGAACACCGTTTTATCCGGTTTTAAGAGGCTAAGACATACTAATGTCACAGCCCCTAGTATTCTTCTATTCCTCGTTCAAAATTTCAAGAAGCTCTTCTCGCGTAATATTTTCATCAAAAATATGATCATTAACGATGATCGTAGGAACAAATTTGATATTTGCAGCTTCGGCTTCGGTGATTATTTGTTGTGCAATAGCAGTGTTATCCATTTCAGCTAGTTCTAAATTATCCTTAGCGAATCGATCCACTTCGGTTAGGGACAATGCGCCCCAATCGCCTTGTGTCGCATAGATTTGACGAATATCTGTCAATCCTTTTAAGGGCAAATCATAGTTGATATGCTTGTGCATCACATTTCCCGGAAGCAGACTTTCTTTTTCCTTGTCAAAAAGCTTGATGATTCGTTGTACCTTTCCATCTTTGACATATTCCGTCAAAAGATCATAATACTCTTCAAACCATTGTTTGCAGAAAGGACAACGTACGTTCATAAACTCGTACATTTTTATTGGTGCACTGTCTTCTCCAATAATAAGACCTGTGTTTGTTTTTGCGGGTAAAGCATTAATAATAGAAATATCCATCTAGTTTTGCAACTCCTTCTGTAAATTAGAAAAACTGGTATTGTGTTATGTTTGACTGCCGACAAACGATTTGTTCTGTAATTAGTGTACCGTGTTTTTGATCAAATCCAAAATAAAAAAGCCTTCTTGAAAGTCGTAGATCGATTTCTGACTCTCAAGAAGGTTCTATCTAGTTTTATTTAGCTTAAAGAGCTACTGTTTTCCATAACTTCATCAATCAAGCCATAGTCTTTTGCTTGCTGTGCAGTCATGAAGTTATCACGATCAGTATCTTTTTCGATCACTTCGATTGGTTGACCTGTACGTTCTGCCAAAATTTTGTTCAGGCGTTCGCGTGTATCAAGAATGTGCTTAGCTGCAATCTCGATTTCTGTTGCTTGCCCTTGTGCTCCACCAAGCGGCTGATGAATCATGATTTCAGCGTTTGGAAGTGCAAAACGTTTGCCCTTTTGTCCGGCAGTAAGCAAGAAGCTTCCCATAGAAGCCGCCATTCCTAAAACAATTGTCTGAACATCAGCTTTCACGAAGTTCATTGTATCGAAAATTGCCAGTCCGGCAGAAACACTACCACCTGGTGAGTTGATGTAAAGATAAATATCTTTTTCAGAATCCTGCGCATCCAAGAACAATAACTGGGCGATCACTGAGTTTGCCACATTGTCGTCGATCGGTCCGCTCAACATGATGATTCTATCCTTTAATAATCGTGAGTAAATATCGTAGGCTCTTTCCCCGCGAGATGATTGTTCAATTACTGTAGGTATTAAGTTCATAGTTCATATCCTCCTATATAAAAAGCTTCGCAATGATATTTTAACATAATGCACTTTGTAATGCTTAAAAAAAGTATACTTCAATGGTCAATAAAGGTCAATAAAAATGCACTCAAAAAAATAGCTATACATAGAAGTGGTTGCTGCTCTAATAAAGGGTACCATTGCTTGTTTCGTGGAAAAACTGATATAGCAAATGTTTAGTGATTGAATAAAACTCGCTATTTTACCTATTATTGCATTCTGTAGCTTAATAAAGTTAAACTATTCTTAAAGAATAGACGAACATGTAAATTTCTGATTCAAGTATATTGGAGGCATTTCTATGAAAAAATATATGAATAAAACCAGCTTGTTTATGACTCAATATTATGACATATTTTCAAATGAGCGAAGTATGAGTAATCCTATAGAGTATTATAACGCATTGGTTCGGTTTGTTAGAAGAAATGATCGCTATTTTACCGAGGAGCTACTAAAAACATATAGATTGGATATACTTATTACTCTTGACCCGAAAGAATACATTTGTGCGCCCTTTTCGTTTTCGCTAGATCACGAAAAAGAGCGGTGTTCTGAATGGACCTATAGCAACCTTTCATCCTTAGCGATGAGTATTAGTAATACTCTCTGGGAGATGGTTGCGTTATATTCTGGAAAAGTCTGTCCGATAACAGGTGAGTATGGGCTGTATTATGTGCTACTAAGTGATGGGAATGACCGAAAAATTTTGCTGGAAGAATGTGAGCAGTGCGGCTGGCTTCAAGACGAAGCCGGCTGTGAATATACAGGAACAATCAAAAGGATTTTTCCGGCAACTCGATGGCAAGTACAGGATTATAGGAAAGAGAAGTAAAGATTATGGCTTAAGGCTTAATTAATTGAAATTTTAATTATAATAATTGAATAAGTTCCATGACTAGCTGCTACTATTTAAAGCTATCAGCAATCATTTTTTTAGTAAGAAATAACAAACTGTTTTATATAATCCAAGTTTTTTGATTTATCAAAAAAGTAGAGTATGCTATACTGTTTTAGGTAAACTAATTGATACGAGGTAAGTCAAATGACGATGTTTTTAGTAGGGATTTTAGGGGTAATTGTAGGCGCAGCAATCACAGTAGTAAGTGTGTCATTGCGAATGTCCTATGAAGACAAAAGAGATATGCGGCGTCGAGAATTAGAAAATTATGTTAAGGAAATAGAGAGCTTAAACTTGTTGAATAAGAAGATCAACGAGATTCTTCAAAAAAGAGATATCTATATTGATCGATCCGTTCATTTTTTATCTGTAGACGATTGCTATATTAGTATTGATGATTTTATTTATCTGGAATCATTTTCAGCCCAAAATAATTTTTATCTGCCTACTTATCTGATTGATGTTTTCTTTAAAAAAATTATTCATCGAAGGGTCATTCTGACACCGGATGAAATTGCATCTATAGGTGGAAGTACTTATAAGGGCGGCCGTGTTATTTTAGAAAATTTTTCCGATGAATTGCTGACGATTATCGAAGATAAAAAACGTCAAATGAAGAGGCTCTCAAATAAACCTTTATATTATTTTCGAAGTAACTAAATTTTGCATAGTTTGTGACCATAAGGTTAGCTAAAAGCTTAGTATTGAAGCGCATTGAAATACAGTGGGTTACCATTGATGAATTTTCGTCTGTAACTCGTTGCAGTGATCCAAAAAGTTAGACTTTAAGAGTGGATTTTTTCCACTCTATTTTTTATTCTTTTTTTTAAACATTAAGCAGGAATTTTGAATTTTCTGAATTTTCTATTGACATTCTAATTTATAGGGTTTATAGTTAACAAAAGCTTTTCGAATTCACATTTTATTTTAATCATATCTATGCTTACTGATAAAGGAGAATACCATCATGAGAAAGACAACAAATTTTGAATTAGTCATTATTTTATTAAACAGGACTTAGAACGCTGAGAATTTTTCAGATGTTTGAGTCCTATTCGTCTTTAGTGAATGGGATTCTTGCTAAGGCATCCCATCAACGGGGTGCTTTTTTTGTAGGGAAAATCGAATGAAATGTAGTGAAAACAAGAATTGGAGTGAAGAATATGCGAAGCGACAAGATAAAAAAAGGAATAGAAGCTGCACCAGCAAGAAGCCTGTTATATGCAACTGGGCAGGTAAAAAGTGCGAAAGACATGGAGAAGCCATTTATTGCAATTTGTAATTCGTACATTGACATCGTACCAGGACATGTCCATTTAAGAGAGCTGGCAGACATTGCTAAAGAAGCGATTCGCGAAGCAGGGGGAATTCCTTTTGAGTTCAACACGATTGGTGTGGATGATGGAATCGCCATGGGACATATTGGGATGCGCTACTCTTTACCTAGTAGAGAAATTATTGCTGATGCGGCGGAGACGGTGATCAATGCTCATTGGTTTGATGGCGTCTTCTATATTCCAAACTGTGACAAAATCACCCCGGGGATGCTATTAGCAAGTGTTCGAACGAATGTACCGGCAATTTTCTGTTCGGGCGGTCCAATGAAGGCTGGGGTCGATCCACGAGGCCACACCGCTACTTTATCTTCTATGTTTGAAGCTGTTGGCGCATTCAAAGAAGGACAAATGACAGAAGATGAGTTTCGCTTTATGGAACAAAATGCCTGCCCGACCTGCGGTTCATGTGCAGGGATGTTTACCGCAAATTCAATGAACTGTTTGATGGAGGTTCTGGGAATGGCACTTCCTGGTAATGGAACAATCCTAGCTGTGTCGGAAGAACGAAGAGAATTAATTCGCAAATCAGCATTCCATCTGATGGATTTGGTCAAAAAGCAAATCAAGCCAAGAGATATTATTACTAAAGAAGCAATTGATGATGCATTTGCACTGGATATGGCGATGGGTGGATCGACAAATACTGTTCTACATACATTAGCTATTGCTAATGAAGCAGAGATCGATTACGAGTTGGAATCAATCAATGAGATTGCTAAAAGAGTACCTTATCTATCAAAAATCGCCCCTTCTTCTGCTTACTCCATGCATGATGTTCATGAAGCTGGCGGTGTCCCCGCAATTCTTAAAGAATTGGTTGATCTGGGGGATGCTATTCATCCAGACCGTATCACTGTTACTGGAAAGACACTCCGTGAGAATGTAGCAGAGGCAACAATTAAGAATGAGGAAGTCATTCACCCGAAAGAAAAACCTTATAGTCCTGTAGGTGGACTCTCGATCTTATATGGAAATATTGCACCAAAAGGTAGTGTTATCAAGGTTGGTGGAGTTGATCCATCAATCAAGGTTTTCAAGGGTAAAGCTATTTGTTTCAACTCACATGATGAAGCTGTTGAAGCAATCGACAATCACACAGTCACAAAGGGACATGTAGTTGTCATTCGGTATGAGGGACCTAAAGGCGGGCCGGGAATGCCGGAAATGTTAGCCCCAACATCAAGTATTGTTGGTAGAGGACTTGGGAAGGATGTTGCACTGATTACAGATGGTCGCTTCTCAGGAGCTACTCGCGGAATTGCTGTTGGGCACATTTCTCCAGAAGCTGCGGCTGGGGGACCTATTGCATTAATCAATGATGGTGATGAGATCGAAATTGATTTGACGAATCGGACATTGAATGTTCTTGTAGCAGATCAAGAGCTGGAGCAACGAAAAGAGCATCTGCCGAAGTTTAAAGCAAAAGTTAAAACAGGCTATCTTGCGCGTTATACAGCTTTAGTAACATCAGCTCATACCGGTGGAATCATGAGGATACCGGATGACCTGCTTGATTAAAAAAGTGGCGAGTAAATCAGCAGATTTCTGAAAGAGAGCTGTTGTCTAAAAAATGAAGTGTAACGACAGGGTGGAGTGACAGTTATTCGGAAAAAAAGAATGTCATTATGCAGAAGCAAGGGACTCGTTACAAAAACAAGGAGGGACGTCTATGGAAAATATGAAAAGTGGATCAAAAATACTGATAGACTCTCTGCTTCGGCAAGGAGTAGAGATGATCTTTGGTTATCCGGGGGGAGCTGTGTTGCCACTATATGATGCGCTCTATGATGGAGAGTTGACTCATATACTGACAAGACATGAGCAAGGCGCAGTACATGCAGCAGAAGGCTATGCAAAGGCGACTGGAAAACCGGGAGTGGTTGTTGTAACGAGTGGCCCGGGAGCTACAAATGCTGTAACAGGAATCGCAGATGCAATGAGCGATTCTGTACCGTTGATTGTGTTTACCGGGCAAGTAACGACGAATGGCATTGGAAAAGATGCTTTTCAAGAAGCCGATATGGTCGGCATCACGATGCCGATCACTAAGAATAATTATCAGGTCAGAGATACCTGCGATCTTCCTAGAATCATCGATGAGGCCTTTCATATTGCGACAACAGGAAGAAAAGGTCCTGTTGTCATCGACTTACCGAAGGATATGACCATTATAGAAGCAGAGGCTGTTCATCCGCCGGAATTGGTTCTACCAAGCTATCAACCGACTGTTTATCCTAATAAACTGCAGGTCAAGAAGCTGATGGAAGAGTTGAAAACAGCAAAAAAACCGTTGGTATTGGTCGGAGCAGGTGTTGTTCAAGCCAATGCAAGCAAAGAGCTGACTGCGTTTGTCGAGAAATACCAACTGCCGGTATTGAGTACATTGTTAGGCTTGGGCGCAATCCCTTCAGAACATGAGCTTTTTCTTGGCATGGGCGGGATGCACGGTTCTTTTGCCGCAAACATGGCTCTGACGGATTGTGATTTATTAATCAATATGGGGTCAAGATTTGATGATCGATTGGCGAGTGCACCACAGGAGTTCGTACCGAATGCAGTCGTTGCTCATATTGACATCGATCCTGCTGAAATTGGAAAGATCATTGAAACGAAAATTCCAATTGTAGCCGATGCCAAAGAAACGCTAGTGGAAATGCTGGCTTATGATTGTGAGGAAATCAGTGAACATTGGACAGATTGGCGAAAAATCAACCTTTCCAGAAAGAAACTGCATCCGTTCAAGTATGACAAGGAACAGCGCGAAGAAATCAAACCTCAAAAGGTTATTGAATACATCGGGGAGCTGACGAATGGAGAAGCAATCGTAACAACTGATGTCGGTCAGCATCAGATGTGGACGGCTCAATTTTATCCGTTCAAAAATGAGAAGCAGTTTATTACAAGTGGTGGTTTGGGAACGATGGGCTATGGCATACCAGCAGCGATTGGGGCCCAACTAGGCTGTAGGGATAAACAGGTCGTCTTGTTTGTTGGCGATGGCGGATTTCAAATGACCAATCAGGAAATGGCAATTCTTCATGAATACGATTTGCCAATAAAAATCGTTTTGCTAAACAATCAATCATTGGGAATGGTTCGCCAATGGCAGGAAAGCTTCTTTAATCAACGGCGTTCAGAATCTGTTTTCAAAAGCCAGCCAGACTTCATCAAGTTATCTGAAGCTTATGGTGTAAAAGCTGTGCAGATTTCTGATCCGGATACAGTTGAAGAAGAGTTAAAACAGGCGTTTGAGGAAAAAGGTCCGATGCTGATCGAGGTTCGTGTTTCTCAAAGCGAGCATGTTCTGCCGATGGTGCCAGCAGGCAAGCCGAATTATCAAATGTTGGGGGTGGAGTAAGATGAGACGAATCATAACAGCAACCGTTTATAACAATTCAGGTGTTCTCAATCGCTTCAGTGGTGTGTTAACCCGCCGACAGGTAAACATCGACAGTATTTCTGTAGGGCCGACAGAGCAGGAAAATATTTCGAGAATCACAATCATCGTACAAATTAATGATTTGGGCGAGAGCGAGCAAATCACAAAGCAACTGAACAAACAAGTAGATGTGATCAAGGTTTCTGATATCACGGATGAGCCGCATTTAGAGCGTGAGTTAGCGCTGATCAAGCTGAATGCTCCGGCGGCGATTCGTTCAGAATTATTCTCAGTCATTGATCCATTTCGAGCAAATGTTATCGATGTTGGGACAAAAACAGTGGTAATACAGGTAACAGGAACAAGCGAAAAAATCAGTGCATTTGTCGATGTGGTTTCACCATATGGCATCAAGCAACTGGCACGAACAGGGGTTACAGGCTTCACCAGAGGGAATCATTAAGGAGAAGCATTTAAATAAGCTATAGGAATCCTGTTAAATGACTGGTGTATACGAGAAGTACTTTTCAATGATAATAGAAGCAAAACAAAGGGATTTCTCATTTATTTAACAGGGTTTATATATACTAACAAAAATATGGAGGGTTTATAATTATGGCAAAAGTTTATTACAATGACTCAGTTGAAAAAAATGTACTGGAAGGTAAAACAGTAGCAATCATCGGATACGGTTCTCAAGGACATGCTCATGCACAGAACTTAAGAGATAATGGCAATCAGGTAGTGATTGGTATTCGAGAAGGAAAATCTGCTGAGGCAGCTAGAAATGATGGTTTCGATGTATTATCAGCCGCAGATGCTGCGAAAAAGGCGCAAGTCGTAATGATTTTAGCGCCAGATGAAATTCAAGGCGATTTGTATGACAATGAAATTGCGCCGAATTTGGTAGCAGGTGATGCATTGGCTTTTGCGCACGGCTTCAATATTCATTTTGACGTAATCAAACCTCCAAAAGATGTGGATGTCTTTTTGGTAGCTCCGAAAGGCCCTGGACATCTAGTTCGTCGTACATTTACAGAAGGATTTGCCGTACCAGCTTTGTTTGCTGTTTATCAAGACGCAACAGGAACTGCTCGTGATGTGGCCCTTTCTTATGCAAAAGGAATTGGTGCAACTCGTGTAGGTGTTTTGGAAACAACATTCAAGGAAGAAACAGAAACAGATCTATTTGGAGAACAAGCGGTACTTTGCGGTGGATTGACTAGTTTGATCGAAGCTGGCTTTGAAACACTGACAGAGGCCGGCTATCAGCCAGAGCTTGCTTACTTTGAAGTTTGTCACGAGATGAAGCTGATCGTTGACTTGATTTACGAGGGAGGCTTTGAGAAAATGCGTAATTCTATCTCAAATACTGCGGAATATGGCGATTATGTTTCAGGCCCTCGTGTAATCACAGAGCAAGCAAAAGCAAACATGAAGGATGTACTGACAGATATCCAAAATGGAAATTTTGCGAAGGGCTTTGTGGATGACAATAAAAATGGCTTTAAAGAGTTTTATAAAATGAGAGAAGAAAATGCCGGACACCCAATCGAAAAAGTGGGTGCAGAGCTAAGAAAAATGATGCCGTTTGTTTCTCAAAACGACTAACTGGACGTTTTAGACAAAGAGGTGAGAAGAAATTTGATGGAGCTGACAAAAGAGAAAATCGATGAGGCACATGAGGTACTAAAAAAAGTAGTGACCAAGACACCGCTTCAATACGATCGGTATCTTTCTCAAAAATATCAGTGTAATGTTTATCTGAAACGAGAGGATTTGCAGAAGGTTCGGTCGTTCAAGCTTCGAGGAGCCTATTATGCGATAGCACAGACTGCTCCGGAAGTTTTGGTAAATGGTGTTGTCTGTGCAAGTGCAGGGAACCATGCTCAAGGAGTTGCATATACCTGCCGAGAAATGAAAATACCAGCAACAATTTTTATGCCGACGACGACACCACAGCAGAAAATATCTCAAGTTCAGTTTTTTGGTGGAGATGAAGTATCGATTCAATTGGTAGGAGATACGTTTGATGCTTCTGCAGCAGCAGCGAAGGATTATGCTCAACAAAACAATCAAGCTTTTATTGATCCCTTTGACGATTTGGCAATTATGGCAGGCCAGGGAACTGTCGCAGCAGAAATCTTCAAGAAAGCAAAAGAGGAAGACATTCAAATCGATTATTTGTTGGCAGCAATCGGTGGAGGTGGCTTGGTCAGCGGCTCAGCAGTTTACACAAAAAGTGTTAGTCCGGTCACAGCTGTCGTTGGTGTTGAGCCAATGGGCGCTCAGTCGATGAAAGCCGCTTTTGAAGAAGGGGCACCAATAGAGCTGACACAAGTTGAAAAATTCGTTGATGGCGCTGCAGTGAAAAAGGTTGGTGGTAAGACTTATGCGCACGCAGTTGAAACTGTGGATACCCTCCTTTCAGTAGATGAGGGACAGGTTTGTTCAACGATTCTTGAATTGTATTCTAAGCAAGCGATCGTGGTTGAGCCTGCTGGTGCACTAAGTGTTGCTGCTCTTGAACAAATGAAGGAAGAGATAAAGGGGAAAACGGTTGTTTGCATTATCAGTGGCGGAAACAACGACATCAATCGAATGGCAGAGATTGAAGAACGCTCATTGATTTTTGAAGGGCTTAAACATTACTTTGTTATTAACTTTCCTCAGCGTCCGGGAGCGTTGAAGGAATTTGTGAATGATGTCCTGGGGCCAGATGATGATATCACACGTTTTGAGTATACAAAAAAAGTAAACAGAGGGACGGGACCGGTGATTTTAGGTGTGCTTTTAAAGAGGAGAGAAGATTTGCCTCAATTGATGACAAATCTTCAAAGCTTTGATCCCACTTATATCGACCTTAGTGAAAATCCCTCACTCTATACACTTCTGGTTTAACTATATTATTTAAAAAGGGTCAAGATGTTCTTATTCATCTTGATCTTTTTTTGTTATTTTATTCGTGTGGAAAAAGCTATTGTTGAAAATAAAATTATATCAATATTCTCTTTGGCGTTCATTAAAAAAAGGAATTCATGGGTACTATAAAGAATTAGTAAAATTTTGTCGAAAGAGTGAAAGAGTTCTTGCCATTTCTGTCGAAAGGACGTATATTTAAATTATCGTTTAAAAAAGCATTTAAAAAATAAAAATAACTTTTACAAAATAGATTATAGTAAAGTTGGTTAATATAGATGGAACATAAAAAAAGGCTTGAGAAAAGCCGTTATATTACCGGATTCGATGGGATTCGGACGATTGCAGTTGTCGGAGTCATTCTCTATCATTTATTCCCGCAAATCATGAGCGGTGGATATTTGGGGGTTCCGATATTTTTTACTCTTTCGGGGTATTTGATTACAGATTTACTACGTCAGGAATGGCTTCAAAATGATGAGATAGATGTCAAAGGATTTTACATAAGAAGAATGAAAAGGTTGTACCCCGGGTTAGTATTTATGCTAATATCCACCTCAGCATATATTGCTCTTTTCCAAAGAGATTTATTGAATAATTTACGCGGTGTAGTCGCCAGTAGCGTGTTATATTATAATAATTGGTGGCAAATTTTTCATGGTTTTTCCTATTTTGATCGATTTGCGTCACAATCCCCATATACTCATATCTGGTCATGGGCAGTTGAAGCTCAAAACTACTTGATTTGGCCGATTCTATTTATACTCTTAAAGAAATATTTGAAAACAAATGGAAAAATAGTTGGAGCAATTCTAGCTGCTGCGTGCCTCTCTGGATTACTGATGGCTGTGTTATATGTGCCAGGTGCAGATCCAACAAGAGTTTATTATGGAACAGATACACGAATTTTTTCTATTTTACTCGGTAGTGCGTTGGCATTTGTTTGGCCTACTTTTCGATTGAAGGAGGAGATCCCGCAAAAAGCCCGATTGCTTCTGAATGGGGTTGGTGGAGTCTCACTGGGATTAGTGATTCTTTCGTTCATTTTCTTATCAGATCATTATGCATTCGTTTATCGTGGAGGCATGTTCCTTTTAAGTATTGTTACTGCTTTGCTGGTAGCTGTTACTGCACATCCGGGAGCAGATATGAACAAATGGCTGACGAATCCGGTATTCACATGGGTTGGGAAAAGAAGCTACGGAATTTATCTTTATCAATTTCCTGTTATGATTTTTTATGAAGCCAAGATCTCGAATCTGAATGATCATGTTTTTCTGCATTCTCTTGTCGAGTTGGCGTTGATTCTTGGTATCAGCGAATTGTCGTATCGCTTTATTGAGAAACCACTGAAGAATTTCTATTATCGCTATATCTTATATGCCCTAAAGGATATAGTCAAAAAACCAATATTCACTGTGCCGAAAGTTACATTTGCGGTAGGCGTTGTTCTATTTGGCTTTGCTATGTATGGTTGGATTATTGCGCCGACTAACTATGTCACAGCTGACCAGTTGCAGCTGCAGCAGACGATAGAGCAGAATAAAAAGCTTGCCGAAGAGCGTAAAAAAGCTGAGTTGAAGAAAGCGGAAACTGAGGAGACAGTGACTTCCAGCACGGAGGCACCGGCTGATACAGGTGATCCCGCTCATTATGGTTTGACAGATGAAGAATGGGTGCAAGCTCAAGCCTTAGAAGTCACAGCTTTTGGCGATTCTGTTATTTTAGATGGTGGTGCGGACCTGCAGACTGTTTTTCCTAAGATGATTATTGATGGAGAAGTTGGTCGCCAGGTATACAATAGCGAGGAGCCGCTAGAAAAGCTGAAAACGGACAATCAATTGAAAGAAACAGTGCTGATGAGTCTGGGAACAAACGGTTCCTTTACGGAAGCTCAGTTTGATCGATTGATGCAGATTATTGGTGAGGAACGACAAGTCTTCTGGATCAACGCAAGAGTTCCGACTAGGCGCTGGCAAAATGAAGTAAATACAATGTTGAACACAATGGCTGGAAAATATAAGAATCTAACAGTCATCGATTGGTATGATTTCAGTAAAGATCATGATGAATGGTTCTATGAAGATCTTGTTCACCCAAATGTCGACGGACAAGTTCAATATGCGCAATTTATCGGCAAAGCACTGATCGGTGGCGTAACGGCTGAGAAAAAGGAAGCGGCTGATACCACAGATACCACTGAGAAAAAGGAAACAACTAAAACTACTGAGACTAAAGAAAACTAGTAAACTATTTGGACTATACGAAAGCTTGCATTGGCAAGTCTTCGTGTAGTTCTTTTCATTTTGCAGTCTTTCGTTAAATTTTTATGAAATCGGCGTTCCTCGGATACACTTCTTTTGTGTTTTTTTTGATTGAACGGTAAAGTGAAAGCAAATGGATACATTGGAGGAGCGAATTTCATGAAGGCGATCATATTAAAACGATCTGAAGAGCTGGGAGGAACAAATTACTTTGAGGACACAGAGCTTGAGATTCCCAAATTGGAACAAGAGAAAGATCTGCTGATCGAGGTAAAGGGAATTTCAGTGAATCCTGTAGATATAAAAACGAGCAGAAAGAACCTTGAAGAGCAAGATTATCGTGTGCTAGGCTGGGATGCTGCAGGTGTTGTCAAAGAAATCGGTAAGGCAGTAACAAAATTCAAGGTAGGTGACGAGGTTTTTTATGCGGGCGATTACACACGTTCGGGTAGTAACAGTCAGTATCAACTAGTGGATGAACGAATAGTAGCGAAGAAACCTGAACAATTATCTATGGCGGAAAGTGCGGCACTTCCTTTAACTACGTTAACTGCTTGGGAAGCCTTGTTTGATCGTTTGAAAATCACGGAGAAAGATCGAGGCAAGAAGATTTTGATCATCAACGGTGCCGGTGGTGTAGGCTCTGCGGCAATCCAGTTGGCAAAGCATGCAGGCTTAGAAGTTATCACGACAGCATCCAGAATTGAAACCCTTGAGTGGGTCAATAAGATGGGGGCAGACAGAGTGATCAATCATCGTCAGTCACTTTCAGAAGAGTTGAAAAAAATCGGTGTAAAAGAGCTGCCATACATTTTATGTCTGTACAATCCAAATATTTACTGGGAAGAAATGGCTAAGGTCAT
This sequence comes from Enterococcus sp. 9E7_DIV0242, assembly GCF_002140975.2. Classification (NCBI taxonomy): domain Bacteria; kingdom Bacillati; phylum Bacillota; class Bacilli; order Lactobacillales; family Enterococcaceae; genus Enterococcus; species Candidatus Enterococcus clewellii. The sequence goes on from NZ_CP147247.1 coordinate 4,171,707, forward strand.
CGAGGCTCAAGGTCAGATTTGTTCTATCGTTGATGCGGATAGACCTGTCGACCTGAGTTTGTTAAAAAATAAAAGTGTTACATTCAGTTGGGAATTTATGTTTACTCGATCCATGTATCAGACGGAGGACATGGGGCGACAAGGAGAAATCTTGGCAGAGATTGCTGCTTTGTATGATCAAAGGATATTGAATAGTACGATGACTAAACACATGCATCCAATCGATGCAGAAAATATTGAAGATGCGCATAAGCTTGTTGGCAGCGGCAAGATGATTGGCAAACTGGTTTTAACAGGTTGGTAGAAAACAAATGAATGAACCCAACACCCACGGTGGTTTCCGCCGTGAGTGTTGGGTTCATTTTCTTTGAAGACTCAAATCGTTGCTTTTAATTTGTATATTTTTGACGGTCTGCCAATGCCGACAGGACGTTCTCCGATCTCGTCGAAATATTGCAGCATAGCTTTTTTGAAGTTTGAATGGTCGATTGATTTGTAATCTACGCCAAGAAACTTAGCGAAAACTTTTCTAGCCTCTGTGATCGTGAAATCCTTCCCAAGTACTTGCAGTACTTGAGGCTCGTGTTCCATTTTGTTGGCTACTCGATTGAACGCTTTTAAAACAATTTGGCTGTGATCGAAGGCAAGCAATTTATAATCATCAGCTGCCGGATTATTCAGGTCTAGTCTGATTTCTACATCTTCGTCTGTAAGAATTAATTTATGACCAACCCGTTTCATCGTAAACCAGCTGACTTCTTTCGCATCATCGCCGGCAATCAACGGTTCTTCCCCGATGAAAGCAAGATAGCTAACGGTGACGACCCAACCACGCGGGTCACGATTCGGTGTACTGAAGGTATGCAGTTGCTCAATATTCTGCTTGGAGATCACGACACCTGTTTCTTCCTTCGTTTCACGTAGGACACTTTCTCCTGTGGATTCATTTGGCATAACAAATCCGCCGGGGAGTGCCCATGAATTCCTATAAGGATGTCCTTTTCGTTTGATTAAAAGCAGTTTTAACTGATCTTCCTCTTTGTTGTAACACATCAAAACAATATCGACAGTCAGCGAAGGTTTTTCATATTCAGGATGATCCTGTTGGTGATACCACTTTAGAAACTCCACTTCACTGGCTTCTTGCTCGTAGTATTGACGTTCTTCTCTTTTTGAAGCAAAGCGAGACAAAAGCGTTCATCCTTTCTTTCTAAGGCATATCTGAAAACTACGGCAGAAGCCAAATTTCTCAGTGATTTTTATAAAAATCAAAAGAAAAACAAACTAGCTTCTTTTGAGGCGCTTGTTTGCATAAAAGCAGTAGCCATTGTAGTTGTCAGATACACTCAAAACTAATAAAAGTAATTTTCACTTTATTTTATCATGTAAGAAAATAAAAACAACCATAGAAAGTTCCCTCTTGAAAAATAATATGGATTTTGTTAGACTGTAACTATCTTAAGAAAGGGAAAGGTACTTGGACTATGGATACTACATCTACTAAACAATAATTTAATTCAATTATTAAATTCTGTAGTGGATGAGTGTACCCAAAAATAGTGATGACAAGTATTCTTTCATAGAAACAATCCGAGGCCTATTTCGTGTAGCCAAGGGGTTGTTAGATATGCATAGTAGGGAAACTGTCATCTTCTTCAGAATTGAAGGAGGTTTTTTTGTTATGTCAATAGAATTCAAAAATATAAATATGTACTTTGGTGATAAAGAGTTGTTTGCAATCGAACAGCTGATGATTCCTACGGGGAGCCGTGTCGGTGTAGTCGGCGAGAACGGTTCAGGAAAGACAACCCTGTTTTCTTTAATCAAAGGAACAGTGGAACCCAATGAAGGACAGATTCTCTGCGGTGATCAGGTAGCGGCGATCGACCAGCTAATTGATGCGGAAACGACAGATAGCGGTGGCGAGCAGACGAAAAAGAGGATTCAAGAAGCATTGAAGGGGGCATCAGGGATTTTATTAGCTGATGAGCCAACCAATCATTTGGATAAAAAAGGAATCGATTTTTTAGAGAAAAAACTAAAACGTTATCCGGGCACATTGCTGATTATTTCTCATAACCGAGCTTTTTTAAATAAAGTAGTCAACAAAATATTGGCTGTAGAAAACGGGACATTGAAGCTCTACGAAGGCAACTATGATGCGTATCTGGAGCAGAAAAACATTGAGGAGACGGAACATCAGCGAGCTTACGAGAAGTATCAACAGGAAAAACAACGGTTGATTCATGCGACAGGTGTTGTCAAAGAAAAGAGCCGGCAAACCAGAAAGGCGCCGAAGCGTATGGGGAATTCAGAAGCTCGCCTACATAAAATGGGGGACCAACGAGCAAAGAAAAACTTGGATGATCGAGCGAAAATCATGGAAACTCGACTGGAAAAGTTGGAAAAGGTCGAGAAACCTAGAGAGAAAAAAACGTTGATCATTCCATTTACCACTACACAACGCCTTCATACAGTCTATCTTCTGACAGCCGATAATTACTCCTTGAAAGCTGGAACGAAAGAGCTATTGCAAGGCGCAACATTCCGTTTGTTAACAGGATCAAAAACGGCTTTGCTGGGAGCCAACGGAACAGGGAAAACAACCTTACTGAAGGAAATTCTTAAGAGGAAACCAGGTCTTTCATTTGCTAAAGGAGTAAAAATCGGTTACTTCAGTCAAAGCTTTGAAACCTTGGATGAAGAGAAAACCATTGTTGAATCAGTAAGAGAAAGCTCTCTGCATGACGATCAGGCTGTCAGAGATTTGCTTGCACATATGCAATTTCGCGGTGAAACGATTTTCAAGAAAATTGGTGTGCTGAGCGGCGGCGAGCGCAGTAAGGTAGCAATCAGCAAGCTGTTACTTAGCGACAATAATGTCCTTTTGTTGGATGAGCCGACGAACCATTTAGATATTCCATCGATCCAGGTTTTAGAAGAAGCCTTGAATGCGTATCAAGGAACGATTTTATTCGTTTCGCATGATGAGACGTTTATCAATAATACAGCAACGGATCAATGGCTGATTGCAGAGAAAAAGATTCAGACGGAGCAAGATAAGAACCGTTTGGATGATCAAGAGGAGCAGAAGAAGCAGCAACAGATGCTGTTGGAAAATCGCAAAACGACATTGTTGAGTCGATTGATCAGTGCTGGTGGGGATGAAAAACTGGCATTGGAGAAAGAGTTTCAAGAGGTCGTCCAAACCTTAAAAGAAATAAATGAAACTTGTGTATAAAAACAAAGGACATTTCCTTCTCAGAGGAGTGTCCTTTGTTTTTTGCTATTTAGTATAGTTGGAAAAGTAGCTTTTTGATTTTATATATAAATATTAATTACTAATTATTGAGATTTGTTGACTTCGGGAAGTCTGTGGTTTATGTTGAAAGTGATTTAATTATTGTAAGAAAGAGAGTGTGTATGATGAGAAACTGGTTTGGGCTTGTTCTCTTATTGTTTGCCTTTGTTTATGGAGAAACGGGAGAAGCTACTATAACTAATAATGGAACCAATGGGGAAAATATTCAAGTAACGATTGTAAATCAGAAGGATTTGGATGAGTATTTGAATGCGACAGGTACGGATTTGAGTGGCGATATTGTGACCTTTAGAAACACATCGACAGTAACGTTTCCGGATCAATGGTACTTTGTAAAAGAGAAAACAACAGAATGGTGGTTTGAAAGTATCTCAGATGGTGCAGATGTCGAGCTGAACAATTCGGTTTTTGCAATTAGTAATCAAAGCAACTTCTACTTGAAAATTAATGGTGGTGGAACCGAACAAAATATGAAATCCATTAAAAATGGTACTTTTTTTGGTAGCAGCAGCACTAATAATAAAGGAGGATTTATCGGGCAAATGCTTAACGGCCATCATTGGTATTTTAAAAATTTAGTGTTTAAAAACGCTCATTTACAAGGGCATCATTTGTTTGATCTTGCCGGTTGCACCGATATCAGCTTTGATACCATTAAATCTTATGGCTATGGGCATAGTGAATACAGCACTGCCCAGTTAGGAGATTTATATAGTAGTAACCCTCATAATCTTTATGTAGAAGCGATTCAATTGGATCGATCAATCGACAGCGCCTTCAGCGGCTCCTTGAAGGACAAACCATTTTTCAAGAATATCTCACCTACGCAGGCGTCGACGACAAACGTGATATTAAAGGATTCATTGTTCACTACTTATTATGGCCGTTCAGCACAAGGCTATATTGATGGGTCTAAAGAAACTGTTGCCCGAAATTATTCTGCAACAGCTATCGGTTCTCACACAGGGGATGAAAATCGCCCATACACAGGCTTGCATTTTTACCGCAATACCTTTAATAAAACGATCCGTACGCCTACTAAAAACGATGATAAGAGATTGTATCCGATTCATGTGAAATACGGTACGAAGGATCAAGTCAAGCAGACGTCAAATATTTTCCAAAATCAGAGTGGCGATCCTGGCTCCAATGGGGTTGTTGGTGGTTATCTCGCGTGGTATAAATAACAAAGCTATAAGAAAATTATGGAAGAAGTAACTACTTTACCTTTTCCGTAATAGATAGAAAAATAGATTATCTTCTTATCAGTTGAAAAGCTCAGCAGATAAGGAGTTTTTTTGTCTGGATATTGACAAATTTTTATGGATGGAATAAAATGACCATATAGTCAGTTTGTGTTTTGAACATCGAAAGAGGAGACACGAATGAATAGAGAAGAAAAAAAAGCCTTGACGAAACAGAAGATTTTGTCCGCTGCTACAGAGTTATATAGTGAGAAGGGTTTTGTAGAGGTATCGATTGAAGAAATAAGTAAGACTGCCGGTATAGGAAAAGGAACTGTTTTTCTGCACTATGGCAATCAGGATAAGCTGATGAGTGCGGTGATCAATCAGTTGTTGACAACATTTGATGAAGAGATGACCAAGAAGAATCATGAGATCAATAGCATAGAAGACTATCTATTTCTCCATTTGACTGTCTTATCCCATCACGAGGATTTGTATTTTCATTTTATTACGCAACGGCTATTGCTAGCACAAACGGTAAATGCTGCTTATATAGGAATGCAGGCTGCTTTTTCTCATCACTTTCAGAAATCGATGGAAAAAGAATTGTCTTTGCCTTTAGATGTTGTTTTTACAAGCTGGATCGGAATGATTCACTATTACTTGGAGAATCGTGACCTATTTGGCGGAAAAGGTGTTATTGCAGCAAATAAGGATAAATGGATTATGAACTATCTGGTTTTACTAAACGAAGGAGGAATAAAGAAATGAAACAATGTATTACTTGCGGGATGCCAATGAGAAAGAAAGAAGAATTTGCAAACCACGACATGACGAAGGACTATTGTATTCATTGTGAAAAAGAGGATGGAAGTATGCCTAACTTTAGCGAAATGGTTAATGGAATGGCCAACTTCATCATTCAAACACAAGGGCTTTCTGAGGCAGCAGCTAGAAAAGTAGCCGTTCATCAGCTAAAACAATTGCCTCATTGGAAAAACGCAGAGGTGTGATCACTATGGATTTTGAAGGTGTTCCCGGAATCGGACCTGTAACAGTAGAAAAATTACGGAAGGTTGGAATCACCTCTCTTGAAGAATTAGAAGAAATTGGTAGTATGAACGCATTTCTGATGGTAAGGGAGATGGTTGATAAAGGCGCGTGTCTTTCATTTCTTTATGGGCTAGAGGGAGCTGTACAGAAAAAGCGAAGCAAAGAGCTTTCTATAAGCACCAAAGAAAAACTGAGACGATTTGTTCAGTCACTAAATCAAGAACAATAGAATAATGATAGAAAACAAGGGTAGATGTCTACGCTTGTTTTTTTGTGTAGACATGTTTTTTTGCTAATAAGAACTAAAAATAGTTCTTTTAGCCTATTCAACACCTAACTTCAATTTTTGTCAAAATGAAGTGGACAAAACCAGTTTTTCATTCTCTTGTGAATAGAAACGACAGCGTTTACAATGAAATTGACAGCAAGAGCTGGTCACAGAATTCGACTGCGCAGTCTGAATGAAAAAAGATCGATTCCTAATGGATCAGGATGTTTTAAATTTGAGGAGGAAAAAGTCATGGAACAGAAACAGGGGAACATGAAAGTAAAAATCCAACAGTTCGGCAGCTTTTTAAGTGGTATGATCATGCCGAATATTGGCGCCTTCATTGCGTGGGGGATTTTGACGGCATTATTTATTCCGACTGGCTGGTTGCCGAATGAGCAATTGAATGAAATTACAGGGCCAACTATCAATTACTTATTACCGATTTTAATTGGATTTACAGGAGGCCGATTGGTCTATGATATTCGTGGTGGTGTTGTAGGAGCGATGGTCACGATGGGTGTGATCACCGGATCGAATATTCCGATGTTTCTAGGTGCGATGCTGGTTGGACCGGCAGGAGCAGTATGTATAAAGAAGTTTGATGAATTAGTTGACGGAAAAATCAAACCGGGATTTGAAATGTTGGTCAATAATTTTTCAGCAGGTATTTTATCATCCATTCTAGCAATTTTAGCCTTTCTAGTTGTCGGACCAGCTGTAGAGGCTTTGAACAGCTCCTTGGCATCAGGGGTAGGCTTCTTGATCGACCATTCTTTACTACCTTTAGCAAGTATCTTTATTGAACCGGCGAAAGTGCTATTTCTAAATAACGCAATCAATCATGGGGTAATTAGCCCGATCGCTATTGAACAAGCAGCAGAAACAGGAAAATCATTACTTTTCCTATTAGAAGCAAATCCTGGACCAGGGTTAGGAATCTTGTTGGCGTACACCTTGTTTGGTAGAGGAACGGCGAAGCAGACGGCACCGGGAGCAATTATTATTCACTTCTTAGGTGGTATTCACGAAATCTATTTCCCTTATATATTGATGAAACCAGCATTGATTCTCTCAGCTATTGGTGGAGGGATGGCAGGAGTCCTGACGTTATCCGTGTTTAATACAGGCCTAGTTGCACCGGCTTCTCCGGGAAGTATCTTTGCTATCTTGGCTATGACACCACGCGATGGGTACATTGGAGTCATCTTAGCAATCGTTGCAGCAACAGCCGTATCATTCGGTATCTCTGCATTGATTTTGAAAACATCAAAAGAAACAGATACTGACTTAAAAGAAGCGGCAGAAAAAGTCAGTGCTTTAAAAGGCAAGCAATCAGCTGCTCAAACATTAACAGAAGCAGAGACAGCAGAACAAACAAGTGGTGTATTGGCAAATGTGCAAAAAATCATTTTTGCTTGTGATGCAGGAATGGGCTCCAGTGCGATGGGCGCTTCCGTATTACGAAATAAAGTAAAAAAAGCTGGTTTGGCTATTGAAGTCGTCAATTCAGCTATTGCTCAACTACCTAATGATGCAGATATTGTTGTGACCCATAAGGATCTGACCTCTAGAGCGAAAGAAAAGCTGCCGAACGCGTACCATGTTTCGGTAGAGAATTTTTTAAATGGGGATCAATATGATCGTTTAGTAGAAGAGCTTACAGCACAAGCCTAAAAAATAGTAGTAAATCAAGGAGGGGAATCAGATGTATCTTTCAGCTAGAGCACGATTGATATTAGAACAATTTCTCAGCTATTCATTACCTGTCAGTTTAAGAAAACTGTCCAAGGATTTGAATGTCAGCGAGCGGACGGTTCGCAGAGATATGAAAGAAGTCGAGGATACGCTGGTTTCCTATGATTTACAGCTAAAAAGAGAGAATGGCATGTACTCTCTTCAAGGCTCAGACAAAGATATTCAGAATTTTCGTTGGTATTTGATGGACCTCTCCTATAACGAATATAGCCCGGAAGAGCGTCAATCGAGAATATTAAAAAGCTTATTGAAAGAAGAGGAGGGCATCAAGCTCGTCGCCTTAGCAAACGAGCTGAATGTTACAGTTTCAACTGTAAGTGGAGATTTGAATAAGATCGAAGAGCAGCTTCCCGCAGAAATAACGATCGAGAGAAAACGTGGAGCCGGTGTCTTTTTGAAGGCGACCGAAATCAGTAAACGTCATTTGATGAGCGAAATCGTTGGTAGTCAGTTTCCAAATTACCAGTTGATCAAATATTTTCAGGAAAAAGAAAAATCTGAGGCAACAGCGACTTGGTTGGAAGAGCGTCTGTTGAATTTAGTAGATGAAACTCTCCTTCAAAAAGTGGAGGGACATATTCGAAGCTGGCGAGAGCTGGAAATGATTGAAATTAGTGATGAAGCATATATTAATTTGATTGTTCATCTATCTATAGCGGTGGAACGAATTGTTGATGGCAGTTTTGTTCCCGAACACCAGTATGAACAGGATATTCTCAGTTCTTCTGAGTTTGAAACGGGCGCACAGCTACTTGCAGATATTCTTGAAATCGATAAAGAGTTAGTACCGGAAGGTGAAGCCGTCTATGCAGCGTTGTATTTACGGGGATTAAAAAGTAGTACGGCAGATAAAGGATTCTTCGAAAACGAAGATATCCAGGTCATCCTTTTAGCGAAAAAACTGATCTCTGCTGTTGAGACAAAGCTTGAGAAGGAGTTACCAAAGGAACAGCTGCTAAAAGGCTTGATTTCTCACTTGAAACCGACCTTAAGAAGGTTGCAGCAGGATATGCGGATCTATAATCCGCTGATTCAATCAATCAAGCAAGATTATCCCGAGTTGTTTAAGGTTCTGCGTTCTTCTTTTGATAGTGTTTATTCTGGAGGAACAGCACCAGATGAAGAAATTGGCTATCTTGTTCTGCATTTTGGAGCGGTTCTGTTACAGCTGGAAAGTCAAAATCAATTTTCAGGTTTGGTGGTCTGTGCTAGTGGGATTGGCACTTCTCGTATGTTGGTCACTCGACTACAACAAAAAATTCCACAAATGAAGCAGCTACAAACCGTTTCACTTTTTGAACTAGGAAAAAAGCGTAAGGAAACCAAAGTGGATATTATTATCTCGACTATCGATCTGGGGAAAGTGGATTTTGATTACTTTTTAGTTTCTCCGATTTTGACAGAACAGGAATTGCAGCAGATCGATATGTATTTAAAGAATACAGAAAACAACTTTGGGAAGAAAAAGAACAGCAGACCACAAGAAATTCAAACGGAGCTCTCGGTACGCGAGGCTGTGGCGCTTCTAAAGGAACGGCAGAGCTATCATGATGTTGTCCTATCTGTTTTAGAAAACTTCAGCTACATCCACTTAGAGGAACAGTTGGGTTTGACAGAAGATATTCTCCGAGCTGTTTGTACCAGATTGCTGGAAAAAGACCCGACCATCGATGTTGAGCTATTGATAAATCTTTTGATGAGAGATGAGCAGTGGAGCGGATTTGGTATTCCAAATACATCGATTGCAATGTTCCATGGCAGAGACGAAATGATTCAGCAGCCTTTTTTTCAAGTTTTTCATTTGGCAGAAAAAATAGCTGTTAAAGGAATGGATCAATCAGATATGAAGGTAGATAAGCTAATTTTACTTTTGGCTCCGGAAAAATATTCTCAGCAGGGTCTTCGAGTATTGAGTTACATAAGTGCACTCTTTGTGGATAATCCGGAATTACTGGAGGTATTGAATTATGGCTCGGATGAAGAGGTATCGAACTATTTTGTCCGTAGTCTGTTGGATTTTTTGGATGTACAAGCTGATGCATAAAGATGTGTCACAAGAAGGGAATGGTTAGATGGAACTAGAATGTAAGGACGTTGTGTTGAATCAACGATTTGAAGATAAAGAAACAGCGATTATAGCTGCCGGAAAACTATTGCAAGAAAGAGGCTACGTTACAGAAAGTTACATTCCTAAAATGATTGAGCGTGATCAAATGACCTCTACCTTTATTGGCAATATGGTGGCGATCCCACATGGGACAGAAGATAGTAAAACAGAAATCTTACGTTCAGGAATTGTGCTTATTCAGGTGCCGCAGGGCGTCTCTTTTGATGGCAATGAAGTAAAGCTGATTATTGGAATTGCAGGAGCAGAGGGGCAGCATTTAGACTTGCTAGCTGAAATCGCTATGGTCTGTTCAGAAATGGAAAATGTAGAAAAGCTGATTGCAGCAACGGACAAAGAAGCAGTAATCCAATTATTTGAAGGAGGTGCAGCTGCATGAAAACAGCCGTTCATTTTGGTGCCGGTAATATTGGACGCGGGTTTATTGGCTGGCTTTTATCAGCAGCCGGCTACGAAGTTGTCTTTGCAGATGTGAACCAGCGGATCATTGATGCGATAAATGAGAAAAACGAGTATCGAGTTATTTTGGCAAATGAGGAGCAAGAGAGTTTTGTAGTGAATCATGTTCGAGCATTGAATAGTGAAGTGGATAAAACACAACTGATTCGTGAAATCTCAAAAGCAGAGATTGTGACCACGGCAGTTGGGCCGACGATCATCCCGTATCTCGCTGATACAATTGCTAAAGGAATAAAGTTAAGAATGATTACAGAACAACCTCTAACGGTTATTGCCTGTGAAAATATGATTGGCGGCTCATCGATTTTAAAAGAGCGTGTGTATCAATTATTGGATGAGAAAGAAAGAGAGTATGCGGAAAAATATGTGGCATTTCCTGATTCAGCAGTTGACCGGATTGTTCCGGATCAACAGCATGAAGACTTGCTGACGGTGACCGTAGAGCCTTTTTATGAATGGGTTGTAGAGGAATTACCGGATATGACACTGGCACCAAAAATTCCGGGAATGACGTATGTACCGGATTTGACTCCTTATATTGAGCGAAAGCTGTTCACTGTTAATACAGGTCATGCTGTGACTGCCTATTTTGGCTATATAAAAAATATCGATTCGATCGAAGACGCGATTCATAACGAGAAGGTGCTGTTCATTGTTCGAAGCGCATTAGAAGAAACTGGTGCATTACTGGAAAAAAAATTCCGATTCTCCCATCGAGAACATCAGGAATACATCGACAAAATCATCGACCGTTTTAAGAATCCATACGTTTCGGATTATGTTATTCGGGTCGGTCGTTCTCCGATCAGAAAAATAGGTGAGAATGATCGCTTTATTCAGCCGGCCAGACAATTTGTCGAGGCTTTCAATGAAACGCCAAAAGCCTTGGCAATAGCGATTGCGGCTGCATTGAAATTTGAAAATCCATCTGATGCAGAGGCATGTGCTTTACAAGAGGCGATCGAAGCAAATGGGCTTGAGGCATCAATTGAACAATACACAGGCTTGAAGCCATATACAAAGCTATTTGAAAAGGTGAAAGAGTCATATTATGAGTTGATATAGAAAGAGGCTAGGCCAAAAGGGCACTGCTTCAAGAAATAAGCCGGAGTATCCGAAAATGGTTCACATTTTCAGGATACTCCGGCTTATTTTCGAAGAGCTTTAAAATACATTAATTTCCCACTGATGTATTCTTGTTTGTGGCTCGTAGCAGTTTAGGGCCTACGAGTGTTGAGCGGACATCGACGCAGCTCGCTGCTCGTAGTTGCTTTTGGACCGCCGTTTCTTCGGATTTTAGGTATAGAGAAATCGGTCAGTTTCTTTTTGTCTCATCCTCTTATACTATGTTAAAATGAAGAAAAGGAGTTGAGACAATGATCAGTAAAGAGGCAAAAAAGGCATTCAAGAGGTTGGTAGAGAGTCAAAATTTAGATGAGCTATTGAATACACCTTTAGAAGAACAACGTCAAGCGTGGGAAGAACATGCAGCTAAGGCGAAAATTCCGGAGGGTATCAAAATTATTCAAGAAAAGATAAATGATATGGATGCAGAATGGTTGATTCCTGAAAAATCAGCGATGGATCAGGTCATCGTCTATTTTCATGGTGGTGGACTGAATCAGGGGTCTATTATCACCCATAGAAAGCTTGCAGCTTATGTTGCCCTATATACCGGAAGCAGAGTGCTACTTCATGATTATCCACTCGCGCCGGAGCATCCGTATCCAGCAGCACTTAATGCTTCACGTGAGCTCTATTTGACCTTATTAAATAGGGGATTTGCAGCTCATAAAATAGTGTTTGGCAGCGATTCATCTGGCAGCACACTGTCATTAGCTGTGCTACTTCAATTAAGAGATCAGGGAATAGCTTTACCAAGAGCATCCTTTCATTTTTCACCGATGATCGATTTTAGTTTGTCGGGAGAATCGATTGAGTCAAGAAAAGACAGAGATCCACAATTGTTTAAGGAAGATTTGGAAATGACTGTTGATTTCTATTGTGAGCCATCCGTAAGGAAAGATCCCTATGTGTCACCTGTGTTTGGTGACTTCACCGGATTTCCTCCGATGTTTGTTCAAGTAGGGAGTGAGGAGATTCTATGGAGTGATGCCGAGCGCTTGGTAAATAGCGCATGGGTTGATGGTGTTCATGCAGAGCTAAGTGTTTGGGACGATCTTTGGCATGTTTTTCAATCAAAAGTAGACACTGTTCCAGAAGCAAAAGATGCGATAAAAGAAGTGGCTGATTTTCTTGAGAATGTAGAACCGAATTAATTGGTACAGTTCCTTTTCAAACAAAAAACTGCTCGCCTGAAGGGCGGCAGTTTTTTGTTTTACCATTATTGTGTCAATTCAAGAAGCTTGTTTTTCAAATCTTCTTCCATATGACCTAGCTCGATTTCAGCAGCACGACGTTTTTCTTTACCTTCTTGTTGGATACGCAGTGTTTCCTGAATCGTTTCAACCAAATCATTTTGTGTTTTCTGTAATGTTTCAATATCAACGATTCCGCGTTCGTTTTCTTTCGCTGTTTCAATCGCTGAGATTTTCAGCATTTCAGAATTTTTCTTCAACAGGTCGTTCGTTGTTTCAGAAACCTGACGCTGTGCAGTCACTGCATCCTTTTGTCTAAGAAGGGTTAACGCGATGACTACTTGGTTTTTCCATAACGGAATTGCTGTATTGATCGATGCTTGGATTTTTTCAGCCAATGCTTGATTCGTATTTTGAATCAGACGAATTTGTGGCGCTTGTTGAATAGCAATCTGACGAGCCAGACGTAAGTCATGGGTCCGTTTATCCAAACGATCTAAAAATTGTGTATAGTCATTGGCGATTTGAACATCCATTTGATCGCCCGTTTCTTCGGCTTTTTTCATTGCTTCGGGAATCGTTTTTGTATTTAACTCTTCGATCTTCAATTCGCCGGCAGCAATATAGATATTCAAGGCATCAAAATAATCTTTGTTCTTATTATAGAGTTGTTCCAACATTAGATTATCTTTTAAAAGACCGTCTTTTTCTCTATCTAACTTCACAGCAATTTTATCGATTTGCGCACCGATTTTTTGATATTTAGCAGTAATCTCAAAAATTGATTGTTTGACTTTACCAAACATTTTCTGGAAGATATTGCCTTCACCGGCACGTAATTCATCTGGATTTGCTTCATTCAGGCGATACATCAAATCTGTCAGAGAATCTCCAATAGGTCCGATATCCTGAGCCTGTACATGATTCAGCATTGACTGGGAGAATTCTCCTAGTTTTGTCTGTGCATTTGATCCATAAGAAATAACCGCCTGAGTATCTTGAAGATCGATTTTTGAAGCTAGTTCAGCGGCTTGGCGCTGACGATCCTCAGGTAATCTATCAATCAAACGTGGAGCCGTTTGCTGATCACGTAATGCAGAAATTTCACTTTGTTGTGTTGTTGTCAATGTATCGATAGGTGTAGAGAAGGGGTTGCTTAATAAATCATCCAACGCACTATCTACAGATACAGTTTCTTTTTTTTCAATATCCATCCATATAACCTCCTAAAATAGCAGCAATTTCATTTACTCACTACCACTATTATCTCTTTTCAAACTGTTTTTAGCAATTGAAATCTCAACATCCAGATCCTCTAAATCATCTGCAACAAATTGCTCATAATCTTTTTTGATCAATTTAGAGACTTGATCGATGATTTGAGCGCTTTCTTCCAACTTTTCATAGGCTTGTTTGCTCTTGATTTCATGACTGTCGATTTCCAAATATTTCTGTGTTAAATCCACTAAGTTCGGTAAATGTGTGTATAAAAAGTGATTTGCCGAGTGTAGCTTTGTAGGATTTTTAACTAGTTCCTTGAACATAGCTTTGGAAACACGAACTGTGTCGTTGCGCAAATCGATTGCTTTCAATTTTGTTGATTGGTTCACATTATCCTGAAGCTGAACAACTAATTTTTTTGTTGTGTTCATTGTATCACGGAAAAAGTTGATTTCCGTACTGCTCATACCTAATTGTTCATAATGTTCTTCTTTGGACTTGGTCATATTTGGCAAACTTTCTTCAGAAGCTTTTGTTTTTCTTCGACCAGTAAACAAAGTAATCAGAATCGCTATGATAAGAACGCCGACAATCAAATCAGTGTTGATAAATGTGTAACTGTCAATTATCGCTGCTAGAATTATATAAGCTACTATCTGGATAATTTTTCTTGTTTTCATGTGAATACCCTCCATTTTCTAATCAAAAGATTTCTCCCTTGCTACATAAATCATTTTAACACACTCCCGATTAGAAAAAATATCCGTCCTAGGGTTGATTTTGATATTTACAAAAAATATAAGAAACGTAGAAAAAAGTTTATTTTTACCGAGAGTATGGTATTTTTAAACAAGTGAAATTGGTAAATAGAGTAAAGATTTGGTTGAGAATTATAAGGATATTTAAATGATTTAGATTGAAAATCATTATAAAAATGCGAAAACTCAAAAAGTAAGGTATGATATTATTGGAAAGCATGGTGATGATAGTTGAAATATGAAGATTTTGAAGAAAAAACTCTTTCAAGAAAAGAGATATTTAAAGGGAAAATCATTGATGTTGTGGTAGATGATGTGCGTTTGCCAGATGGAGCTATCGCCAAGCGTGAATTGGTTTTTCATCCAGGGGCCGTAGCTATTATTCCAATTACCGAAGACAATAGATTGGTAATGGTCAAGCAATTTCGTAAGCCTTTAGAGAAAGTGACTCTTGAGATTCCAGCTGGAAAAATCGATCCGGGAGAACAGGATGTTCCAATCGAGACTGCACGTCGTGAGTTGGAGGAAGAGACTGGTTATCAAGCACAAACACTTGAGCCTGTGACGAGTATGTATGTATCGCCTGGTTTTGCCAATGAGCTGCTGCACGTGTTTTATGGAGAGAAGTTGACGAAGGTTGAAAATCCGCTCCCTCAGGATGAGGACGAAGTGCTGGAATTATATGAATTGACATTGGAAGAGGCAAAGCAGGAGATCAAGAACGGCCTTATCTGTGATGCGAAGACAGTCTTTGCTGTCCAATACTGGGAGCTTATGCAGCTCAAAAGAAAGCAAGAGGAGGTACAGAGATGAGCAAAGGTCCGTTAGTTACTCGGACAGAATTGCGTAAGCGTAAAGAAGCTGCTGATATGGAACGCGAGCAGCAGGAGATTGCAGCGCAGGAATACGATGAGAAAGAAAGAGAAATTTCTGATTTCTATAGAAAGAAACGAGAGAGTGGACAGGAATCATCAAAAACGCGATCAGGCGAGCAAAACAAAATTAGAGAGCGTAGCAGCAAGTTGACAAAAGCGATTATTATTGTGGCAATCCTTTTGATTATTGTTATGCTGATCGTATTTAATATATAGAAAAGAGGAACAGAAATGAAAATAGGAATTATTGGTGCCATGGACCAAGAAATCGAAGTGTTGAAAGAAACGATGACCGATAAAAAATCATGGGAGCGTGCAGGGGCAGTCTTTATCTCCGGCTCATTAGGAAACCATGAAGTGATCGTTGTTCGTTCCGGCATCGGTAAAGTGCTGTCCGCTGTAACTACGGTACTTTTGATTCATCAATATGGGGTCAACATGGTCATCAACACGGGTTCTGCTGGAGGTATTGGTACAGGATTGGCAGTTGGAGATATCGTGATTGCGGACAAGCTGGCCTATTTCGATGTAGATGTTACCGGTTTTGGGTATGAAAAGGGACAACTACCAGGAATGCCGCTTTATTATGAGTGTAGCACGTATTTGAAAGCAGAAATGAAGAAAGCTGTGGAGAAAATTGGGCTACCTGTTCAGCATGGATTGATTGTTACAGGAGATTCATTTATCGATGGGAAAGAAAAAACGGCAAGTATTTTGGCCGATTTTCCAGAGGCTCTGGCGTGTGAGATGGAGGGCGCTTCTATTGCACAAGCTGCAGCGCAATTCAATATTCCATTCCTTGTTGTTCGAGCTATCAGCGATACTGCTGACCATGCGGCTACTCAGTCATTTGACGAGTTTATTGAAGAGGCCGGAAAGAAATCTGCAGAAATGGTCATTCAATTTGTAAAACACTTAGTTTAAGTCAGAGTAAAATGAAGGCGACTGGTAGGCTGTGATTGCCTCGGTCGCTTTTACACTACTATTTTAGGAGGAGTATACATGAAAGCATTGATTTCTATCGACTACACGAACGATTTTGTTGCGACAAATGGAACACTGACAACTGGAGAGCCGGGGCAGAGGATCGAAAAGGAATTGGTTCGATTGACAAAAGCGTTTACTGATCAGAATGATTTTGTGGTCTATGCGATCGATCGACATGATGAAAATGATACATATCATCCGGAAAGCAAGCTGTTTCCACCGCATAATATTGCTGGAACGCTTGGAAGAGAATTGTATGGCTCTTTAGCTGAGCTATATGAGGAAACAAAAAATCAGGAAAATGTGTACTGGATCGATAAGCGCCATTATTCTGCATTTAGTGGTACAGATTTAGATATTCGCTTAAGAGAACGTGGCGTTACCGAGGTTCATTTGACAGGTGTCTGTACCGATATTTGCGTCTTGCATACAGCTGTTGATGCGTATAACTTAGGCTATAAAATCGTCATTCATCAGTCAGCGGTTGCCAGCTTTGATGCTGTTGGACATGAATGGGCGCTGCGTCACTTTGTGAATACGTTAGGTGCTGAGGTTACTGAATAGAACAAAAAAGCAGCTAAATTCTGGGGACAATTCAACTCCCTCAGAGATTTAGCTGCTTTAGTTATTTAAAAAAAGAAGATACCTGTGAATAAATCTTGTTAGATAATCTATTACAGGAAGACGAATGTTCTTCTATGTTATAGGCAAAAATAATAGCTTTTCAGTTGTTTAGCAAGATGTACTCAACGAAGCACTACATCTCAGTGGATGAATCTGGTTGTTTTTCTAAGCGAATATATCCTTGCTCATCCTCCGGCTCAGCGATGTTCTTGATAGTAAAGCCGAATTTCTCATAAAATGCTACGGCAGTTCTAGAGGAAGGGACTTCAATTCTTTTGGCTCCAGTATAAAAAGAGTCTTGCTCAAGGGTTCTCATGAGCTGTTGTCCAATCCCTTTTCGTTGATAGTCGGGAAGAACAAAAAAACATAGGATGATATATTCGGTCGAAGAACCATAGTAGGGACAAATCGTGGCTGTTCCGACAATCCTATCGCCGATTTCGGCGGTATACATATGCGCGTGTTTCGATTGTTCGATCAGTATATCGGGGGTATATTGGTCAGCAAGAGCGGTCATCTGTGGCAACGGATAGTCTATACTGTTGATTTCCAAGAAGTTTCGTCTTATTATTTTGGAGATAGCTAGGCTGTCACTTTCCTCAAAGGCTCGAATAGTACAAGCTGTTTTAGCCGTTTCTAAATAACGTTCTTTTCTTTTTCTAGGTAACTTTTTGAATTGATACTCCGCTTTTGTTGCTTCTGGTCTTGTTGAAAAAGCTTCCAGATGGATCATGAGAACCGGACGACGGGAAGCAGGTCGCGTGTATTTTGCGCCAGTACCAGAATTGTGTTCCTTGATCCTACGTGTCGGATCAGTCGTATACCCCCCATAAAAGCTGCCATCATGACAACGCAAAACATAAAAATAATGTTTACTCTCCATATAACATAGCCGCCATTTCTGCTTGATAGTTCCCATCTTTATCTTGAATGAAAAATGGAGGAAGCACGCGGAAGCCATCTTTCTTTCCGCGCAGAATCCCTTCGACTAGGACAATGTTTGCTTCTCTATCTGGTTTAGGGTAAACAAACTGAACGCGTTTTGGCGCAATATTAGCTAGCTGCATCTCAGTAATGATGTCTAGAAAGCGATCGGGACGATGAACCATAGCTAGCCGTCCATTTGTTTTAAGCAGCTTAGCAGATACAGTGATCACCTCTTTTAGCGAGGTATGAATCTCATGTCTAGCGGCTGCAAGATAGGGATTAGGGTTCTTTTTACTACTTGGCAGCTCCTTGAAATAGGGCGGGTTGCACAACAGTAGATCTACGGAGTCAGGTTTGATAACAGAAGCTGATTCCTTCAAGTCAAGGGGGATCATTTCCATTTGCTCTTCTAGCTTGTTTAATTGGATGCTTCTTTTTCCCATATCAGCTAGCCGTGGCTGAAGCTCGATTTGTTTGATTTGGGCAGTCGTTTTTCTGCTGACAAATAGTCCGACAGCACCATTGCCGGCACAAAGATCGACAATCAATCCTCTTTTAGGAATACTGGGGAAATTTGCGAGCAGTACAGCATCCATTGAAAATGAAAAAACTTCGCTACTTTGTATAATCTGAATATCGTCTGCATACAGCTGATCAATACGTTCGTCGCTATGAAGCACAATGAGTCCTCCTTTATGAGTAAAATGAGTGAGCTGGTTATCAATCGTTCAAAAGTCGAAGAATGATAGCCGACATAATTGTTTGTTGGTTTTGAAGAATTTCTTTCTAAGTATACTATCTGGTTTTCGTCTCTTTGAATCAAAGTATATTCATCATACAAGTTGTTTTCTAGTAGTGCAAGATGGAAATTGTTTTATGAAAACAAACAAAGAATATTTTCACAAAAAAATATCTATGGTATGATGATGAAAGACAAAAAATAAAAAAAGATTTGTGACTGTATAAATCCTGTAGAAGTTTTTCTTGTACGAGCTATTTTCTTGTGCTCAAAATTAGAAACAATGGAATAAAGAGATGCGCACTTCGGTAGTAGTATTTATACATATAGATCATGCGAAATAATTCAGAGTTACGATGACCGTAACCATGAGAAGAGGGAGAAAAGCGATGTTTTTTACATTTATGCGGGGTGTTGTCCGTGTGGTGCTATTCATTATTAATGGAAGGATGCGCCTTGTGGGCAAGGATCGATTGCCAACTGACCAAAATTATGTACTGGTCGCACCTCATAGAACTTGGTGGGAGCCGTTGCATCTAGCTGTAGCAGCCTCACCGAAGAAATTTAGCTTTATGGCAAAAAAAGAATTGTTCAAAAACCCAATATTGAGCTTCATTTTGAAACATGCCAATGCCTTTCCGGTAGATAGAGAAAAACCCGGGCCAAGTGCGATAAAGACACCTGTTAAAACGCTGAAAGATACTAAATTAAGCTTAGTTATGTTCCCAAGCGGCACAAGACATTCTTCTGATTTAAAAGGTGGCGTGGCCGTGATTGCCAAGTTGGCAAAGGTTCCAATTGTTCCTTCTGTTTATCAAGGGCCACTAACATTTAAAGATTTATTGAAGCGTAAAAAAGTAACAGTAGCCTTTGGTGAACCAATCGACATCAGCGATATCAAAAAGATGGATAAAGAGGGCATTGCCGAAGTGGAGCGAAGAATGAATGAAGCCTTTGCAGCATTGGATACAGAAGTGGATCCTACATTTGCTTATGAAGCAAAATGATTCGCTGAGAATGAGGTGAGTATATGACTGAAGCAGAGTTTTTACGGTTAAGCATAGCTACGGTTGTAAAAGCAACTCGTGAAGAGGGGTATTGGGTTGTTGAGAATCTTGACCAGTTTGGTGGAGGCTCGAATGTTCACGGTATCCGGCTACTTAATTCTGATCAGCCTAAGTACGGTAGAATAACGCCTACTAATTATCATATTTGGCAAATTGTCGGTAAATTAAACTAACTGATAGTATCAGCTCTATCAGCTGATAAACCTGATTTTTTTCTAATGTTATGAAAAGTGCAGCACCCTAATTTTGAGGGAAGCTGTACTTTTTTGCTGAATAGTCAGATTCTGCATCATTGTCTTTCTCCATTCCTTCGTAAATTTGTTATAATGGAAAGAAGGTCATTTTTTAGAAGAAAAGGTTTAACTAATCAAAGTGGTAAAGAAATGAATGGTTAGAAAAGGAGCTTACTCATTTCAATGCTCAAGTGTTAATGAAAAAGCTATGACTAGGGACAAGGAGTGAAACAATGCGTTTTTTACATACAGCTGACTGGCATATCGGGAAAAAGCTTCATGGCTACAGCTTATTAGAGGATCAATTGCACGTGTTCGATCAAATGATCCAACTGGCAAAGCAGGAAAAGGTAGACGGTATTATCATTGCCGGAGACCTATATGATCGTTCGGTGCCTTCTGTTGATGCAGTTGAGCGATTCAATCAAATGATCATCAAACTTAATCTTGAAGAAAAATTTCCTGTTTTTGCGATTTCCGGGAATCACGACAGCGCCATCCGTCTGGAAACCGGAGGACCATGGTTCAGGCAATCTGAGTTCCATCTACATACCCGATTAGAGCAGGCGTTCCACCCCGTTGAGTTTGGGGAGGTCCAGTTGTTCTTACTGCCCTATTTTGAACCAAGTGATGCGCGAATTTATTTTGATAATAAAGAAGAAATTCGAACGATCGAGCAAGCGATGACAGTCGTGATAGAAGAAATCAAGAAGCAATTCAAACCAGAAATGGCTCATGTTCTAGTCAGCCATTTTTTTGCGGCCGGGAGTGCGAAATCAGATTCAGAAACAAAGTTGACGGTTGGCGGACTGGATACGGTTCCTCTTGACCTTCTGGAAGACTTTGATTATGTTGCTCTTGGACACTTACATAATAAGGATGCGTTGATTTCCGACAGTATTCGTTACAGCGGTTCGCCGCTGAAGTTTTCTCTTTCAGAAAGAAAACAGGAAAAAGGTGTTTGGATTGTTGATGTTGAGGAGAAAAAAGTTGATTTGTCCTTCCATCCACTGCTTCCAAAAAGAGAAATAAAAGAGCTGCAGGGGACCTTTAAAGAATTGACTCAGCAGGAATTTTACGAGTCGCTGGATCGAAAGGATTTCATGTTTATTCAATTGACAGATCGTGCGGTAATTCCAAATATGATGTATCAACTGCGAAAAATTTATCCCAATATTTTAGGGGTGGAGCGTGTTTATGGACGAGAAAATGACCAAAAGATCCTAGCAAAAGAGATCAGTGTGAAGCAACTGTCTCCGTTGGAATTGAGCAAACAGTTTTTTGAAGAGATGACCGAAGAGGAGCTTACAAATCAACAGGAACAATGGTTGAACGAGTCTCTTGATGCCATTCAGCAAAAGGAAAGAGGGAAATAAGTTGAAGCCTTTGACATTGACATTGAAAAATTTTGGACCATATATCAACGAAACGGTCGATTTCACAAATTTTGAAGAGTCTTCACTATTCTTGATCAGTGGAAAAACCGGAGCCGGGAAAACCACAATATTTGATGGTATGAGCTATGCCCTCTTTGGAGAAAGCTCTGGGAAGCTTCGACAAGGAAAAGAACTGCGGTCAACATTCGCTGATCCTTCGGAGCCGACAGAAGTGCAATTACTTTTTTCACATGGAGAATTCCTCTATGAGATCACAAGAAAGCCGGAGCAAGAGCTGTTCAAGAAACGAGGAGATGGCACACGTACACAGCCAGCAAAAATATCATTGATCATTAAAAATCCGGAAGGCAAGGAAATGAAGGAGTACTCAAAACGGCGAGAGGTAGATAGCTTTATTCAAGAACTGCTGCATCTGGATGCAGAGCAGTTTTCTCAAATTGTTTTGTTGCCTCAAGGAGAGTTTCGAACATTTTTGATTGCAAATAGTGGTGAGAAGGAAAAAGTGTTGAGGCGACTATTTAGTACGCAAATGTATCAAGCTTTGGGAGAAGAGTTGAAGCAGCAGTCGAAAAAGAAGAATCAAGAAATCGAGCAAATTCGCCAAAAAATAGAGCTGAAAATGGAGCAAGTCTATTGGGAACAAGAGCCTCAGGATGAACTGACAGAAAAGAGGTTGCAGCTATTAGCTCAACAACAAATAGAATCAGAAGAAGGTCAAAAACAGCTAAAAGAACACATTGAACGGTTGAAAACGGAGCTAAAGGCTTTTGAGAAGAAGAAAGCAACAATCGAAGAACAGCATGTTTTGAGTAAGCAATACCACGCTCTACTTGAAGAGCATGAGACTTTGCTTCTCAAGCAAGATGAAATAAATAGAGCGAAACAGAAAGAACAAGAGCTCACATGGGTAAAGACACAAGAAAATTCACTTGAGTCAATTGGTGAAAACGAACAAGAACTACGTAAGCAGAGGGCTCGACTAAATACTGTCATGGTAGAAAAAGCGGCTGTTCATACAAAAGTGAAAGAATACCAGCAACAGGCAAACGCATTAGTTGACCGCAAAGAGGAAATGAATGAAAAATACGTTCAGCTGACTGAACTGAGAATGAAGCTACCTTTATACGAGGAAAAAGAGCAGCTTGAAAAAGACTTACAGTCAGAGGAACTAGGGCTTGCAAGTGAGCGGCTACGTGTGGAACAACAAAAAAATGATGCATTGATTGAACAACAACAGGTGTTGACACAAGCGCTTGCTGAGCTGCCAAAATTGGAGAAGCAACAGCTGATACTAGAGCAAAGACAAAAGGATTGGCAGAAAATTGCTGAAGATTGGCAAGAGCTTTTAGCGGAGCGTGCGCTTTTTTCTCGTTATCAGAAAGAATTAGCTGCTCTACAACAACAGCGTTTAGTGGTGGATGAAGAAAAGCTTAGCGTTGAGAAATTGCAGAAGCGTGCGCAGTCAGTTTGGGCTAAGCTGCAAATCAGTCGATTGAGCTTGCTACTTGAAGAGGGAGAACCATGTCCGGTTTGTGGCGCTTTAGAGCATCCCAAAAAGCTGGCGCATCAAGAGGTTTCGATTGATGCGATTCAAGAGGCGGAACAGCGCTTGAATGGGATGGATGCCCAACTCAAACTTGTAGAAGAAAAAGCAATCAGCATAGTGAAGGATATTGAAGCCTTGAAAGAGCAGAGCAGACATTTGAGTGACGGACTGGAAACGAAGCAAGCAAAGCTTTTGCAGGTGATTGAGGAGTCAGATCCGGAACAAGCTGTATCTTCTGATATTGTAGAGGAGCAATGGCTCGAAGAAGAAATTCGGCTGTTGCAAACTACCGTGAGAGAAAATGACGAGGCGCTGCAAAAGCTGAATGAGAGAAAGCTAGAGGAACAAAGCTTGAAGGAACAGCTTGAGCAGCAAGCACAACAGCTTTCTGAATGGAAGACCAAGTATGAAGCGCAAGCTGCAAAGCAACAGGCAAGCCAAGTAAAGCTGGAAACGATACAGCAGCAGCTGGATCAAGAAATTACTTATTCAGAAGCATTGGAAAAACTGCAACAGCTTGAATCGGAGCGGGTAGAATGGCAGCAAGAGAAAGAGGCAGTTGAAAATAATTTACTGGAATATAAAGAGCAGGAGCAGAAGCTGACACAAGAAACCCATTATCTCGAGCAAGAAATTCAGCGAATCGAGCAGTTTCTTGAGACAAGCAAAGAGAAGATTCGTCACTCATTGAAAGAACATAACCTTTCTTATAGATTAGACGAAATCGATAGCTTGTTAGAGCAGTTGACGGAGCTAGATAGTCTGCGGATAAAGATTGCGGCGTTTGAAGAACAGATTAAGGAAGTAACTTTTCGAACTCAAGCAACCAAGGAGAAAATGAGTACTACAGTCTTGCCGGATTTGACTGAGATCGAGCAACAGCTAGAAGTGAAGCAGCAGGAAATTTCTGAACAAGAAGACTCTTATTATCATAATAGAGAGAAGTATGCCGCAAATGCCGCTATTTTCAAGGAAATCACAGCTGCGATTCAGGCTGTAGACCAAAAATGGGAAGAGGTCGCTTCCTTGCAACAACTTGCTGAGACGATTAACGGAGACAACTTGAAAAAAACAAGTCTGGAAAGATATGTTCTGCAAACTTATTTACGGGAAGTCTTGAAAACTGCGAATGCACGAATGGCTTCATTGACAAATAGTCGGTACCAATTTGAGTTGAATAGTGAGAAAAACAGTTATAAAAATCAAACAGGATTGGAAATCAACATTTACGATGACAATGCAGGCGCTAGTCGTAGTGCTAGGACATTATCAGGTGGCGAAAGCTTTATCGCAGCGTTAGCATTGGCTCTTTCTTTAGCGGAAGTCATACAGGAACAGGCTGGCGGAGTGTTGATCGAAGCCTTGTTTATTGATGAAGGATTTGGTTCCTTAGATGAGGAAGCGTTGGAAATGGCGATCGAGGCACTAGAAACAATTGAAAATGAAGGAAGAATGATAGGAATTATCAGCCACGTTGCGGAGCTGAAAAGCAGAATTTCCCAACAGCTGCAGATCAAAACAAATGGTGCTGGACAAAGCAGTGTTTCCTATCAAGTGATGTAGGGGGTGAGCGCATGAGATGGAGCATACCGGATCGAATTATTACACGAGGTCGGGAATATCTAAATGAAGGCAGAGTACTTTCTGTTGTACAGGATTGGGAAAAGCAGATTTGGTATGGTGAGGTTTTAGGATCAGAGCTTTACTTAGTTGAGCTGGATGGTAGTCCCAAAGAACAGGATCGCTGTGAGTGCCCTTATTGGCATGAGCAGGGGTACTGTAAGCATACGGTGGCTGTAGAGCTTTACCTTCGAAGTAAAGGGATACCAAGAGTCATGAAGAATAAGCCAGATGCAGTGATTTCAACAAAAAAGACATCGAATGCGGAAATGTTTACAAAAGGATTTGCGAAACTACAGGGACCGCTTGAGCAAAAACAAGTGCCCTCGTTGATTGTTGAATATACAGTTGACACGATTGAAACAAATAGTTATTATCCGGAGCTTGCTCTTTTGGGGGTATCTCTTCGAGTGGGCATTCGTGAAGCGAAGAAAAAGACCTACATCATAAAAAATATTGGGGAGTTTTTTCAAAAAATTCAAAAAGAAGAGCTGCTTTCTTTAAACAAGCAGCAGACGGTGCGATTGACACAAGAAGCTTTTTCAGAAAAGGATAAAGAGATAATAGCGCAGCTGACGTTGATTTACCAAACGAGTCTATTGCTAGGGTCGAAAGGCCTTCAGGTGAACGGCAAGCTTGATAAACGATATATTCTTTTACCTGTGGAGCAGGCGCAACAGCTGATCGAAAAGATGCAAATCAATGGTTCTTTTCATTTAAATGCAGCAGACAGGAAAATCCGAAAGCCTGTATTTTCATCGACGGAATTACCACTGGCATTTTCTATTAATAAAGATGGAACGCAGTATCAGCTAACGATTAAAAATCTATTTCAACCATTTCTGAGTCATTACCATTGGGGGATCTCCGGTGATACGATTTATCTACTGACTAGGGAACAGGAAGAAATTTATAGTATATTAACACAGCTGTTGAAGCGAATGGAACGCCCGGAAGTAGTCTATGAACAGGAGCAGCTATCTGATTTATTCAGCTCGGTTATGCCTTTGCTGGAAAAATTAGGGAAGGTGTCTGTAGCAGAAAATGTCGAGCAAGCCTTGGTCATTGAGCCGTTACGCGTAAAGCTTATTTTTAGAAAAATCAAAAATATGCTAGATGTTCGTGTCGATTACTGTTATGGGACAACTGTTTTTTCTACAGATGCTAAGCATACATCCACACCAGATCAAGAAAGAGAAGTAATTAGAGATACTGGAAAAGAATCGGTTGTTACGAAGTTGCTAGAGAAATACTCTTATACAGAAAAAGAAACCGGTTATGGCAAGCTATTACCAAGTGGTGAGCGGTTGTATTACTTTTTTAAAGTAGAAATTCCGGCATTTCAAAAATTGGGCGAAGTGTTGATGGGCAAAAAGCTTCGGGAGTTATATTTAGATGCTAAAAGTCATCAACCGACGATCGAGGTCTCAGACTCTGATTCATGGTTGGATGTGCGTTTTGATATCGTTGGCGTGGATGAGCAGGAAATCGATGCCGTTTTGGCCAGCCTGCTAAGAAATGATTCGTTTTACACACTTGAATCAGGTGAGATACTTTCCTTTGATTCAGAGGAGTTCTATCAAACCAGTGAAATTCTTGAAAAGCTTCGTCAAAATATGAAAAATCATAGAGGAAAAATCCAGCTGCCAAAAAATCAAGGCTTAATTCTTGAACATATGCTAGAAGGAAATGCGCAAGCGATGTTTTCTGACTCATTTAATCAGCTTGTTAAAGATTTGACAGCACCAGAGGACTTCGAGGCACAGGTGCCAAAAAATCTTCATGCTGAACTAAGAAATTATCAGGTTGAAGGCTTCAAATGGTTAAAAATGCTTGGACATTACGGCTTTGGCGGAGTACTTGCTGATGAGATGGGTTTAGGGAAAACGATTCAAATGATTACCTACTTACTGTCAGAAAAGGAAGAAGGGAAGTTGAAGCATCCAGCTGTGGTTATTGCTCCAGCAAGTTTGATTTATAACTGGTCGGCAGAGCTTAAAAAATTTGCGCCTGATTTGAATGAGCTAGTTATCACAGGTCAAAAGGAAAATCGCCTGACCTTGTTGGAGAAGGCAGAAAAGCAGGATGTGTTGATCACTTCATATAATAGCTTCCGTCAAGATGTAGAAATCTATGAGCAATTGACACTTGATTATTTAGTTCTTGATGAGGCACAGATGGTTAAAAATAGTGGGACAAAGACAGCTCAGGCCTTACGTCAGCTGAATATTCCACAGCGATTTGCTTTGAGTGGGACCCCAATAGAAAATTCCTTGGACGAGCTGTGGTCTGTTTTCCAGTTGGTATTGCCAGGCTTGTTTCCCAAAAAATTGGCATTTAGAGAACTAAGTCCCGAAGAAGTAGCGAAAATGATTCGTCCGTTCATATTGAGACGAGATAAGAAAAATGTATTGGCTGACCTTCCGGATAAAATCGAGAATAATCTATACAGTACTTTGACCGAAGAGCAAAAGGCTGTGTATCTTGCTTATCTCAGAAAGATGCAGGAAGATATCAGTCAAATGGATGGGGAAGAGTTCAAGAAAAATCGTATCAGTATTTTAGCCGGATTGACACGCTTACGCCAAATTTGTTGTGATCCGCGTCTGTTCATGGATGATTACCATGGTAGCTCAGGCAAATTAGAGCAGGTAAAAATATTTTTGCAGACGGCGAAGGAAAATGGCAGAAGGGTACTCTTATTTTCTCAATTTACCAGTATGCTAAGCATTATAGAAGCTGAGTTGAATGAACAGGGACTTGAAACATTCTATTTGCGAGGTAGCACTAGCCCAATCGATCGAATCAACATGGTTAATGCTTTCAATGAAGGAGAAAAGGATGTCTTCTTGATTTCACTAAAAGCAGGTGGTACAGGACTCAACCTTGTAGGGGGCGACACAGTTGTTTTATACGATTTATGGTGGAATCCGGCTGTTGAGGAACAGGCTGCAGGACGCGCCCATCGAATGGGTCAAAAGAAAGTCGTTGAAGTCTATCGGATGATTGCCGAAGGAACCATTGAAGAAAAAATGGATCAGCTACAGCAGGAAAAACGAGAGCTATTCCAAAAAGTCATCCAAGGAAATGAGCAGCAACTCAACAAAATGACCGAAGATGATATCCGGTCAATTCTGAGTATGGGAGATGAGGGCTAGACATCAGCTTCATATTGCGACGAGGAAAAAAGATGAAAATAAAAGAAATTTATGCGCTACAAGAGATTATTGATGTAACTCAAGATTCAGTGAAATATGACCGTTGGTATAACGAGCTTTTGAATAAAACGGAAGACGAGTTAACTGAAAATGATGTCTATATGATGTTTACTCAGCGTGTGCTGGAAGAGTTAGCGGTCAAAAAGGCAATTGCATTTGTTGAAGCTGATCCCTTAGCTGGTACAATGTGGGACGGACAGAGTTTAGAACAATTGGCTGAGGCACCGCTAGAGAAATTGCTTTCTTATAAAATGGAGCTGAAAAAGTTGTCATTGCTTGTTGAAGCATCCATTGATTCCTCTCTGTGGGATTTTGATTTTGAGGAAAAAGAATTTATGGAACGATTCGAGAAGTTCAAAATTAGGATAGCTGATTTGTAATACCTCAACTAAAAAATGACAGTCTACTCAAAATATTGAGCAGGCTGCCATTTTTAATGATTGATATTTTTAAACAAGTTCTTTAATTGAGGCGAATAGTTCATCAAAGCAGGTGACTTCTTTCACATAGGTCAGCTCCGTATTTTTTGGCACAGCCCTTAGTCTATGATTAAACCATAAAGACTGCCAACCACCATTGTGAGCACCGACGACATCGTTCTCAAAACTGTCCCCAACATAAAGGGTTGTTTCAGGATTCATAGCGAACTGTCGAGCTGCTAGATCGAAAATTTCTTTATCAGGTTTTTGGAAGCCAGTACTTTGAGAGATAATAATATTATCAGATAGAACCCAAGATTCTAGGTTTAGTTGTTTTACTTTTTTGTACTGATGGTCAGTCGGACCATTTGTAATGATACCTAAAGGAACTTGTTTCTGGCTAAGATAATCCAATACTTTCGCAACCTCAGGATGCATAACGATTTTTCCTAGCTCATCTTCGTAGGCCTTCTGAAAAGAAGCACTTTCCTCTTCTGTTGTTGCTGGATAACCCAAATCTTTTAATGATTCATCCAGTCTGTAGAAGCGCATATACGCCAATGTCCATTCACCGGTAATCGTTTTTTCAAACGTCACATCACTATGGTAACGGAAACGAATATAAAGCTCGTGCATTTTTTCAACAGGGAAATCAGGATAAATTCTTTTCACTGCAGCTCTGAAAGGTGCTTGCTGATCATAGATGGTATCATCAACATCAAAAACAACTGTGTTAATCAAGAAAGACAACTCCTTTATAATTTTGAGAAAACAGGTCAGGTAACTGCCCAGTTTCTTCATTTTTGAGGTCCGATAGCTATTCCTCTAGAGGCTCCTAAATAAGAGGAATAGTACTCCTTTATAATTTTGAGGAACCAAGGCAAGTAATTGTTTTGTTTTTTCATTTTCTTGCATGTTTGTTCTTTTAGTAGGTTGCGCGCGCTTTCTGCTAAAGAGAATCTCTTCTGTATCAAGTGTTGCTGTGATAGTTTTCTGAAAAGATTCAAACAAGAACATTGTAGCTGATTTCACATGAAAAAAATAGTCGTTTTAGTCATTTTGATTCAGTAAATATTACTGTTTATATAAGGTTTTATTCAACTTCTTTTGCAACTTAAATTTTCTTCTCGTATAATAGGAGGAGTGTTTGGAAAGGAGGAAAAACATGTTAAAACGTTTTTTTAGTTATTATAGACCTTATAAAGGATTGTTCATACTGGATTTCAGCTGTGCGGTTTTGGCGGGGCTTTTGGAGCTGGCATTTCCAGTTGTGGTGAACAAGGTCCTAGATGATTTGATGCCTAAAGGGAATTTCCGCTTGATTGCAATGGCATGTTTAGGCCTGCTTCTTTTTTATATACTGAATACGATTTTACAGTATATTGTTGTATTTTTCGGCCATAAGTTAGGGGTAAATATCGAAACAGATATGCGCAGAGAATTGTATGAGCACCTACAGACTCAGCCATTTGAATATTATGACAATCAGAAAACCGGGAAATTGATGAGTCGATTGACTACAGATCTTTTTGAGATTTCTGAAGTTGCCCACCATGGGCCGGAGGATGTCTTCATCACCGTGATGACGTTAGTTGGAGCATTTATTTTGATGATGAGTTACCATGTGAAGCTTGCACTGGCGACAATTGCATTATTGCCATTTATTGCAATAGCTCTGATTGTTTTCAATAAAAAAATGACCAAGGTAAATACGAAGATATATGATAATTTGGCTGATTTCAATGCTGGAATCGAAGCGTCTGTCAGCGGCATTCGAGTGACACAATCTTTTGCAAATGAGCCATTTGAGCGTGGGCGTTTTGAAGGCTTGAATCAGACCTATAGACAATCTAAGATTTTGTTTTATAAAGTAATGGGGATCAGCTCAGCATACAACTATTTGATGATCCGTCTAATTAATTTGTTTACATTGATTTTTGGCGGCTATTATACAATTAAAGGAGAATTACAAGAGGGAGCATTTGTCGCATTTATTTTGCTGGCAAATATCTTTGTTCGTCCTATTGAAAAGGTCAATAACATGATTGAAAGTTATCCAAAAGGTTTTGCTGGATTTAAACGATTCACTGAGGAAATGGATAAAAAACCGACGATACAGGATCGACCAAATGCTATTGCGGTGAATCATCTGAATGGCGATATCCGTTATGAGGATGTGTCTTTTTCCTATGCGGATTCTACAAAAGTACTGAATCATATCAACCTTCAAATTAAAACCGGAGAAACAGTTGCTTTCGTTGGCCAAAGTGGTTCGGGGAAAACGACATTGTGTAATCTGCTTCCAAGATTTTATGAAGTCTCTGATGGTAGGATCACTGTTGACGGTATGGATATTCGGGAGATGACCCTTGCGTCCTTGAGAAGCCAGATTGGCATTGTTCAACAGGATGTTTTCTTATTTCCAGGTACCATTCGTGAAAATATTATTTACGGAAAGCTTGATGCAACTGAAGCTGAGGTCCAGCAGGCTGTGAAACTAGCTCATTTGGAGAAAGTGATTGATTTGCTTCCTGAGGGGCTAGAAACTGTGATTGGTGAACGTGGTGTGAAATTATCAGGTGGTCAAAAACAACGTGTGGCGATTGCACGGATGTTCTTGAAAAATCCTCCGATTCTTATTTTAGATGAAGCAACCTCTGCTTTGGATACCGAGACAGAGCAGGTTATCCAAGAATCCTTGAATTCACTGTCGAGTGGGCGAACAACATTGATCATTGCCCATCGACTCGCTACGATAAAACATGCAACACGAATTATTGTTGTTAGCGAGAATGGAATTTTAGAAGAAGGATCTCACGAAGAACTAATGTCTCAAGGTGGTCATTACCGTCGTTTGCATGATGCTCAGTTCAGAAATTAAAATAAAAAAGAAACAGTTTTAAAAGCTGTTTCTTTTTCATTTATATCAACAGTTATTTATTTCTTTTAGGTTTTCTTCCTAGACCGACAGCATTTTTCATACGTTGTAATGTCTTGTTTGCTACCAAACGGGCTTTTTCAGCACCGTGATCTAAAATGTCATCAAGCTCCTCTGAAACAAGCAACTCTTTATATCTGTTTTGAATCGGTTCAAGCAGCGCAACAACCGCTTCAGCTAAATCTGTTTTGAATTCTCCATACCCCTTGCCATTATAGGCTTCTGCGAGTTCGTCAATCGAACGATCAGTAGCAGCAGAAAAGATACTTAGCAAGTTAGAGATACCTGGTTTGTTTTCAGGATCATATTCAATCACTCCGGTAGAGTCAGTTACAGCTGATTTGATTTTTTTACGAATAACATTTGGCTCATCTAACATAGAAATGAACCCTTTAGGATTTGCATCTGATTTACTCATCTTGCTCGTTGGATTCTGTAAGCTCATAATTCGGCTGCCTTGTTCAGCAATCTTCACTTCCGGCATTGTTAGGATTTCCTGATTTGGCTGCGCATAACGCTTGTTAAAGCGCTCGACAAAATCTCTTGTTAGCTCTAAATGTTGCTTTTGGTCCTCACCAACAGGAACCAAATCTGCGTTGTATAAAATAATATCTCCAACCATTAATGGCGGATAAGTAAGTAGTCCGGCACTAACACCTGTCCGACCATTCTTTTGCGACTTATCCTTAAATTGTGTCATTCGCTCTAGCTCACCAATTGATGTATTACATTGAATGATCCAAGCTGCCTCAGCATGTGCAGAGACCTCTGACTGAATAAAAATCTTTGCTTTTTCCGGATCAAGTCCAACAGCTAAATAGAGAGCTGCTAAGCTACGTGTCTGTTGTCTCAATTTTTGTGGTTCTTGAGGAACCGTGATCGCATGCTCATCAACAATACAGAAATAGCAATTGTAGCTTTCCTGAAGATTCACAAACTGCTTCATTGCGCCAATATAATTACCGATCGTTGGCGTACCGCTCGGCTGAATACCTGAGAAAATCGTTTCCATAATTACCCACCTTATTCTATTAATTACACTTATAAAATAGTATACAATTAATAAAATGAAATGAACAGAATTTCTTCGTTTTAAGTGATATTTCTCACTTCATTCTCGAAAATCACAAACTAATACAGTTTTTACACCTGTATTAGTTCTGATAACTTTTAATAAAAAGTTTAATTTTGTTATAATGTTATTACTATAGGGTATTAATTCGGTCTGAATGGTAAAATAATTGATGTTGACATTACAAAAATTATTATTTTTCTTAAAAATACCCTAGTAATTCAATTGGAAGTTCGGTATACTATAGATGGATAGGAAAACAGATGCTATTCCTGTTCCAAATATATAAATAACTCATAAAGAGGAGTGATGCGCAATGTTGACACTGTATACTTCCCCAAGTTGTACGTCATGTCGAAAGGCTCGTGCGTGGTTACAAGAACATGAGATTCCATTTAAGGAAAGAAATATTTTTTCAGAACCATTGAACATTTCAGAATTGAAAGCAATTCTACGAATGACTGAAGATGGAACAGAGGAAATTATTTCAACTCGTTCTAAGGTTTTCCAAAAACTGAATATGGATCTTGATGAACTTCCTTTACAGGATCTGTTAGAACTGGTCAAGGAAAATCCAGGACTGTTACGTAGACCAATCATGATTGATGATAAGAGATTGCAGGTTGGCTTCAATGAAGATGAAATCCGTCGTTTTTTACCAAGAGATGTCCGTCAGCTTGAATTACGGCAGGCACAATTAATGGCTGGATTATAAACATACGCAACAGACTTTTTGTTACAGTAAGTCTGTGATGGATTTTAGATAATCTAACAAACAAAATTTAAAAATATGGACAGAGAAAATAATCACATGGTTGTCTTTCTCTGTCAAGTTTTTTTGAGAGCCCTATCGCATTTATGATGAATGTTGTCAGGTCTCTTTTTTATATAAATATGTCAGAGATAATTGGCTGTAAAGTCAGTTGTACAGCAACAAAGGTGAGTCTTTTATTCTAATTTGGGACATAATTTAGCAAATTCTAAATAAATAAACTTTTCTCTTTACTTTTGAGGCGATTGCTATACAATTAACCTAAGAAGTAGTTTCCTGACTTGAGCAAAAAGCGAGGTGGAACCAGATGGAAATGGAACATATTAATGAAAATACGATTCGAGTATTGATTGGCAATGAAGACTTGGCAGATCGAGGCATCACGTTTTTGGATTTGTTGGGAAATCACAAAGAAGTAGAAAACTTTTTCTATAGTATTTTAGAAGAAGTGGATATTGAAGATGAATTTCAGGGTAGTGAAGCTGTGACTTTTCAGGTCCTGCCGAAGAGCGATGGCTTAGAGTTGTTTATCAGCAAAAATGCTTCAGTTGAAGATGTACCTAGTATTGGGAGCTTCAGTGATTTAAGTTCTGATGAAGCAAGTGAGATGATCAGAAAGCAACTGGAAGCGAACTACACTGATGAGACGAAAGACTTGATCGACGACAGTATCAGAAGTTATGTTCTTGAGTTGGATAGTTTTGAGTCAATGGTTCAATTAGCCAATGAAATATATGTTAAGTCTATGCTGGCTAACCTATACAAATACAAAGACAAGTACTTTTTACAAGTAATGTTTTTCTTAGATGAGGTTTCTGTAACTGAAATTGAGAATGAGTGGTCCAGATTGCTTGAATTTGGGCAACAGTCGGCTGTAACGCCGGAAGTTCTGAACGAATACGGAAGTTGCATTATGGAACGAAATGCGATTGAATTAACAAGATACTACTTTCATTAAGATGAATAATAAGACGACTGAGTTTTCAGTCGTCTTATT
Organism: Enterococcus sp. 9E7_DIV0242; assembly: GCF_002140975.2. Lineage (NCBI taxonomy): Bacteria > Bacillati > Bacillota > Bacilli > Lactobacillales > Enterococcaceae > Enterococcus > Candidatus Enterococcus clewellii. The sequence continues at coordinate 4,205,607 of NZ_CP147247.1, forward strand.
TTTTTGTCAGCTTTTTTCAAGAATTTTCCAAGGTGTGATAGAGGACAAAGCTGAACATAGCATAAAAAACATATTTTTCATGAGATAAGGTCAAACATGCGTAACTTTATTATGAGGTGAATGACATGTTGATAGCACAAAATAGTGAGGGGAAGTTATTTTCTTTGGCTCAGGTCTCCAGAGAATCTAGTGGTGAATGGAGAAAGTTACGTCTTTTTTGTCCGATATGTGATCAACGTGTTCGGCTTAAAAGAGGTAGGATCAGAATTCCTCATTTTGCGCATGTATCAGATCAAAGTTGTTTATCTACCAATACAGGCGAATCAGAGGAGCATTTGACTTTAAAAAAATTATTGGTTGAATGGTGTTCGCAGCAGGGAATTGCTCACCAACTTGAAGCCTATATCCCAAAAATACAACAACGAGCAGATTTGTTGATTGGTCATTTAGCAATCGAGTTTCAATGTAGCACGCTGACTTTGACTGATATGGAAAAAAGAACAGCTTCGTATATAAAAAATGGGTATCAGCCATTTTGGATTTGCGGAGAGCATATTTGGAATACCGGAAAGAATTCAAAAGCAATCAGGAGATTTTGCAGCTATTCAGAAAAGCTTGGGTTTCATTTATGGACAGCAAATTGGCGTACAAAGAAACTCTATCTACGTTATCATATAGAATTAGCAGCAAACAAGATGCGCTATGGAACAAAGTGCTGGAGTTTCGGTGAGGAGAGATTGAGGGAAATCATGGATAAGGAGTTTGAGAAAAGGCTTTTTCATTTTCGAGAATATTTGCCTGAAGAGGAAATGTCAACGGCTTATCAGGAAATCTATAAAAAATTGAGAGGGAGAAAGCGTGATATAATGGCGGTTCAGTCCCTGTACTATCAAAATGGCTTACACTTGCTCAGCTTACATCCTTGGTTTTATTATCCAATTAATTGTGGATTCCTCTTGAATGGCTCTGATCTACTATTCAAGTATCAGTGTTGGGACTTGCTGAGGGGACGAAAAAAACAGGTGATCAAGAAAGAGGAACTATTAGCTTTTTCACGTGATTATTTAGTGAAGCAGAAGCTGGACCAATTATTTCCATTAATTGAGCTACCGATTTTAGCAAAATGGCAGACGCATTATTTGATAAAAGGGCTAGTATCTTGCGGTGTGCTAAAGAAAACATCAGAGGAAAACGGCTTTCAGATAATTATTGATCCTACTAATACAGTAAAGCCGCATTCAACACTTTTTCTGGATAAGAAATGGGGAACAGAAGTGATTATTACTGGTACACCAGTAAAAATATGATACTATAGACTATATGAATACGACGAAATAGGCAAGAGGGGAAAGACCTGCTAGGACTAACGCCGGTAGGGGAAGAGAAGTCAGTTGATATAAGAGAATGTATTGAATGTTCGTGCGAGTAGTCAGTCTTACTTTTATCCACGACATTCCATTGGAAGTCCTACCTTAGTGGAACTGGTAATTTCTCATGCTGGAAATGATTTATCGTGATTCATATATCCGATGAAAGAGACAAGCAAAGTGCTTATTTCTTTTACTTGTATTAACAGGTGAATAAGGATTTTTGTAGATAGTATGAATGGAGGAATGCAGGTATGAGTGAAGCAAAACAGTTACCAAAACGTGAAGAAATCGAGACAGAGCTGACCTGGGATTTAACGCCTATTTTTAAGGATGATCAAGCCTTTGAAAAAGCGTATGAAGAATTGTCAGAGGAAATAAAAACTGCGAAAAAACTAAAAGGAACCTTAGGGAATGGCAGTGCGGACTTCCTGAAAGGAATCGAGTATTTACTTGATGTTTTCCGTAAAATAGAAGTGATCTATGTCTATGCTCATTTGAAAAATGACCAAGATACAACAAATTCTAAATATCAAGCCTTGAATTCCAGAGCAGGTTCTCTTTATTCTCAAGTAGGTGAGGCTGTAGCGTGGTTTGAGCCGGAAGTACTCTCTTTGACAGATGAGGAGATTTGGGGTTATTTCAAAGAAAATTCTGATCTGGAAGTTTACAGACATTTTATTGAGAATATGTTAGATAGCCGGGCGCATGTATTAAGTGAGGAACAAGAAGCTCTTTTGGCTGGTGCCAGTGAAATCTTTGGTGCTTCCAGCAGCACATTCTCTGTCCTGAATAATGCAGATTTGAAGTTTCCGGTCATTGAAGATGAGAATGGAGAAAAAATTCAACTGAGCCATGGAGTCTATGGTCAGCTGATGGAAAGTACATCAAGAGAAGTGAGAGAAGCGGCTTTTAAAAAGCTTTACAGCGTTTATGAGCAATTTAACAATACATTTGCTTCTACGTTGTCTACTCATGTGAAAATGCACAATTATAAAGCAAAAGTTAGAAACTATAGCTCTGCAAGAGCGGCTGCTTTGGATGGGAATCATATTCCGGAAGCTGTGTATGAAACATTGGTCGATGTTGTTAACCGAAACTTACCGTTACTTCATCGCTATGTTAGTTTGAGAAAACGACTGTTGAAGCTAGATGAACTGCATATGTATGATATGTACACACCGATACTTGGAAATGCTCCTGTTAAGTTCAGCTATGAAGATGCACGAAAGAAAGCAATAGCAGCATTGGCGCCTTTGGGTGAAGAATACTTAGCTGTAGTGGAAGAAGCTTTTGGAAATCGTTGGATCGATGTTGTTGAAAATCAAGGAAAACGAAGCGGTGCATATTCATCTGGTGCGTATGATACATTCCCGTATATTCTGATGAACTGGCATGATAGCTTGGACCAGCTTTATACGCTTGTTCATGAAATGGGTCACAGTGTTCATAGCTATTTCACTAGAGGGAACCAGCCATATGTTTATGGGGATTATTCGATTTTCTTGGCGGAGATTGCATCAACGACCAATGAAAATATTTTAACAGAGTATCTTTTAGAAACTGAGAAGGATCCACATGTTCGGGCGTATGTGTTGAACCATTACTTGGATGGGTTCAAAGGAACGATCTTCCGACAAACACAATTTGCTGAGTTCGAGCATTTTATTCATACTAAGGATGCAGAAGGAATACCGCTGACCAGTGATTTTCTGAATGAAAATTATGCAGAGTTAAACGTGAAATATTATGGACCGGAAGTGACGGTAGATGAAGAAATCGCGTTGGAATGGTCAAGAATTCCTCATTTCTACTATAATTATTATGTTTATCAATATGCGACTGGTTTTTCAGCAGCCTCTGCTTTGGCAGATAAAATTCTGAAAAAAGAACCGGAGGCATTGGATAAATATCTAAGCTATCTGAAATCAGGAAGCAGTGATTATCCGATTGAAGTAATGAAAAAAGCTGGGGTGGATATGACACAGCCTAGCTATATTGAAGATGCAATGCAAGTTTTTGAAACACGTTTGAAAGAACTAGAAACATTGATCGAAAAGCTGGAAAAATAGAGAAGCAAAAAAACGGAAGCAGCAATAACGAGCTGTTTCCGTTTTTTTATAGTAAATGTAAATGTCCTTTAGGGACGGAGTGTTCGAAATCTTCAGCCAACTGAATCGGATCATGGAAATGAACGTAATTCTCTTCAGATGTTTCACAAAGACGCTTGATATGCTCGATTGTTAGGTATTCCTCAATCAGAACACCAAAATCTCTGTCACAGGCATAATTGTAAATAACTGCAGAAGGATGTTTTGAAACACCCATTTCTCGCGCGATTTGCTGATCGATTTGAAAAGAGTCTTTCACGAAACTTGAATGACGATCGGCTTGAAACATTTCCAAATCGCCGCCAGCTTCAACAATCAGCTTTTCGGCTAGAACAGTTGAATATGGGATGTTTTCCTCTGCTATCATCTGTTGAAGATTCAAAAGGATATGTCGGCCCTTTTTCTTACCTTGCAGTTGGGCGGCCTTAAAATCTAATGCAGCAGAATACATATTTTCGAACAGTTCATTTCTTCCTGTGATATCAGTAGATGTAATGGCGTGGACTTTAAGTAGGTTCTTAATCGTTTTCATATTTACCAGTGGAATTAAGCGTAATTGTATCTTCTTGCTTTCTGCTTGTGCAAATTTCAAAATCTCTCTCTCTATGTTCAAACAGATTTTCCCTAGCGGATTAACGAACAAATAGATTTCAATCATTCATACTTCCTCCAATTCGACTCTTTGACATAATGCACAACACGAACCAATTCATGTAATGTACCAAAAAAACAAAGAAAAAAGAAATACTTTGCTCATCTGCATTACAGAGTTGCTAAAAAGAAGACATCATTCTCTGGATTTTATTTGGCGCGTTAATTTCTTTGATAGCCAAAGTAATTAATAGCTGCTCAAACGCCTTTCTTCCAGATACAGCGTCAGTAACCTCTAACTCTAGTTCGTAATCATGATCATTGTTATACCAGCTTTCATCAAGAGCTAATAAACCTTGGGGAAGTTTTTTTTGTGCTCGCTTGGTTTTCAATTGACCGATTTTATGTAAGGGAGTAGTAATATTCAATTGTAATAATTTTTGAAATACCTCACTATTTTCAGGGAATACACCGGATTTTGTGATCTCTTGCACTTGTGTCAGAGAAATTGTATCTGTGATTTCCAATAAGCCAACCTTCTCAGGAAGCTTTAAGGTAATCTCCGCACTATCAGTAAAGGACCGAATCCGTAAACCAGCATTCATTTGCTTCAACTGTGAATCAAGTGTATCGAAATAGGTATTCACTTGAACAAAGAAGTCTTCTTCTTTCAGTTGAAAGTAATCAGTAATTCGGAAAAACGACTCTTCTGAAAGCATCGTTTTATACTCGATTTCCAAATTTTTGCTCAAGGGAGACTCACCTTCTTTATACTTAATTCTTACATAGATTACGTAGTTTCGTCAAGAAAAGTGACTGATATGTTTGATTTTTTTGATAATTCTTACAATAGAATAAAAAATCCATTTTTTCTTCGGTCTATGGTAAAATAGGCAGTGGGCCAAATTCAAGGAAATTGAGGGAGAAATATGGAGAAAGACTGGGAACTTTTTCTTGCGCCATATGAACAAGCTGTTGGAGAAATGAAAGTAAAATTACGGGGAATCCGTAAACAATTCAATGAGCATAACAAGCATACCCCTATCGAGTTTGTAACAGGACGTGTGAAACCGGTGACTAGCATTTTGACGAAAGCTGATTTAAGAAAAATTCCGCTGGATCGTCTGGAAGAAGAGATGCAGGATATAGCGGGGCTACGCATCATGTGTCAGTTTGTTGATGATATTTATCAGGTCGTTGAAATTATTAGAAACCGCAAGGATCTGGAAATTATTCAAGAGCGTGACTACATCACCAACAAGAAGGAGAGCGGCTATCGGTCGTATCATTTGGTGATTACTTACCCTGTTCAATTGATAACGGGAGAAAAAAAGATTTTAGCTGAGATACAGATTCGAACGTTGGCCATGAACTTCTGGGCAACGATCGAACATTCATTAAACTATAAATATCATGGCGATTTTCCGGAAGAGCTGAATGATCGACTTCAAAGAGCAGCGGAAGCAGCCTACCAGCTCGATGAGGAAATGTCGAATATCCGAGAAGAAATTCAGGAAGCGCAGCATCTTTTCTCACATGGAAGAGGAAAATCGGCGAAGAAGTATCATAAGAAGAAAGACGAAGGTCAAACGTAGATTGGAGACAAGGCATGAAGGTAGCAATCGTTCATAACAATGAGCAAAAATCTAGAAGAGTCACACAACAGCTGCTGGCTCTTTTGGAACAGAAACAGATCGAGGTATCAGAAACCGATCCTGAACTGATTATTTCTGTTGGCGGAGATGGAACGCTGCTTTCTGCCTTTCATCGATTCAATCATCGCTTGAATGATGTGAAATTTTTGGGTGTCCATACTGGACATTTAGGGTTCTACACAGATTGGCGAGACTATGAGCTGGAAGAATTAGTTTCCAGCTTTTTAATAGAGCAGGAGAAAAGTATCAGTTATCCTTTGTTGGATGTGACGATTAAATTCTGTGATGATGTGCCGGATAGACATTTTCTTGCATTGAACGAATCCACAATCAAGCGGTCAAACCGAACAATGGCAGCAGATGTCTATATAAAGGATGAATTGTTTGAACGATTTAGAGGGGATGGTTTGTCCGTTTCTACTCCAACAGGTTCAACTGCTTACAACAAGAGTGTGGGTGGTGCAGTGATTCATCCGAGTATTAATGCCTTTCAGCTTGCAGAGATTGCTTCATTGAACAATCGCGTTTTCCGAACATTAGGCTCGCCAATGGTGATTGCAGATTCAGAATGGGTGTCTATTGATTTGCGTGAGGGTAGTGATTATTTGATTACAGTGGATCAGCTGAATATCTATCAGGAAAATGTAGATTCGATTCATTATCGAATCGCAGATGAACGTATCCACTTTGCATCATACAAGCATATGCATTTCTGGCACAGAGTCAAAGATGCATTTATCAGTGAGGATTAGAAGAAATATGGAATTTCAATGGCTTTTTTCAAAGGAGCAGCCGCAACAGATCAAGTCCTTTTTGAAGGAGCAGGGTGTGTCAAAGGGGCTGTTGGCAAAGATAAAATTTCAAGGTGGCCAGATTACGGTCAATAACCAAGTTGAAAATGTGTTGTATAAATTAGCAACAGGAGATCAACTGAAGATCATGATTCCTGATGAAGGACAGCATGAGACGATGCGTCCATCAGATAGTCCGATAACTATATTGTTTGAGGACGAGCACTTTTTAGTTGTAAATAAGCCGACGGGTGTCGCATCGATTCCTTCGCAATACCATACAAGTGAAACGATGGCAAATATGGTCAAAGGCTATTACCAGCGAATGAATTACAAGGATCAGGTGATTCATATCGTTACTCGATTGGATCGCGACACTTCAGGAGCAATGCTGTTCGCCAAGCATGGCTTTGCACATGCGTTGCTTGATCAGCAGCTTCGGCAAAAACAGGTGGTAAAGATTTACCATGCACTTGTTGGGGGGATGGTCGACTCTCTTTTGGATCATGCTGAAATCATCGCACCGATTGGTCGTGATATGTCTTCGTTGCTGAAACGAATGGTTATAGAAACTGGGAAACATGCGGAAACCGAATATTGGCTTGAAAAGAAAAAGAATGATTGGGCATTTGTAAAAATTCGACTTCATACAGGTCGAACACATCAAATACGCGTGCATTTTGAAAGTATTGGCTGTTCACTTTTAGGGGATGAATTATACAATGGATCAATGGAGCAAGGAATAATGCGCCAGGCATTGCACTGCAGCTATTTGAGTTTCGTTCATCCATTTACAGGAGAAAAAATCAGTATCGATTCTGCCTTGGCGGAGGATATGCAGGCAATTATTGGCTAGGCACTTCAGACAGACCCAATGAAGGAGGGGAAAAGGATGAATGAAGGACAAGAAATCGAAGCGCAATTCGAGGAATTGCTGAATTTTTTGAAAACAGAGCAGATGAATGAATTTCGTGAAACCTTTTTAGCTCTTCATATATACGAGCAGGGACAATTCTACCAATCTCTTGAGGCTGAGGACCGTGAACGGGTCTATAATTATCTATCTCCAAAGGAATTGGCTGATATGTTTGATGTCATTGAAGAAGATAATGATGATATGAAGGTTTATATTGCAGAGATGCGTCCAAGCTATGCGGCTGAAATGCTCTCTGAGATGTACACGGATAATGCAGTGGATTTATTGAACATGCTGGATAAGGGGCAAATGGCCAAGTATCTAAGCTTGATGAGTGCAGAGGACGCCAGTGAGATAAAAGAGCTCCTCCACTATGAAGATGATACTGCCGGCTCTATCATGACAACCGAATATGTCTCTCTTGTTGCAAATCAGACAGTACGCTCAGCGATGTATGTATTAAAAAATCAGGCAGATGTTGCCGAAACGATCTACTATGTCTATGTTGTGGATCAGGATAATCGCCTGGTAGGAGTTATTTCGCTTCGTGATTTGATTATCAATGATGATGATACGATGATTAGTGAAATCTTGAGTGAACGGGTGATTTCTGTTCATGTGGGAGACGATCAGGAAGATGTCGCACAGACGATTCGTGATTACGACTTTCTGGCGTTGCCTGTTATTGATTATGATGATCATCTTCTGGGAATCGTTACCGTTGATGATATCATTGATGTCATCGATGATGAAGCAGCCAGTGACTACTCAGGATTAGCCGGGGTCGATGTGGAAGAGGTCAGCGAGAATCCATTCAAAGCAGCATCTAAGCGGCTACCATGGCTCATCACGCTATTGTTTTTAGGGATGTCTACTGCTACACTTATCAGTCACTATGAAACCTTAGTTAGTGAAGCCAGTATCTTGGCAGTCTTTATTTCCTTGATTACCGGAACAGCTGGGAATGCAGGAACACAGTCTTTGGCTGTTGCTGTTCGTCGTTTAGCTGTCAGTGATGAAAAGGACAATAATTTTAAGCGATTGATTGTCAGTGAAGTCCTTACAGGAGTTGTGACAGGTGCGATTACCGGATTAACGATATTCATTGTTGTTGGTATTTGGAAGCAAAATTTCCCACTTGGCTTTGTGATTGGGATGGCGATGCTTTGTGCCATTACAGTAGCGAATTTGGCAGGAAGCTTTATTCCAATGCTTATGGACAAGCTGGGCTTTGATCCAGCCGTGGCAAGCGGTCCGTTTATCACGACCTTGAGTGATTTAACAAGTGTCCTTATTTATTTTAATATTGCCAGTATTTTTATGAGCTATTTTACTTAATCAAAAAGAAGCCGTAAAGTCCAAATGTGTACATTTTGGACTTTACGGCTTCTTTTAGTTTTAGCTATTGATCAAAGGCAACGATTTTCGTTCCGTGGAGCTCTTCGACACCAAGTGCTTCTTTTATTTGTTCTCTATTTTGAGACGAGATTCCCCCTCCGGGAAGAATAATGATTCTTCCGGCTGCATAGCTGATCAATTCTTTCAGATGTGGAAGGTTCTCGTCAATTGCTGATCCGGCAGGTCCGCCATGTGTCAAAATGCGGTGTACATCATGCTCTACCAGCCAGTCGATTGCTTTGAATTGGTCTTCTTTAGTTAATGAGTCAAAAGCCATGTGAAAAGTGATTTGTAGGCCCTCTGATGTTTCGATAAGAAGTTCTAATGCTTCTTCATCTAGCCAGTTTTCTTGTGTCAAGCAACCAAAAACGACCCCATCAGTTCCAATTTTTTTTGCTTCAATCAAATCTGTATGCATGATTTTCAGTTCGATGTCATTATAGACAAAATTGCCTCCGCGAGGTCGAATCATTGTCATTACGGGAACAGAGTGTTCTCCAGCATAGTGTAAAGCTTCCTCAATTACACCTGTACTGGGGGTTGTTCCGCCAACCGCGAGATTATCACATAGCTCGATTCTACCGGCACCATTGCGAATAGCAGTAGGGATATCTGTATAATTTTCTGCACAAAATTCTTTGATCACGTCGATCACTCCTTAAATATCAGTAAGAATATCCTATTTATGAAACGTCCTTTTAGTAATGATAGGAGAAAAGCTTGTTTCTGTGCAAAGCTCAACTTGTTCGATTTCTCCATAGGCATTGTAACACATTTTCCAGTGTTGCCAAAGTAGCTTTCTCATTGTAAGATAGAGCAGAATGAAATTATTGGTATGAAAAGGAGCAGTGCATGCTTAAAAAAATTGATATAGCAAAAAAATTTTTATCTGAAAATGCATCGTCGTTTCGATGCCCTATTTGTCATAGTTCTTTTATACAAACTGACCATGCCTTGATTTGCACAGAAAAACATCGATTTGAGCTGTCGAAAAAAGGAACACTCTATTTTCTTAAGACGCATATACAGACAGAGTATGATCATCAAATGTTTGTGCATCGGCAAGCAATGATCAAAAGTGGCATGTATGAAAGTATGCTGAAAAAGCTTGTTCCTTATTTGAATGATAAAGAGCTTGTTCTTGATGTCGGCTGTGGGGAGGGAAGCTTTCTCAATGCATTATCAGAGGCGAGTACCGCAAAGAAAAAAATTGGTTTTGATATTTCAAAGGAAGGAATTTACCTTGCGACAAATCAACCAGCCAATGAAACCTTCTGGTGTGCAGCAGATTTGACGAATCTACCATTTGCAGATCGTTCAGTTGATTGTATTCTAAATATCTTTTCTCCTTCACATTATAAGGAGTTTGCTCGTGTATTGAAGCCAGGAGGACAGGTGGTAAAAATCATTCCGGAAGCGGGGTATTTGAAGGAACTTCGAGCCGCATTTTTTCCAAATGATCAGAAGAAGCAAACCTATTCGAATCAAAAGGTGATTGATAAGTTTTCTGAGTCCATGAAGGTCATCACTAATGAGCGAGTAGCGACTGTCTTTGAGATACCGGAAGCACGACGCCTTGATTTATTGGAAATGTCACCATTAGAATGGCAGGCTGATCCTAAAATCAAAGCAGAACTGCAAAGAAATCCTTTTGAAAAAATCACAGTTGACTTGCGCATGTTAGTAGGAGAGATTAGATAACGCTTACAAAAAATTAATTTGTGAAAAACTATTGCAAAGCTCTGCTATTGGTGTTATATTACATACAAGTTGTTTTTTCATTGGTTTTTATCAGGTTCCTGTTCTGATAAAAGTTAGTGAAAAGATCTTCACTAACGTAGCGACTCGCAGTGATTTAACACCGAGGCGGTACGTTTTTTTATTGCCTAATTCATCAAATAAAACAACCTTTTTTGTGTAGAAAGGAATCATAAAATGACAAATCATATCGTTCTTTTTGAACCGCAAATACCAGCCAATACTGGGAACATCGCTCGGACATGTGCTGCAACGAATTCACCCTTACATCTCATTGAGCCGTTAGGTTTTTCGACAGATGATAAGCACCTAAAAAGAGCTGGCCTGGATTACTGGCATGATGTGACTATCACGTATCATAAGGATTTGGCCGCTTTTCTGACTTTTATAGGGGATGAGCCCTTACATTTGATTACAAAGTTTGCGAATAAGGTATATAGTGATGAGAACCTTGCAGATGGTAGAAATCATTATTTCATGTTTGGTAAAGAAACGACAGGATTGCCAGAGGATTTCATGCGTGAAAATGAAGAAAAATGCTTAAGAATACCAATGAACGATGAACACGTGCGTTCGTTGAACCTGTCAAACACGGCTGCTTTAGTTGTTTATGAAGCCTTGCGGCAGCAAGCATTTCCAAATTTAGAATTGAAGCATCATTATGAGAATGATAAGTTGGATTAGTTCTTTCAGGTTAAATTCTAGTTCAAGTGATAGATAATAAAAAACCATACTAAGAATGAGTTAGCCATTCTTAGTATGGTTTTTGCTTGTTTTTAAGCGTTTAGTTCAATGCATTTTTCATTGTATCTATATAGTCAGACATGCTATCTCTATATGTTTTTAAGAAGCTGACGAGAGTATCTTTACCAACCAAAGTTTTCGTACCTAATTTTTCGTATTCTTTTTTCTGTTCCTCAAGTGAAGCTTCACTTTCCTTTTTCATGTCGGCAAATGCGGCTTCATCATACAATACAGTATCTTTAAAGACATTCTCATATTCAGTGAGATAGTTAGAAACGATTTTTTGATAGATGTCTAAATAATCTTTATACGTTTTGATTGCTTCAATTTCACCATCAGAGATATCTAATTTAGTGACACCACTTTCGGTTTTTGTTTCTTTTTCACTCGCCTTTGTTTCAGAGCTGGAACTCTTCGTTGTGCTTTCTTTAGAAGAGCTCTCTGCTTCTTTGCTGCCATCGAAATCATGGTCCGTATAACCAACGATGATCGTGTCGCCTTTTTCAGCATAATAACCAGCATCTTTTAGGTCAACATCGTCACTGCCAAAGTATTCTGCACCACAGCCGCTTTCTAACTGGTAGCAGTCGCCTTCATAAATTTTCTTTTTGTTGATCGTTGCAGCATCATCAAAGTTCTTCGTTACGAATTTTACTTTTAAACCAGCCTTTTCGAATTCTGCCTCAACCTGCTCCTGTGTTTTGAAATAAGGATCGGGAACTTTTACTTTTCCTTCAAGTACATCATCTGAGTCTTCTTTTTCGGAATCGTCAGAGGCTTCAACACCTTCTAATTTTTCAATTTTTTTACTCAATGAAGAGATATTTTTTTCCAGTTTATCGATTTTTCCTTCTAATTTAGATGTATCTGTACTGCCACAGCCAGTAAGAAAGAGACCGCATAATAAGATAACACCCAACCCAGTGATTTTTTTCATTTTATTTTCCTCCTAATATAAAAGATTAAGACAAGCCTTTGTATAAAATAGACTTTCTAATCATTTGGAACAATTTTGGCGTTCTTTTTAAAATCTTTTTTAATTGTCTCGTTACTAAAAACCTCTGAAGCGGCACTATCTTCTCCATATAGGTTGAAATACTCTTCTGTACCAATTTTTACGACGATATCTTTACTTTTGTCGGTAATGTAATATTCAAAAGCGCCTTCAGCTTTTCCGCCAACCTTGATTTTTGAGTGACTCTTTTTGTATAATTCTGCAAATGCTTCGTATCTATCAAGGACGCCTCCGCCATTTAGACTCTTTTCAGAGTTTTCATCGTCCTCTGCAACATAAATATATTTTTGAAGATCCCAATAAGAATCGATACTTTCGGTTCCCGTATTTTCTACTAGATAGGTAACAACAACAAGTCCTTCTGCTTCTGTAAATTCAGGTGCTTGCTCAACAAATGTAACATCAGTGATTGTCATGGTCAGAGAATCATCCTTAACCGCAACGTTCTTGACACCATTAGTATCATCTGATGTTTTTTCTTTTGATTTACTGTCTTTCGTTTCAGAGCTTTCCTTGGTTTTTGAGCTGTCTTTTGTTTCTTTGGTCTCTTTTTCTTTAGTAGACTTGTCTGTTTCTTCCTCAGAGGAACTTTCGGAGCTGTTCGCTGCAAGACCATTTTCACTTAGCTCATCGACTTTTTCGTGAAGTCCATCCACATTTTTGGTGATTTTATCCAGTTTTTCTTCTAATTTGGAAGTATCTGTACTACTGCAACCAGAGAGTACGATACCGCAAACGAGTACTAATCCTAAACAACCAATCTTTTTCATTTTCTAACCCCATTTCTTTATTCATACGTAATTGAACGCACTATAATTAAAGATTATCACAAGGCACTTGGTAATGTAAATGCCAGAAATTGTACGATAATAGAAAAAATATGAGAGAAATAAGAAAATTTTTCATTTATTTAAAACTAGCGAAGACATTGCGTGAGAGAAAATTGAAAGATTTTAAGTATATTTATTTTTTAAAGGTGCTTCACATGCCTTTCAAATTCCTTTTATTCGTAACTATTTTTCTCCTTCGATATAATGAAGGAAAGAATGTCAGAGGAGGAAACGAGAAATGAAGAATCAATTTGATGTGATCATTATTGGCAGTGGACCAGGAGGAATGGCAGCTGCCTATGATTTGAAAACCGCTGGAAAGAAAGTGGCTGTTGTTGAGTCAGATAAATGGGGTGGAACGTGCCCGAATCGAGGCTGTGATCCTAAGAAAATCCTCTATCATGCGATAGAAGTTCAGGAAAATATGGATCAGCTGATTGGACATGGCTATCAAGAAAAGCCGGCAATTCGTTGGGAGGATTTGATGGCTTTCAAGGAAAAATTTACTTCAGCTGTTCCCAAAGAACAACGAGATGGGCTGCGGGATTTTGAGATACAAACAATTGAAGGGCGTGCTGTTTTCAGCGATGCACATACAGTAATAGTAGAGGAAGAAAAATATACCGCAGATTCATTCATCCTCGCAACTGGTCAACGTTCAGCCATACTGGATATTCCAGGTAAGGAATACATGAAAACGAGTACTGAGTTTTTATCGATGCCTCATCTTCCAAAAAAGATGGTTTTTATTGGTGGTGGCTATATTACTTTTGAGCTGGCAAATATTGCTGCAAGCTGTGGAAGTGAGGTGCACATCATCCACCACAATGACCAGCCATTAAAGGGATTCGATTCTAAGCAAGTCGATGATGTGATTCAACATATGAAGGAGAATGGAATCATTTTCCATTTTAATGAATCGGTTATTGAAATTAGTGAGGAGGAAGAGCAGTATACTGCGAAGCTTCAATCTGGAGGAGAAATGGCTGTTGATAAGATCATCTGCGCAACAGGTAGAATCCCTAACGTAGAGGATATGGGATTGGATCAGCTCGGTGTTGCCTATGATAAGAAGGGCATCAAGGTCGATGAATATTTGCGAACAACAGTAGCAAATATCTATGGTTTAGGTGATTGTCTGGCAAAGAGCCAACCGAAGCTGACGCCCGTCTCAAGCTTTGAAGGTAGCTATCTGGGAAAATTATTAGGAAAAGGCACAACAGAAAAAATTGCCTATCCTGAAATTCCTACGATCCTTTTTGCTTCCCCTAAACTAGCTCAGGTTGGGAAAATAACTGTTGAGGAACATGAAAAGGATGCCTATGAAATAAAGGAAGTGGATATGTCAAGTTGGTTTACGTATAAGCAGCGAAACGAACCAGTAGCAAAAGCAACGATTATTAGTGACAAAGAAAGCGGGTTGCTGGTTGGGGCTTCGGTGTTAAGCAATGAGGCAGATCAATTGATCAATTTGATGACTGTGATGATCAATGAAAAAATTCCAGCTGAGCGTTTGGCAAATCAAATTATGCTGTATCCGACAGTTGCCAGTGATATCAGTTATCTGTATTAATATAGGAAAAATAAAGGAATAAAAAACGGCTGGGTGCCAAGTGCTGCCCAACCGTTTTTAAATAGTTGTTGTTAATCGTTTCTCTAGGTAATATTTTGTCGTACCTTTGAATGGTGAATCAGCTAGTTGACCAAATACAGTGTATCCATGCTTTTCATAGAAACCCTTCGCTTGGTAGTCTTGTGTGCTGATCGTGATGATTTCAGCCTGTTGTTCTTGAGCAAATTGTTCTGCCTGTATCAATAGCTTTGAGCCTAGACCATGTTTGCGGTAGTTCTTATCAATTGCAAGGAGCGAAACATGTGTGGTATTCATCCAGTTACTTGCAGTGATTCCACCGATGTATGTACCGTCTTCATAAGCAGCGAGCGAGAAATCTATTGGAATGTGTTGCGCGACGCCTGTAGCTTCGATTTGATGCGCATCCAATAGCGAAATTATCTCTTTTTCATTTGCTTCAACGGCTAGTTTTTCAAATTCAATCATTGTATCACCTCCACTTTCCAGTATAGCAAAGATGGCTGTGAATGAAAATATAGAATGCCCCTTTTACGAGTTTCCAAGGCATTAATGATTGGTTCTGCAAATTGGAGAATCACGAGAACCTGCATGGATATTTTTCATTGAAAATGATAAACTGGATAGTATTGAACATGGAAACAATGACAGTGGAGGATTACGGAAAAATGGACTTATACTTTACCAGACATGGCAAGACAGAATGGAACAAAGAGCTGCGCTTTCAAGGGATGACAGGTGATTCACCGCTGCTTCCATCAAGCTATGAAGAAATCAAAAAACTAGGGAACGAAATCAAGCATGTTCCTTTTAAAAAAATATATTCAAGTACTTCTTTACGTGCTCGAACAACTGCGCAAGGACTGAATGATGAATTGCTCCAGCCTGTTGAAATCGTTTATACGGATGATTTGAGAGAGCTGGGGTTGGGTCGATTAGAGGGGCAGCTGATTATGGAGATGCGTGAGCAGTATGAGGAACAGTTAGAGAATATGCGCTATAATCTCGCTCACTATGAGCCACAAGTGTTTGAGGGTGAAAGAATTGAATCAGCGATTGCCCGTATTTCAAGTGTTGTGAAGAAAGCTGTGACAGACGGGGAAGGTCCTTACTTGTTTGTCGGGCATGGTGCATCATTGACGGCTGCTATACAGCATCTATCAGGAAAACACTTGGCAGAGTTGAGAGAAATGGGTGGGCTTAATAATAATAGTCTGACGATTTTAAAAACAAGGGAACCGGAGAATCAATTGCCTTTTGAAATGATTTTGTGGAATGATGATTCTTTCTTGCGCTAATATTTCAAAGTAGGAGTAGGGGGTGACAGTTGAAATGATGGATGCATATGAGGAAGAAAAAAAGTATATTGCAGGTAAGTTGGAAGCAATCTTTTTTCAAAATCCCAGTAATTTTTATAAAGTACTTTTGGTTACGGTGACAGATACAAATACAGATTTTTTAGAGAAAGAAATTGTTGTTACTGGCAGCTTCGGTGATATTCAAGAGGAAGAGCCGTATCGTTTCTTTGGTGAGTTTATCGACCATCCTCGTTATGGGCGGCAATTCCAAGTAGACAGCTACAGACAAGAACGTCCGACCTCGGCCAATGGTGTCGTTGCATACCTCTCAAGTGATAAATTTCCGGGAATCGGGAAAAAAACAGCAGAGAAGATTGTGGAGGTTCTGGGGGAGGAAGCCATCGATCGAATTATTGAAGAGCCCCAGCTTCTTGAGCAAATTCCTCAATTGAATGCGAAAAAGCAAGCGCTGATTCTTGATACGATTCGCTTGAATCACGGAATGGAACAGGTAATTGTTGGTTTGAGCCGCTATGGTTTTGGCAGTCAGCTGGCATTTACTATTTATCAAACCTATAAAGAAGAAGCGCTATCTATTGTTCAGGAGAACCCATACCAGCTCGTCGAAGACATTGAGGGGATTGGTTTCAAGCGTGCAGATGGTCTGGCCGAGCAAATCGGGATACGGGCAGATGCAGATCAACGCGTTCGAGCGGCAATCGCTCATGAGATTTTTCAGCACTCTGCCCGTTCTGGAAATACGTACGTCGAAGCAGAAGTCTTGCTGAATGAAGTTGTTCAGCTTCTCGAAGCCAGCAGACCAGTGGAAATTTCTTTGGATCAGGTGGCGAATCAAATCATTCATTTAGTAGAAGAGGGGAAAATTCAGCAAGAGGAAACCAAGCTGTTTGAAAACAGTCTCTATTTTTCTGAATGGGGGATAGGTACTTCTATTCAACGGTTATTAGCGCGAAAAAAAGAAATATCTTACGACTCAGATGAGGTCAAAAAAAACATCCGGATGATTGAAAAGCAGCTGGGTATTGTTTATGGTGAGTCTCAGCAATCCGCTATTGAAGAAGCAATCAAGTCACCATTATTCATTTTAACTGGTGGGCCAGGGACCGGGAAGACGACTGTTATCAACGGAATTGTTAATCTATTTGCTGAGCTAAATGGGCTTTCATTGGATATCAAGGATTATACGCAGGAGATGTTTCCAATTCATTTGGCCGCTCCGACTGGGCGTGCCGCAAAGCGGATGAATGAAACGACGGGATTGAATGCCAGTACGATTCATCGCTTATTGGGCTTGACTGGGAGAGAAAAAAATCCGAGCATGAGTGCCAAAGAGCTTGAAGGCGGACTATTGATTGTGGACGAGATGTCAATGGTCGATACGTGGTTAGCGAATACCTTATTTAAGGCGATCCCAACGAATATGCAGGTCATTCTTGTTGGAGATAAAGATCAGTTGCCTTCTGTCGGACCGGGACAAGTGCTGCATGATTTGTTGGAAATCGAAGAAATTCCAAGTGTTGAGCTGACAGAAATCTATCGTCAGGGAGACGGATCAAGCATTATTCCGTTAGCGCATGAAATTAGACAAGGCCATCTACCTTCTGATTTTACTAAAAATCAGAAGGATCGTTCGTTTTTTCCTAGTGATATGTACCATATCGAGACCTATGTCCGTCAGATAGTGACAAAAGCGAAGCTCAAAGGGTTTACGGCACAGGATATCCAACTGTTGGCACCGATGTACCGAGGCGCTGCAGGCATCGATGCACTGAATAAGATGATGCAGGAAATTTTTAATCCGAATGATGGAACCAAAAAGGAAGTGGCTTGGAACGATACAGTTTATCGTATTGGGGATAAGGTCCTTCAACTGGTAAATACTCCTGAGTTGAATGTATTTAATGGTGATATGGGTGAAATCGTTGGAATCATTACAGCGAAAGAATCGGAAGATAAGGTAGATGAGCTGGTCCTTCAATTTGATAATAACGAGGTTAGCTATAAAAGAAACGAGTGGAACAAAATAACTCTATCGTATTGCTGCTCAATCCATAAGTCTCAGGGGAGCGAATTCAAGATGGTCATTTTACCGATGGTCAGACAGTATCATCGGATGCTGCAGAGAAATCTGCTCTATACTGCTGTGACTAGAAGCAAGGAGTTACTCATCCTTTTGGGCGAGGTCAATGCGTTTCAAGAATGTGTGAGTAGAGAATCCGCGAGTCGGAGAACTGTGCTGAAAGAGCGAATTGTTGAAGCTGGAAACATGTCTCTAACAATCCGAACACAGCTAGAAGCCTATGAAGAAGGACTGACGAATGATTCGCCATTTTCTGATGCTGATTTAGGCAGCGACAGTTTCACTGAAGCAAAGCCAAAAGTGACTGAGAAGACAATAGTCGAAGAGGAATCAGCAGAATACAATTCTGAGTCAGAACGAAAAATACAACAAGAAAAGCCGGCTGTGCAGGAAATCTCTTTGTTTGATGAAGGGCGTACTGTGACAGAAAAAATAGAGGCTGAGATGGACTGGTTGCTCACTGAGCAGAAGGTTCGTGAGCAATCGATCGATCCGATGATCGGCATGGAAAATGTTACGCCGATGGATTTCATGAGTTGAATTTCATTGGAAGAATGTGATTTTGAGGTTATTGATAGTTAAAGAAAAAGACCATTGGGCAAATAAAACATTGCCAATGGTCTTTTGTAAAAATCAATTATCCGTAAACCAAAATAGTCCTTCATGGATCGTAAAAGTGATATCCAGATTTTGTTCTCCTAAAATTTCTCCATCTGCATGGACGTACTCCGGAATTGTAGAAACAATTCGCAGTTTACTCGTCTGGTAGTGGTGGAAGTTTTTTGATTCCATATGTTTCTTTCGAGAAAGTAAATAAATCAACCAGAAAATTTTGAAGATATTGATTCGTTCGACTAAAACCAGATCGAATATTGGCTTTCTTGGATCAGCTGTAGGAGCGATAGCAACACCGCCGCCAAAGTAGGGATGGTTCGTTACTGTACAAAGAAAGGCACGACTGACCTCCATGCTTTTTCCATTGATATCCACTAGGATAGGAAATCCTTTTTGAGTAAATAAGACTTTTAGGATCGAAAAAAGATAGGAAAGAGAGCCCATGTTAAATTTATTCAATGTTTGCTTAGTCTTCGATGTATTGGCTGCCTGAACGATTGCAGCATCTAATCCGATGCCTACATTGTTTACGGCAAATCCCTTTTCATTTTGGACAGCATCCTCATATCGAATGACTTGAATTATTTGAGGCTCTTCGGCTCTCAGGATTTGTGATAATCCTTTTTCAAGCTGGCGCTCAATACCTGTTCCACGAGCAAAGTCATTGCCAGATCCGCAAGGCAGGTAACCCACAGGAATTGTTGGGTCGATTTCATATAATGCATTAACTGCACTGTGCAATGTACCATCACCACCCATGATGACTAGCAGAGGAAAAAGGTCATGTTCCTGTGCTTCTTGCCATGGAACTAAAGTTTCTACGGCAAGCTGTTGGACGATCAAGCGTTCATGTCCAGCATATTCTGTATAAAAAATGGTATGCTTAACTGAGAGCAATGCCAATTGCTTCTCTAATTTATCAGCAACTTTTTTGCCGTTCCCACTTCCGGCTTCTTTGTTGATGATGAGATATAGATGCTTCTCCATAACTACCTCCTGTACAAATGTTTATTATAACAGACTGCGAGGAGATTGTAAGTAAAAGGTGCTTGCTGTAAGGCTTTAGGATATAAAGGAGGAAAAAATGAGATCAATTGAATTTCATAAGTTTACATCAAAGGATTTTGAGGCGTATTATCGCTTAGTATCAGATGAGCGCGTTATGGCTCAAATCACGGAACGAGCGATTCCAAAATCAGAAGCAGAAGAGAACTACCAGAAGCTGCTTTTAAGAAATCAAGAAACAAGGTTTGGCTCATTCAAGGTATTGGTTAGTCAGACAGATACCTTTATTGGTTATGCACACTTGACTCCGAAAGAAGATGAGGCGGAAATCGGTTATATGTTTTTGCCGGAGTATTGGAATCAAGGGTATGGAAAAGCAACGATGCAAAAGCTGTTGGAGCTAGGTGATAGCTCAGAGTTTTCTCTACTTACAGCTATTATTGACCCTGAGAATGTCGCTTCTAGACGGTTGTTGACATCCAATGGATTTGAAACAGATTTTTTAGGTTTGATGGATGGCTTACAGACGGAAATATTGAAAAAAAGAATAAAGTAGCTGGGAGATGCGGAGATGTTCACTATAGAAAAATATCGAGAAACAGATTGGGATCAGCTACTGGAGCTGATGCTACGTGAAGGGGATGAATGGAGCGATTACACATCTGATGAGACTAGCGAGGCCTATTTTGAAGCAATCAATGCCTCAGAAACATTTGTGGCGTTTGCTGAGGATCAGCTGATTGGTTTTTGCCGCTGTCGTGTAGACGGTATATTCGGTGTCTATATCTATGATCTGTTGGTTGACAAGGCGTTTCGAGGGAAAAAGGCTGCCCAGATGCTGATGGAGCAGGTGTGTATGGCTTTTTCAGATCAAACTATTTATGTCATGTCTGATGTAGATGGTTTTTATGAAAGCAAAGGCTATCGAAAGGAAGGCAGTATTTTCGAAGTGAAAAGTACAAAATAGAATAAAAAGCCCAAAGAAGACATTTTTTGGGGGAAATGGTAGGCTTCTGAGGATGGGCTTACCATTTTTTGTTGCTATTTTATATTATTTGTATTAGTATTGATGATACAAATAATATAAAAGAAGGTGTTTGTAATGGATGAACTTATTCAATATTTGCCATACCTTTTACCTTATCTACTTGTTTCATTCAGCTTGTCGATTATTGCATTGATCCATGTGTTGAAGCATAGGAGTTTTCGGTTCGGCAATGTATGGTTTTGGGCTCTGGCTGTCTTATTGCTCCAGATTATTGGTCCAATTGGTTACTTTTTAGTTGGAAGAGGGGAAGAAGCATGAATATTTTAGAAGTCAAAAATATACGTAAGAGCTTCGGAAAAGACGAAATACTCAAGTCTGTCAGTATTCAGGTTCCGGAACATTCAATTTATGGGTTTGTTGGTGAAAATGGTGCTGGAAAAACAACAACGATGAATATTGTTCTAGGATTATTGGAGGCGACAGCAGGCGAAGTGATCGTAGATGGTAAAAAAGTAGTTTACAATAATCAAGTGACGAATAAAGAGATTGGTTACCTACCAGATGTTCCTTCCTTCTATGCTTATTATTCTGCCAGAGAATACTTGTATTTGGTTGGTCAGCTCACTGGTATTGAAAAAACAGAATTGAAGCAACGGGTAGATGAGTTGTTAGAGCTAGTCAACTTGAAAAGCGGCAAGAGAAGGATCGGCAAGTTTTCAAGGGGAATGAAGCAACGGCTTGGCTTAGCTCAAGCGCTGTTGAACCGCCCTAAATTGATTATTTGTGATGAACCAACTTCTGCCTTAGATCCTGTAGGCAGAAAAGAAGTGTTAGAGCTAATGCAATCTTTGAAGCATGAAACAACGATTCTATTTTCCAGCCATATCTTAGAGGATGTAGAGAAAATCAGCGATCAAGTTGCAATTCTTCATGAAGGAGAAATTCAATGTGCAGGTAGCATGGAGGAGATAAAGCACTTGTATCCGATGGATGGGTTTAGGATCTGTTTTGAAAAAGCAACAGAAAAGGCGGCATTCTTGCATACTTTCAGTAAGGATTGGTCGATTAAGGAAGACAATGGACAGCTCACACTTCATACCACAGATGGACAGCAAACTGG